>CAZMVU010000002.1:53583-87009 GCA_964569295.1 uncultured Nitrospirales bacterium
AATATAACCGTACCGCGCAAAAGGGAGGGCGAGCGTACCCGCGAGCCGAAACGTCGAAGCGCCACGCAAGCCCCCAAGACGAGGGCCGGAGGCCGGGGTGGACATACGAACCTATGTAATAGCGGCGGACATATGGGCGTGCATGGATAAGACACCGCTAACGTGTAGCCCACGGGCGCGCCACTGAGCACGACTGGCCGCTATGGCCAAGCCTTGCGCACTGTGGAGTGTGCCGGCTTCTCCGCGTAGCGTGAACCGGGAAACCCCGGCTATCCTTCAACTGCCGCGGGCGCCTTCGCCGGGGCCAATGCCTGGGCGAGGAGTTCGGCCATGTGCAGCGGGTCGCGGCTGGTCAGGTGCTCGATCTGGTGACGGCACGAGGTGCCGGAAGCCACAACCTTTGCGTCGGCAGGGAAGGGCGTCAACTTGTCGGCGAGATCCTGGCCAACTTGCACAGACAGGTCGTACTTCGTCTTTTTTGCGCCGAAAGCGCCCGCCATGCCGCAGCACGCGGTATCCAGAAGCGTCACATCGTTGTTCGGAATACGCCGCGCGAGGGCCGGCATGATCTTCGTGCTGGTGAGCGCCTTCGCATGGCAGTGCGCATGGATAGCGGTTACCCGCGGCGTGGTGTCGAATGCGATGGCGTCTGGCGCATGTTCCAGCAGGTCGTGAATGAAACGTTCGAACAAGTGGCATCGTTGGGCCACCTTGGGCGCGTTGTCCAGGCTCAGCTCGATGTAATCCTCGATGAACATGGAAAAGCACGACGCTTCGAGAAAGACGATAGGCGTGTCGCCGTCGCGCAAGAGTGCCAGGTTCTGCCTGCCGAAGCGTTCGGCCACGTCGAGCCGGCCCATGGAGAAAGCCGGCCGCCCGCAACAGGCGTGGCCCGCCGGCAGGCGCACCTCGTAACCGGCGGCCTCGAAGACCTTCACCGCTGCCTTGCCTATTTCCGGCTCGTTGTAGTTCACGAAACAATCGTTCCACAGGATCACCGGGCCGCGTTCGCCGGTGGTCCGGGGTGTGTGCTTTCTGAACCATGTATCGAACCGTTCAGCGGCATAAGGCGGCAAAGGCCGCCGCGCGTCGATCCCCATGGTTTTTTCCATGAGCGCCCGCAGCCAGCCCCATTGCAAGCTCTGGTTGGCGAGACCGGGGGTAATGGCGCCAAGTTTCCCGAGCAAATCGACCCGGCTGATGATCCGCTCCGCCAGCGACACGCCGTGTTGCCGCTGTTTGGCGTAAAGCAGTTCGGCCTTCAACAGCGCAAGATTTACATTCGAAGGACACTCCGTCTCACAGGCCTTGCAGGACAGGCAGTTCGACAGCGCTTCGTCGAGCACGCCGGACAGCAACGGGTCGCCCTCTTCATCCAGGCGCCGCTCGAGGACAGCGCGGATGGTGTTGGCGCGGCCGCGGGTGGACATGATTTCCTCTCTCGTGGCGATGAACGTGGGACACATGGTGGGCGTGTCCTTAAGGCAGCCGCCGCAACCGTTGCACTGTTCGAGGTTGCCGGCGAAGCTCTTGTCCTTCGCGGCGTACGCGAGGCGTTCTTCAAAGGGGACGGGCACCCGCGCGCCCGCGCCCTGGCGCAGATTCGTGTCTATTCGCACTTCGTCGTTCGGAAAAATCTTGCCCGGATTCATGAGGCTGTCCGGGTCGAAGATGCCCTTGATGCCGCGCATAAGCGCGATGAGTTCCTCGCCTATCTGCTCGGCCATGTACTCCGTGCGCGCGATGCCCACGCCATGCTCGCCGGCGAGAGAACCGTTATACTGCCTGGTCAGCGCCGATACCGCATCGGCCACGGCGCGAAACTTTTTGATATCTTCGGCATTGTGCAGATCGACCACCGGCCGCACATGCAGCAACCCGGATCCCGTATGCCCGTAGAACGACGCCTCGAGCCCGAGCGGTGCGAGCACTTCCAGTAAGTCGGCGACGTAGGTGGGCAGGTGCTCGGGCGGAACGCACGCATCCTCGACGCCGGCGGCGGGCTTCGCCGCTCCCGGCCGCCCGGTCAGCAACGAGAGCCCCGCCTTACGCAGGTTCCACACATGGGTCATTTCCCCGGCGTTCTCGCACACCTGCGTGCGTACCCCGAGATTCATCGCGAGCACCTGGTGCACTTTATCCATCTCGTCTTCATAAAACTCGACCATGAGCATGCTCTTGGCCGGTTTTTCATCGAGCTGCATGATGTCGCGGGCCGTCTGAAATTCACGCTGGCCCTTCGTCTGGTCGAGCAGTACGTCATCGATATGCTCGATGCCCGCCGGCTTGAGATCGAGCAGCTCGACCGTCGCCTGCATGGCTTCGATAAGGTCATCAAAATAGATGAGACACAGCCCTTTCTTCTTCGGCAACGGCACGAGGCTCACCGTCGCAGCGGTCACGAGCCCCAGGGTGCCCTCGCTGCCGCTGATCAGCTTGCTGAGGTCGGGGCGTCCGGCGCGCAGGTAGCGGTCGAGCCCGTAGCCGGGATATCGCTTCACGATGCCACCGTGAAAACGTGCCCGGATTTCCGGGGCCATGGCCTGGATACGCGCGTCGATGTCGGCGATACGTTCCTGCATCCCCGGCATGTCCGCACCCACCTCGACAACCGCGCCATTGGCGAGCACCACCTCGACGGACCGCACATGGTCGATGGTTGTGCCATAAATGGGCGCGCGTGCGCCCGACGAGTTGTTGGCGATCATACCGCCGAGGGTCGCGCGGCTGCTGGTCGACACATCCGGCCCGAAGCACAACCCGTGGGGCCTGCCAAAGTTGTTGAGCTGGTCCAGCACGACCCCCGCTTCGACACGCACGGTGCGTTCGTCCCGGTTGAAGTCACCAATACCGCGGTTGTACCGTGAAAGATCAACGATCAGCCCGCGCCCCACGGCCCCGCCGGCCAGCCCCGTACCCGCGCCGCGCGGCACCAGCGGAATATCGGCCGCGGCCGCGGCTTGCACCAGCACGGCCGTCTCCTGCGCGTTGCGCGGCATGGCCACACCGAGTGGGCGAATCTGGTAGATGGATGCGTCGGTGCTGTACAGGGCGATGCTGAGTTCGTCGGTGCGCACTTCGCACCGGACCTCCTTCGCGATCTTATGGATACGGCTGGCAGTCATGGTGGTCCTTCTTGTTGCTGTGGGCGGCGAATCGGGCTGCCCATTTTACCCCAGGAACAGCGTGAAAGCCCATATTCGTCCCGTCATGCCGTTGCAATACCGCTGCCATTGCCGTACCCTAACGCTTCCGGAAACAGGACCTCATGCATGCCGCACCACACCGCACACACACCCGAGACTCCGTCGCGCCGCCGATCCTGGCAGATGTTCGACCGTATCGCGTGGCGCTACGACTTGTTGAACCGGCTGCTCTCGCTCGGGCGCGATGTCGCCTGGCGCAAGCGCCTTGCCAATCACCTGCCGCCGGGCGAACAGTTGCATGTACTCGATGTGGGCACAGGGACCGCGGATGTGCTGCTCTTTTTGCACGCCGCCTGCTCGCGCATCGGCCTTGGTGTCGGGGTGGATATGTCGTTCGGCATGCTCGGATATGGGATGCGCAAAGTAAGGGAGTGCGGCGAGCAAGGCCGGTTCCGCCTGGTGCGCGGCGACGCCGTGGATCTGCCCGTGCGGGCAAACGCTTTCGATGCGGCGACCATCGCCTTCGGTATCCGCAATGTGGCGGACGCCGCGGCGGGCCTGCGTGAGATGTACCGCGCATTGAAACCCGGCGGCCGCGTGCTCATCCTCGAGTTTTCATTGCCACGCAACCGGCTCGTGCGTTGGGGCTACCTGGTTTACTTCCGGCATGTGTTGCCGCGTATTGGCGGGTTGGTCTCGGGCGATGCGCCGGCATACCGCTATCTCAACGAGACCGTCGAAACCTTCCCATACGGCGAGGCCTTCTGCACACTCCTGCGCGGCGCCGGCTTCCGCGAGGTAAAGGCCCTGCCCTACACCTTCGGCATCGCCACGCTGTATATCGGCGAAAAGTAGCGCCTGTCCTCAGAACCACTTGTCGTCGGTGTTGGGCGGCGTGTACGCGTCGAGGAAGTTGAATACGCCGGCGGGCGTCGCGGCGGCATGGTAGAGCGCGCGCATGACAGGCTTGGCGAAACGCTCGGATATCTGCCGTTCGAGGAGTTCCATGAGACCATGGTAAAAGCCATGGGTGTTGAGGAAGACAATGGGCTTTTCATGGAAGCGCAACTGCTTCAGCACCAGCACCTCGAGCACCTCTTCAAGGGTTCCGATGCCGCCCGGTAACGCGATGAACGCATCGGCCCGGGACTCCATGATCGCTTTGCGTTCGCGCATCGTATCGGTGACGATAAACTCATCGGCCGCTTCATACGCGATTTCTTTGTGCACGAGCTTCTTCGGGATTACGCCCACCACATGACCGTCGGCGGCATGTACGGCACGCGCCACTTCGCCCATCAGCCCGACGCACCCGGCGCCGAAGACAAGGGTGTGGCCGCGCGCGGCAAGGTGCGCACCAAAATCACGGGCGGCCTCGAAATAAGCCGCATCGACAGCCTGGCTGCTCGATGCATAGACACAAAGGTTTTTCATGGTGCGGGGCATTTGCCTCCCTTCCCTCTTCTGCGAAGAAAGCCGGTTCGATCTTCCCTTGTTCACGGCCATATTGGCGCACCGGCCTTCGGACCTCGTGAAAACACCCGCCAATTCATAAAGGGCGCCCGCCGCGCAAACAGGAAATACCATGGCCGGGCGAGGCACAAGACAACGCTTCCCCCGGCGCGTAATGGATTGTCAGGGGTGCGTTTGTGCTTGTTGCGCCGCTTCGCGCCTATCCCTGGAGGCAGCACCAACGCTTGGCCTTTCCCGCGCGTTTCCACGCCAACGCCAAGCGCTCAGGAAGACTCGTGCACGTGCTTGCTGTTGCTGCTCTTGCGCTGCGGCCTTGGACTATAGGCCACGCGCCAGGCAATCGCCGCCCCAACGAGGATAAACGCCAATACGACAAGCATGATGCCCAGCCGCACGTAGTCCATCGGTCCCATGCCGGTGAATACCGCGGCTACATTGGCGAAGAAGCCCGGCTCGGTTGTGGCGGCATCCCCGTCCCCGTCTCCGCCGCCGGTCCCACCATTTGCCTGGGCGGCCATGGCGCCGTCTTCCTGTGCATCGGCGTACATATCCGTCGTGTAGGCATCGCTGTCGCCATAGGGATCCTTGGCTTCTTCGGTGCCGCTGGTGGCGGCGTCCTGGGTGCGGCTGAGCGGCGGCTTCATCGAGTCCTCATCAACGGACGACGTTTCGGTGGTCGCCCCGGCCGTCTCATCGGCCTCGTCCGCCTCGTCCGCCTGCTTATCTGTGCCTCGGCCACCGCTTTGCGCCAGGCGCCGCTGCATTTCGAGAATAGGGCGCGACTTGCCGTCTTCCTGGTCCGGCGCGCCGGGAGCATGCACCCCATTCTCTTCGCCCGTCCCGCCACTCGATGCGTTCGACGTGGCGGCCGCAGCGGGTTGGTTTTGTGCGGCCTGGGCTTGGGCGCCGAGCCTCCGTGCTTCTGCCTGATTCTCGTCTTCGGCCCCCTGTACCGCCAAGTCAGCGCGTTTCTGGGCCACCTCTTCCGCATTCCCCGCCGATTCCTGATCCGGAGTGCCTGCGTAGAAGCCGTAACCACGCCGCCCACTGTTGGTGCGGCTCCCGCCGCTGCCGATTGCGCCCGCACCGCCAGCCGTGCCGCCGCTGCCGACATTCGCGCCCCCACCCGAGGCAGGGTCGTCAGACCTTGGCTCGACGATCACCTCGCGGGTTACGGGGGTCGCCTGGTTCCCTGACCGGTCGGATACGGTGTAGGTAAGGGTGTAGGTGCCCGGGGCCGATGGATTGACATTGCCGCTGACGCGCACGGAATCGCTGAGATCGCCATCGGCGTTGTCGTTCGCCCGGGCGCCGGGGTCATTCCAGGGATCCCCCTCGGTGATCACCATCGGATCGCTGCCGCGCAAAGTGAGGACGGGCGGCTGCGTGTCCGCCCCTTCAAGGTGCACAATGTCCTCCTCGGAGTTGAGCGTGCCGCCAGTGGTGCGGTATTCGCCGATGCCGCGAATCTGTGCCGAGCCGCCGCCCTCACCGGGCGTAACATAGTAACTGAACTGGGTGGGCCATTCATCGGGGGTCACTATCCAGGCGAATTCAAGCTGCTCCGCCGCGCCCGGCTGCGGCGTGATATTGGGGTTGATGCCCTGCTGCAGATCGCCCATCGAGTGGAAAGTCCATCCTTCCGGGATCGATTCCTGGAGGCCGATGGCGGTGAGCTCAGAAGGATTGGCGAAATTCACCATGACCGTAATTTCGACCGGTTCGCCGGGCACGAAACCACCCACGCGGTCGTGGTTGACCATCATACCGTTCGGATTCACGGCGTTCTGGTTGCCGGGCTGCTGCTCGATGCCGGAATTGTCCTGGGTATAAGCGCCCATCGAAATCAGACTTATCAGCAAGAGGACCAAAAACTTGTGTGTCATGACTGCTTTCCTGTATGCCGGCTGCGTGCCTGCGAGGATTTTACCATATTTTGGCGCGGGACGTGGCGCAGGCGCTTGCCCAAGCCCACGGCCAGAACCATCGCGGTCAGCAGCAGCACGATCACATCGCCGTGGCGCGAAACGTGGCCGCCGCCCGGGCTGCAGGCGAGCCCTTGCTTCACGTTCGTACCCACCGGTACCACCTGCACCAGCCGGGTCATGGGCGCAGCGTCGTTGCCGGCGGCGTCGGAGACGGTATAGGTCAAGGTATAGTCACCCACGACCGAAGGATCCACCGCACCGCTCACCTGCACCGAGTCCGAGATATCACCGTCTTCGTTGTCCGTGGCGATTACCCAGGGGTCGGTGAAGTCATCGCCCGCCTCCAGCACGATGATGTCGTCACCCAGCAGCGTAATCTCCGGCGGCACGATATCCTGGTCCGTGAGCTCAATCGTGATCGGCTCGGACTGCAGTTCGCCGCTGTCAAGGCGGTATGCGGCTATGGCGGTCATGGCAACGCCACCCGTGGTCTCCTCGGGCCGAAGCAACATCCGCAATGTATAGGGAAACGCGCCATTCTGCACCCAGATAAAATCAAAAGGCTCGCGGGCGTCCGGGAGCGGCTGCACCGCAGGCGGCGTGCCTTCCACCGTTTCCATTTCCACGAAGTGCCAGGTTTCCGGCGCCCTTACCTGCACCCCCAAGGCCGTAAGTCCGGCGGGGTTCTCGGCGTCGATCGTGAGCGCCATTTCGAGGTTGGTCCCCTGGTTATAGCGGTCCGGGCCCTCCATGGTCACGGTGAATCCCGCGGGGTTCGTGTTTTCCTGGGCGAACAAGCTGCCTGTAACGAGGAGCATGCACCAGATCGTCATCGCGACCGCACGGCCCACAATTCTTTTCTTCATGAACGGGGTGTTCCTACGTCCTGCCGTATTCGCGGGGCGGGAAGCATGCCTGCACGATGCAGGTGCACGCCCCGTGTTATGTATAACGCAAACGCCGGTATCAACGCTGACAGCGGCACGTAGCGCCACCGCGTTGGCCCAAGCACCTATGATATGGCTGAAAGGGGCAATTCGTCACATCGGCGCAGCGCGCCGACGGCGGCGCATGCTGCGCAGTATCACCCGTATTACGCGCCATGAGTCGCGCACACGGTGGAAATGCGAAGTGGGATTGCCCGTCTCGTAGCGCGTGGCGATAGGCACGGAAACCACCCGGCACCCCCCTTGCACCGCCGCGATGATCATGGCGGTTTCGGTTTCGTACCGTCCGCCTGGTATTTCGCGCAAGACCTTGTCAACAAAGGGGATAGACAGTAATCGGAAGCCGCATTGCGTATCTTCGAGGCCCGCGCCGATAAGCCGCCGCATGAGGGCGGCGCTCACCCGGTTGCCAAAACGGCTGCGCCAGGGGACCTGCGCCCCCGTAAACACACGCGCACCAATGACGAGGCCCGCCTGTTCGGCGCGGAATGCCCGGTACAGGCGCGGCAATTCAGCCGGATCATGCTGGCCGTCCGCATCGATCACGGCAACCGCTTGAATCCCCGGCAGCTCCCGGGCTTTCGTGAAGCCCGCAAGGAGTGCATGGCCTTTGCCCCGGTTTTCCGGAAACCGCACGCGCATGACATCCAGGCCGGCCATGGTTTCCGGCGCACCGTCCGTGCTTCCGTCATCCACGAGGATCACCGTGTCCAGCATTGCGGCAAGTTCCTCGAGCACGGGACGCAACCGGCCACCCGCGTTGTAGCACGGTACTACGGCCGCCACCTCCCGCCGCAGCGCTGAGAGGAGACCGCGATCTTGGGCCGGCCTATGGGCGTCATCATCGTGCACGCCTTGCTTGTACATGGCGGGGCGGTTGCGGATCAAGGCGTCACGGCTCGCAACGGATCACCTCTTGTGCGTAGGCCTCGGTCGGAAAGCCGATGCCCGCCCAGAATTGCTGTGCGATTTCGAAATAGTAGAACGCATCGTCCGGCAGGACCGACGCCACCAGCGTGGCCAGGGCATCCGCCTCCGCCCGGAACGCCGTGCACAGCCATGTCCACCCCACGGCCAACCCCGCGGCCAGTAAGGCAACCGGGATGAGCCAGGGGGTGTGTTTCTCGAGGCGCAATCTCATACGAGGCACTTTCTTGCTGGCAAGCTCTCTCGGGCGCAACCTTTTTGTTGAAATGCCCCCTCCCAGCCCCTCCAATAAAACCCATGGATAGTGGTAATTCTTTAGCCGTTTGGCTTGAGCCGTTTCCCATACGTCATACAACTCCCTGGTATCAGTGCGGGTAGCGTTTCTGGCCCACCCGTTATCGCTATGAGTCACGATGTATGCGCCCTTTGGAGTGCGGGGGCTTGCCACCGCTTTTCCCGCAAAGGCCGTGGGTAGACGCTGGCGCGCAAGCCGGGAGAAAAGAGCCTCGTGGCCTCCAGCCCAAGTGACCTGCTCATGAACCCGAGAAGGATTCAAGGACACCGCTGGCGACTGCGTACGTTTTCTCGCTCGCCTTGGACGATCACACGCACTTCAGCCCACGCGCGCAATAGCGGTGGCAAGCCACCGCAGTCCAGAGTTGCGCCAACGCCTTGGCTATCTCCGTCGCACGATAATATTCGCTATCACAGAACAGACTGGCGAACCAAGTGCGCCCCCTTGCACCATACGGCTAAAGCGTTACGGATATTGAAGCCCGGGCATGGTACTTCTTGATCGCGTCAAATCCCAAATCCCGTATACTTCCGACTTGAAACCTCTCTGTGCCATACTACCCACTGCAATTCGCGGCTGAATCAAACCATGGACACTATGGCAAGGAACCCACGCATCATGCGCCTTAAAGGAAAAAACGCGATTATCACCGGCGCCGGCCTCGGGATGGGGCGCGCCGCCGCCACGTTGTTTGCCCGCGAAGGCGCCAACGTCGTCGTGTTCGATCGCAACGCCGAAGCCGGGCAGGAAACCGTGGCGATCATCGAGCAGGCGGGCGGCCAGGCCCTGTTTGTCGCGGGCGACGTGAGCCAGGAAGCCGACATAAGAGGCGCCATCGACCAAGCCATCGCGCGGTTTGGCAGTCTGCACATCCTATATGCCAACGCGGGCGTGCTCTGGAAGGACCGCGACAAGTCGGTCATCGACACCACGGAAGCCAACTGGGACACCGTGCAGGCCATCAACCTGAAGGGCCCCTTCTTCCTCACCAAGCACGGTATCCCGCAACTGCGCCATGCCGGCGGCGGCAGCATCATTCTGGTGGGTTCCATTTCCGCCCTGGTCGGGTTCGAGCTTGCACAAGATTCCTACACCTGCGCAAAAGCCGCGCTCATCGGCCTGGCGAAATCGATCGCTGTCCAATTCGGCAAAGACAATATCCGCTGCAACATCATCCATCCCGGCATGGTCGACACGCCGCTCCAGGCCCCCTACCTGAATGAGGACAGCAAGAAGAGCATCGGCGATTCTTTGCCCATGAAACGCCTTGGCAAGCCGGAAGACATCGCCCATGCGGCCCTTTTCCTCGCCAGCGAAGAGGCCGCGTGGGTGACAGGTTCGGAACTCGTGGTGGACGGCGGGTTCATCGCGACATAACCACGTCGCACACACAGACCCTGATGGATACGGCGGCGCCAATTGACACCAGGGAGAGGCCGATGGCCAGTTACGCGGACAGAGAATCGTTTATCCCATTCACCCGGCACGATACCGTGCGCTTGTGCCTCGATGAGGGACAGCTCGATAATCCCAGAGCCTTCGAACGGTTCGCGGAAATCCTGCAAGCCTATAAGCACTTCGAGTTCCACGAAAAACTCGAAGCGCTGAAGGAAGATTTCGCCCCCTTCAATCCCGACGCCGCCCACCGCACCGTCGGCAGTCACACCGCGGCCGAACGAAACGTCCGCAGCGAACGCCTGACAAAAAACCTCCGGGAAGTCCTGGAAAGCGCAAACTACGAGGCCATCACCCCCGCAGAACTGGACGCCGCCTTCGAGGAGGAGTCGCTCATCAAGGTTAACACGGTGGTGGATTTCGACGACTTCGATCAGCATCTGCTCTATGCCCGCGGCCGCGCGCCGAAGAAAGCGCGCTATAAGGCATTCCTGCGCTGGAAAGAGAAGGATGTGGACAACTTCGAGCGGGTCGTCGCCTTGTTGAAGTTCAAGGAGGCCGACTACTTCAAGAAGCGCGGCCGCAAGCTCGACAGCCTCAATTTCGAGCCGGGCAAGGTCTATCTGTACCTCTACAAGAATATCCCGCGCTATGACCTCGAGGTCCTCTTTCCCAACCTCGAGGCGCGCATGAGTATGAAGGACAAGCTGCTCTTCGGCGTGCCGGCCGTCGCGGGGCTGGGCAGCGTACTTTTCAAATCGCTCACGCAAATCGCCATTATCGTGGGCGCGATCTTCTTCTACCTCGGCAGCCGCGATATGGCCGAGCAGCGCTTCGGCGTCAACGAAGACGCCATGGTCAAGCTCTGGGCGGCTCTGTCGTCGTTTCTAATCGCCTTCGGCGCGGTCACCGTGCGCCAGTGGAACAGCTACCGCACCAAAAAACTCCGCTTTCAGAAGCAGATCACCGAAACACTCTTCTTCAAAAACATCGCCAGCAACGCCAGTGTGATCCATGCCCTTGTCGACGAGGCCGAAGAAGAGGAGTGCAAGCAGATGGTGCTCGTCTATTATCACCTGCTCACCGCCGAAGAACCACTCAGCATCAAAGCACTCGATGACCGTATCGAGCGTTGGTTCGCGGAGAAGCACGGGGTGAAGGTCGATTTTGATATCGAGACCACCGCCGCCGCACTCCAGCGTATCCGCACCGTCCCCGATCCTGACACCGGCGAAAACGCACTACTGTCCTACAGCGATGAGGGGCACTGCCGCGCCCTGCCGCTTGCCGACGCCAACCGCCTCATCGATACCCTGTGGGATGCCGTTTTCCCCTACGCGGAAGGGGAGCCGGCCAAGTCCTGACGGTATGCCGATTGCCAGGACGCGCCAGCCGATTGGCGAACGACTCCGGCAGCTATAGCCCCGTATTGCGTATTGGGGCATATGACGGCTTGTCCGCCTTTGGCGGGACAATGGGCGTGCCGCATATGGCGGAAGAGTCGCCCATTTCCCACTTTGGCCCCATTGGAACCGCCGCCCAGTCACTGTATACAGGGCGATGTCGTCCCCGTCTCCATGCTGTTCCAACCCGCTTCCCGGAATATAAGCTTTCGCCCGCCCGCTGATACGCTGGGTTCTGAACCGTACGAATCAGCCGTCAAAAGCCGCCGGCCAGTCCCTGACAGGACCACGGAGCCATTTGCGAAATAGCCCTGTCTGTGATGGGACGGCGGCAGCGATATATATAACAGCGCTGGTGCGCTATGTTTTAGGGGTATGAGGTGCAGTCCACGCGCTCGCCAAGGCATACTGCCACGGCCGTGCCTGCCTGAATGCGTAGGCAGATGCGTAAACACAACGCCGCACTTGACGGCTGGATCGCTTGGTTCTGTCCCCATTTTCCGGTCTTTCCGGAGCGCCGAAGGTGCGGTTCCATACCAGCCTGGGCCAGCGGCCCAGGCTGGTATGGTGCGGGCCGTTGGCCCTGCAGAGAGGGCGGGGTCTCGTCAGCAGGGAGGGCGAGCGTACCCGCGAGCCGAAGTCTCCACGTCATTGCGAGGAAGATTTCTTATGCCCGATCAGGCGCAGCGCCGCCTGCTCGAAGACACCGGCCTGCCTTTCGCCAATGCCGGCGCTATCGACCAGGACGAGCCGAACCCCTGCATCGTATTTCGCAACAGCGAAGCCGGGCGGCTGCTGGCGGCGCATTTGTGGGAACTCGGGCACCGGCGGGTGGGAATACTGGCGGCGCACCCCAGTAACCACCAGTGCGAAGAGCGCCTGCGCGGCATGCGGGCCGTGTTCGCCGAAAACGGCGCCCCCCTCGACAACGCCTGGGTTCGCCGCGCCCCGACCCCGGAGATCAACTTCGCCGTGGGCTATGAATTCGCCGCCGAACTCCTGGACGCACACCCAGACCTCACGGCGCTCATGGCGATCAATGACATGATGGCCATTGGCGCATTGCGTTGCGTGGGCGAACGGGGACGCGCGGTACCCGCCGCTTTCTCCGTGACGGGGTTCGACGATCTTTGTGTGGGGCCGACGGTGGCCGAGGGCAACCGCATCGGCGCCTACATCACCCCGCAACTGACGACCATCCGCACGCCCATCGAGCAAGGCGGGCGGGCGGCGGCGCAACTGCTCATCGACCTGGTCGAGCGCAAGGTGGACCCGGCCGTGCGGCATGTGGTCGAACTGAAGCCGGAACTCGTCGTGCGCGAGTCGACGGGGGCCGCAAGGGGATAGGGAGCAGGGGGCAGGGGGCAGGGGGCAGGGAGAGGCATCCCCTCTGTCGACTGCGTCCACCGGGTTCATTTCGGTGCGTCCTATTGCACACCCGCCTTACCGGCGCAGTTCATCGAGAGCCGCGCGCGCCTTCTCGAAATTGGGGTCGGCCTCCAGGGCCTTCTCGAAGTGTTGCGCCGCTTTTTCCGGCCGGTTCGTCGCCGCGTAGATGCGGCCGAGGTTATAATGGGCGGTGGTAAAGCCCCGATCGAGGCGCACGGCCTCCTGGTATTGCGCGACCGCGTCTTGCGTACGCTTGGCACGCCACAGGGCGTTGGCGTAGTTGTTGTGGACCATCGGGTTGTCGGGCGCGTTTTCGACGGCCAGTGCATAATGTTCGAGCGCCGCCTCGATATCGCCCTCAGCCGCGAGCACATTGGCGATATTGAGGGGGGCGCGGTCATCCTTCGGGTGTATATCGAGAGCCTTGCGGTAATGGGCGAGGGCCTTTTCCGGGTTGCCGAGCGCACGCTCGAGATTGCCCAGGTTGTTGTGGGCCAAGGGGAAAGCGGGTGTCAGTTCGAGAGCCCGCTCATAATGCGTGCGCGCCTTGTCATATTCGCCGATCTGCGCATACTGATACCCGAGGCTGTTGTGGATGTTCGCGCTGTCCGGCCTGTGTTCCAGCGCTTGCTTATACACGGCGATGGCCTCCTGCGCCCGGCCCATTGCCCCCAGTGCGGTGCCCAGGTTGTTCATGGCGAGCACAAAATCCGGCATGATCTCGAGCGCCTTGCGGTAATGGGCCACGGCCGTTTCGAAGTCGCCGTGCTTGTGCGCTTCGTAGCCGATGTTGTTGTAGGCCGTGGGGTTCTTCGGGTCGACCTCGAGGGCCTCGCGGTACATGCGCAGGGCGTCCCCGCTGCGGCCCAGGTTCGAGTAGAGCAGGCCCAGGTCGTTGGGCACAAACGAGTTGTCGGGCGCGTTGGCCCGCGCCTTTTGATAGTACTCAATGGCCGCCTCGTAGTCTTTGCGGCGCTCGGCGAGCTTGGCGATGTTGTAATGGGCATACTCGTCTTCAGGCCGCCGCTCGAGGGCCTCGCGGTATTTCTCCTCCGCCTCGTCCAGCCGCCCCTGCTCGACCAGCAGGTTGCCCCAGTTGTTGAGGACAAGCGTGAAATCGGGCACCGCCTCGATAGCCTGGGCGTAATGGCGGATGGCGTCGTCGTCGCGG
This sequence comes from uncultured Nitrospirales bacterium, assembly GCA_964569295.1. Lineage (GTDB taxonomy): Bacteria > Hydrogenedentota > Hydrogenedentia > Hydrogenedentales > JAGMZX01 > CAZMVU01. Next base: position 67,658 of record CAZMVU010000002.1, read on the forward strand.
CCCTGTTCCTCATAGAGCAGGGCGAGACCGTTGTGTGCGCGGGCGTCGTCCGGGTTCAACTCGAGGGCTTTCTTGTAGCGGGCTTCGGCTTCTTCAGGGCGGCCGGCCCGGGCGAGCTCGCGGCCCCAGAGGTAATAGACGTCCTGGTTGTCCGGGTTCTCTTCGAGGACGGCCTCGTACCGCGCAAAAATCTCTTCGAAGCGGCCCTGCCGTGCATAGATATTGCCCACCTTGCCCAATACATAACTGAATGCCGGCGCAATACGCAGCGCCTCGTCGAAGTACTCCATGGCGCCCTCGGCGTCGCCCTGGTCCAGAAGCACGGTACCGGCGGCGGCATGGGCGCGGGCATCGTCGGGGTTGAGGCGCAGGGCGGCTTGTAGTTCGGCGAGGGCTTCCTCCGGTTCGCCGGTGTCCAGCAGCACCTGGCCGAGCCGGTAACGGGCGTCCTGGTTTTCCGGGTCCAGATCAACGGCGCGGCGCAAGTGGTGGCGCGCCGTTTCGATGTTGTCCTTTTCTTGCAGAAGCCGGCCGAGCTGGTAATGGGCGAAGGCGAAATCGGGCTTGGCGCGCACCGCCTCGCGGTAGTGCTGAAGCGCCGCCTCGGTGTCGCCCTGTCCCAGGCGGATTCTACCGAGCACATGGTGCGCCCGTGCGTCGTCGGGGTTGAGCTCGATGGCGTGCTCAAGATCCTTGATAGCCTCGGCGATTCGTCCCCGGCGCGCGAGCGCTGCCCCTCGGATATAATACACATCCTGGAAATCTTGATCGGCCTCGAGGGCTTTGTCGTACATGGCGAGCGCTTCTTCGAACTTCCCTTGCTCCTCGAGAATCATCCCATACTTTTCCAGCACATACGCAAAATGCGGCACGATGCGAAGCGCTTCTTCGTAGTGCGCAACTGCCTGCTGCGTGTCGCCTTTGTTCTCGTACAACTCGCCGATCTCATTGTGCGCCCGCGCATCATTCGGGTCGAGTTCGATTGCACGTTTGTACTCGGCCATGGCCCGGTCCTCATTACCCTGCAAGCGCAACGCCTTGGCGAATAGATACCGCAAGTCCTGGAAATCCCCATCGAATTCAAGGCCCCGTTCCAGGATGTCGACAGCGGCGTCGTACCGTCCGTACTCGATGAAGCCGCGGCCCAGCCGCTGGTGCATGTAGGGCATGACCCCATCGAGCGGAAGGAGTACCTTGCTTTCCGCCACAGCGGCATCGATGGCGCCGGTGCGCAGGTGGGCGTTTGCCCGTTGGAAAATCCAACGCCCGCGGCTGGGCTCATACGGGGGATATTGAATCTGCACCACGGCCAAACAAACGCCCAAAACGATGACATAGGCCAGGCCGGCGGCAAGCCGGCGTTCGCGCAGCCACAGGATTGCACGCCATACGCCATAGGCGCCGATGAGCATGTAAAAGGGTATCAGAGGTATACGGGCGCGCCCATTGATGAAGAAGGGCAGAAACGTGATGAAGTAGATAACGATGAACCCGAACACCAAGGCGGACATCTGCCGTGCATTGGCCTCGCCTTTGCGGGTGTTCTCGAGCATCTTGCCCCGGAACAGGTCGCCAAGAAAAATGATGACGCCTGGCAGGAACAACGCCGCCACAAGCGGGAATCCCGGCAAAAACTTCAATGGCCAGTAGAATTGGCCTTCATAATGGGTCACCTTGTTGCATGAAATCTCCGTGGGCGACCACATGTAAAGGAACTTCTTGCCCAACATGCGCAGCGTATTCCCCGGATTCTCCTTTATATAGTCGAACGCGAGTTCGGAGAAGTAGTCCGATACCTCGGTATGTTTGATGTCGGATTTGTCCAGTTCACGGCCAACACCGCGCACAACATTGATATAGACTCGGGCCGACCATTTGCCCGTACCCTCGAGTTCCTGCAAGTAGGGGCTCCAGGGGGTAATGCCGTCGGCATCGGGGTTGTTGCCGATGTACAAATTCTCGCCGAAATACGTGCATATGGGCACAAGTTCGCCAGAGACCACAAAATTGCGCACGGTAATGGGCGTTATGACCAGGAACGTAGCTGCTACGAGTCCCAGCCACGCGGAATCAATTCGCCGAAGGCGCCCGCGCCGCCACGCTATGTAGGCCATCCACAGAGCCACAAGCGGACCGAAGGCCAGAATATTCGGACGCATGATGGCATATACGCCAAAGATAAGCCCCGCCGCCGCGGCCCAGCCGGGATGCAGGTTGCGCGACCAGCGGCGCAGCACGTGCATGAGCAGCGGCACGAGAAACACGAAGACAATGGGGTCGTTGAGTTCGCCTTCCCAGTAGATGAAGACCCAGTAGACCGCCATGAACGCCGCGGTGATAAGTCCCACCCCGGCGCCGTAGACCGCGCGGCCGAGCAGAAACATGAGCAGAATGCCGCCGAGTCCCAGCAGGATGTTGACAATGCGCGGGGCGAGGTAGCTGCCGTCGGTGAAAAAATAGATGGCCGCCAGAAAGAAGGCATGGCCCGGCGGACGGAAATAGGGCGTGGTGCGCATCTGCGGGTCCGTCTCGCCCGCTTGTACGCCCCAGTCACCCGTAACGAGCGCCCGGGCGTAGTAGTCCTGCACCGCCGGGTCTTGCTGGGGTGCCCGAAAATCCGGCGCGTCCAGAATGTCTACAAGGAACCAGCAGCGTAGCGCGGCGGCCACAATGAGGATGACGGCGAGCCACAACCATTCATTGCGGCGCCATGACGCTTTGGGCTGGCTTCTAGCTGGGTCCATATGGCGGTGGGTTTCTCCGCGCTGCTTAGGCGGGCATTACATATTACCAATCTGCTGCCGCGCTGGCGCCGCTAAAGTATAGGGCAGCCTTGGCAACACGGTCAATCGGCAGAGGCCTCGGCCGCAGCGCCCACGCGCGCCTCGAGAATCTCCCGCAGAAAATGCGGAAATGGCACGGCGTCTGTCAACCGCAATGTGTCCATGTACGCCTCCGCAGTTGCGGAACCGCCTGCACTGAGATAGCGCCGGGCGACCTCTAGCCACGGCCGATACAAGTCCGGTTGCTTGGCGGCGGCCGTGCGCAGGCTGGCGAGGCCTGCCTTTTCATTGCCCGCGCGCCAATACGCATACGTCTTAGCGACATAAGGGAAGCCCAGCCCTGGGTCCGCGGCGATGGCTTCGTCGGCCAGGGTATGCATGCCGGCCGGTTGTCCGGCTTCTATCTGGCGCAACAATTTGAAGGTGGGCTCGAGTGCGCCCAGGATGAGGCCAATAGCCCGGCCATTGCGCACCTGCTGCGCGACACGGGCGAAGATGATGCGCAACTGGGGTGGCTCAAGCGCCAGGCAACGGTCGAACGCTTGCAACGCGCCACGCCGGTCGCCGGTAAGTGCCCGCGCCAGGCCGAGTTCGCCCCAGGCTACCCCCAGTTCCGGATCATGGGCAACGGCTTCCTCGAGGGCGCGAGCGGCGAACTTGTATTGCTGGTTATGCTGATAGCCTGTTGCGCGAACATAATCGCAAACGGCTGCCGCACGGGATTCTATATCCATATCCTCGCCGCCGGCCAGTGCTTCGGCAAGATTCACATAAGGAACAGCAGAGAAAGCATCGCCCCGTTGCAACAGCGTGAGTATAGCCAGGGCCTTGTCATGTTGCCCCGCTTCCACGAGCGTGAGCGCAAGGTAGCCCATGGCGACTTTATCCTCGGGGGAGAGTGCGATATCGGCGGCATCTTGAGGTTTTGCGGCAGTGGTTCGAAACAGATAGACGGGGCGGATCCCGGGAAACCGCGTGTGTGTGTACACGAGGCCGGCGCGTTGCAAGTCTTGTGCGAGCGCCTCGGGCGGGCGGGTGTCGAAGTAGGGTTGCGCCGCCGCAACCCACACGCACGCCGCCGGTTCGTCCTCCGTGGCGAGGGAAAGCATGAGCGCCGCCTGCCGCGCGACCGTGGTCCCCGTCTCAGCAGAGGTCACGGGATTCCCGGCGGGCCGGTGGTTGTAGCGGAAGACATCGCGGTCGACGCCGTCGAGCACGGCGACCAGATCGGTGGGGCGGCCAACACTGCGGATGTGCCGGCTCGCGGCCTGCCAGTTGGTGCTTTGGGCTCCGGGCAAGGCGAGCGCGGTCTGGTACCCCAGAAGCACGACGACCACGCCGGCTGCCAGCCACCTCAGGCCCGCGCGCGGCAGCATGCTCACCGCGCCGCCCACGAGCACGTACAAGGCCAGGGCGCTGTGTGCGGTGTAGCGCGGGAAGATACACGGCCGCCAGGTGAGCGTGAGCACGTAGAGCACCGTGGCCGGCAACAGAAGCCACAGCAGCAGGAGCAGCGTTTCACCGCGCACCCTACGTACGGCCATTACCACAAGCACCAGCGCCACACCGCCGATGAAGAGCGCATCGAACACCGGCCGGACCACCAGAAAACCCGGTACATGCTCCCACACCTCGGTGATGATCCGCCGCTGGTAGGTAGCGGCAATGACATCATCGGCAAAAAGATCGCCCAAAAACTGCGGGAAGGTTGGCGCGCGCAGCCACTGGCTGGTGCTTTCCGCGCCCCAGAAGCGCACCGAGGCCAGATATATCGCCGTGGGCACGGCCAACACGGCCTGAAAAGCGCCCCAGCCAAGCCATTGGCGCGGCGTGCGCCATGTCAAGCACAACCACGCCACACCCTCGACTACCACAAGCAGCGCCGCGAAGGGGTGGGTCCAGAAAAGCAGGAAGTTTGCCGCGCCGTGCGCCGCCCACCAGCGGGCCCCGCCGGTATCGCGCAGCCGCAACAGGGTATACACCGAAGCAGCGGCCAGCGTGATGAGCAGCACATACATGCGTATGCTCACGCTGTGATAGGCGTGGATGGGCGAGAGCGCAAGACACAACGCCGCCACAAGCCCCGCCTGCGGCGCGAAGCAACGCCGGCCAATGCCGTACATGAACAGGAGCGCCGGCAAAGACAGGATCACTGAGAGCCAGCGCAGGGAACCGGGGTTGCCGCTAACGCCTCGGGTCCACAGGTACTCGAGGATGTAGTAGGCCGGGAGCGTGGCCGGGTCGAGCGAGGTGTTCCACCAGAGGAATTCGCCGAGCGTGGGCTGATCGAGGTGGGTGAGGCTCGTGTATTCATCCCACCAGAACGACTCGCCCTGCATGGCCACCACACGCACCGCCACCGCCAACAATACAATCATTGCCAGCAGCAGCATGTGCCACCGTGACGGCGCGGGGGGCGTTTCCGAAGGCATAGGCTGTGTTCACCCAATGCAGGAGAGGCTTCGAGCCTCTTTGAACGCAGCAAGATGCCGCGTCTACCTGCACTACTCGTCCTTGGGCACGATCCAGATATTGCGGTACTGCATAAAATTGTTATGTGCTTGCAGCTCGACGCTGCCCGGCTCGGAGGGCGGCGGCTTTAACCGGTCCTTCTCCTTCCAGCCGGTGATCCAGGGCAGTTCCTGGTCATTGTGGATGAGCACGCCGTTGTGCCGCACGGTCATCGCCGGATACACCGCCACCTCGCCGTTCTCATCGAAACGCGGCGCCGTGTATTCAATGTCGTAGGTTTGCCACTGCATCGGCGGCGCACAGGCGTTTACCTTGGGCGCGGCCACCTTGTACAGCGCACCGCACTCGTTGTTGAAGCCGTCGAGGCCGTAGCTGTCGAGCACCTGGCACTCATAAGTCCCCTGCAGAAACACGCCCGAGTTCCCGCGCTGCTGGCCACGCAGCCGCGGCAGATAGGGCAGCCGGAACTCGATGTGGAACGTGCAGTCCTTGAACTGCTGCTTCGACTTGAGGGTGTCCGCGTCGTCGCTCACCTGCAAAATGCCCTCGTCGAGAATCTCCCAGCCCTTCGCGCTATTCCAGGCATCCAGGTCCGAGCCGTCGAAGAGAACCACCGCATTTTCGGGCGGCTCGAGGCCGAGGGTGGGTGAGAGACGGGTCACCTTCTGCATCTCGAAGGTCTTCATGCGCCCCCGGCCACCGGTGATCGTGCCATCCTTGATGACCGCCTCGATACCCTTCTCGTCAATCTCGATGACCCCGTCCTTGGCTTGTGCCTCGGTCTCGAGGTGGGGCGGGCAGCGCATGTCGAGCTTGGCCACAATGCGCACGAAATAGCGGTCGCGGCCCAACGGCACCACCTGCGCGGCAACCTCGGGGTCAACATCTTCCTCCTCACACCAGCGGCCTTCATAATCGCCGGTGAAGGGATCGATCTGCTCCGGGTACGGCGGCTGCTCCTGACGGCCGCCGGACTGGGCCAGTGCCAGCGGCATGGCCAACGCCAGAACAAGAAACATGACAACGGTACAGCGACGCATCGGATGGTAGCGGTTCATTATAGTGTCCCTCCGGGGTGTTCGATAGATACGACTGCTCGATTGCAATTATTTCACGTTCGCCCACAATGGTACAAACAACCTTCGAAATACGCATATCCGGCACGAATCCGGTCAGAATTGGCGTGCCTAAGAACCGATTTTGCCGGTAACGCACAACCCGCGGCATAGGAGCAATTTGACAAGATGGCGGTCCAGCGGGTACATTAAACAACTGCGGAGTGGGTGGGTGCAGCAGTTCCAACGAAGTTTTGGAACGACCCTGCCAAGGGGGTATGTAGGAATGTTTGTGGTTTTGCCCGTTATGCGTGCAGCAAAAAGACGCTGCAAGAACGGCTGCCCCCCATACCTTGCCGGCATGCCAACACAGACCGGACAGCAGCAATTCCGGCACGATTGACGGCGTCGGTTTTGTTTGCTGGTGTCTGAATTATCGGACGCCTTTCGATCCCGCCCGATAATGCGAAGACTCCTGCGATCGCAGGCGGGGCATTGGGGGGCGATTTGGAAGAGGCGCCGCCCTCGAGCAGCCTGAAAACGCACGGCCGCCCCCTAACGGCCCCTTACGGCAAGCGTGCGAATCCGTGTTCACGCGCGGTGGCGATATAACGACCGTAGAATTTCGAGCTTTGAACCAGAAGAGGAGACCGTACGCATGGCAGTGGACATGAAGATTATTTCTGAGGCCGTCATTAATGGCAACATTGACGACATTACAGAATTGACGCAGAAGGCGCTCGATGACGGCGCCACCCCGGACGACATCATGAATCAGGCGCTCATTGTGGGCATGGAAACCGTGGGCGAGCGCTGGAAATGCGATGAGATGTTCATGCCGGAAGTGTTGCGATCTGCCCAGGCCATGAGCACGGCGATGGATCTCATTCGCGATGATCTCACGGCGGGCGAGGGCAACCGCGCCGGCACGATGGTCATCGGTACGGTAAAGGGCGACCTGCACGATATTGGCAAGGATCTGGCCGGCATGATGTTCGAAGGGGCGGGATACAAGGTTATCAACCTCGGTATCGACCAGCCGACGGAGACCTTCATCGAAGCGTGCAAGGAGCACAAGCCCGACCTGTTGGGCATTTCCGCGCTTCTTACCACGACCATGCCGCGCATGGCGGAAATTGTGAACGGCCTCAAGGAGGCGGGGGTGCGCGACGAAGTGGCGGTCATCATTGGTGGAGCGCCCGTAACGGAAGAATTCGCGGAATCCATCGGCGCCGACTTGTACGCGCCCAATGCCCGGGCCGGCGTCGACCGCGCACGCACCTTCTTCCAGAAAGCGTCGGACTAACGGCGCGCCTTTTTTGGGCGTTCCATTTGCCGGGCACCGTTGCACCGGCAATGGTGCGTCGATCCTCCAAGGAGAACTGATATGCGCATGAATCACAGCATAAACCGGACGCCGCGCTTTCGCGTGCTCTCCGACGACCAGATCGAGCGGATATACTTCGCTGCGCTCGATGTGCTCGAACGTGTCGGCGCCCAGGTCTACCACGACGACGCAATCGCGTTGTTCCGCAACAGCGACGCCGTGGTGAGCGAAGGCAACCGCGTCCGCATTCCCAATACCATGGTCGAGCAGGCCATCAAATTCTATCCGCGAAAGATTGCCCTAAGCGGGCGCGACGGCGTCCGGTCTTTGCACATTCAGAAAGACTCCGCAGCGTTCGGTACGGGCTCGGACCTGCCGTTTACCTATGACCGTGAAACCGGCGAACGGCGCCGCACGCGCTACGAAGACATTTCGCTGGCGGGTAAGCTGGTGGACGCCTTGCCAAACCTGGATTTCTTCATGTCGCACGGCATCGTGGGCGACGCGCCGCTTCCCGAGACCTACGATCGCCGGCAGTTTATGGCCATGCTCGAGACCTGCACGAAGCCCATGGTGCTCACGAGCGTGGACGGTGAAGGTCTGGAGGACCTATGGCGGATGGCCTGCCTCTTGAAGGGCGGTGAGGAAGAGTTTCGCCTCAATCCGCTTTTTGTGGCCTATATCGAGCCCATCTCCCCCCTCAAGAACGATCGTACCGCGGTGGAAAAGCTGTTGTTCGCGGCGGAGAAGGGTATCCCTGCCATGTACACGCCGTGCCCCAGCTCGGGGGCGACGGCGCCGTGTACGATTGCCGGCATGCTGGTGCAGTCGCTGGCGGAAACGCTGCTCGCTGTGGTCCTGTGTCACCTGAAAAAGCCGGGCATGCCGCTGATTATGGGCGGGGTGACCACGCTGCTGGACATGCGTAAGTCAACCTACTCCTATGGCGCGCCCGAGCTTTCGCTTGCGTCGGCCGCGAACACGGACATATCGAAGTGGCTCAACCTGCTCATGTTCAGCACCGGCGGCTGCACCGACAGCAAGGTGGTGGATGAACAGGCGGCGGCCGAGTTCACCATGAGCAATTTCTACGCATTCCTGTCCGGCGCCAGCCTCATCCACGACGTGGGCTACATCGACAGCGGCACGAACGCCTCGCTCGAAGCCCTGGTGCTCAACGATGAAATCTGCGGCATGGTGCGCCAGTTCGGCAAGGGCATCAATACCGAGGAAGAGTACCTCGCGCTCGACCTCATCGATGAAAAAGGGCCGGGGGGCGAATACTTCACGGCCGACCACACCTACCGTCACTGGCGCGAGTGGTTCCTGCCCAAATTGCAGGACCGCTCCGACTGGGAAACCTGGGTAGGCAATGGCAAGAAGAGTATGACCGACCGGGTGAACGCGCGCACCCAGGAACTCCTCGACAAGCACGAGCCCACACCGATTCCCGAAGACCTGCACAAGGAACTGTGGGACATTATCAAGGCCGCCGACGCCCGCCACGGCGGTTGAGCGCGCGCAGAAAGGAACAGCCACCATGAGTTGCACGCGAGTCAACCTGACCGAAAACCGCACCCCCCATTTCGAGGTGCTCTCGCCGGATCAGAAAGAAACGATTTTCAACGGCATGATCCGCACCCTGAACACGACGGGCGCGCATGTCCACCATGCGCAAGCCCGGGAGCTGCTCCATTCCCACGGCTGCATCGTGAAAGGCAAGCGCGTCTTCATCCCGCCGGAACTGGTGCAGAAAGCCTTGGCCTCGGCCCCGCCCACAACGGAAGTCTTTTGCTGGGATGGCGACAAGGAAAAGAAAGTCGTCATCGAGCGCGGCCGGAGCTACTTCGGCCCTGGCCCCACACCGCCGAATTTCATCGATCCGGACACACTCGAGCGGCGCCCCTACCTCAGGAAGGACGCCGCCACCGTAGCGCGTGTTTGCGATGCGCTTCCGAACATCGGGTTTGTGCAGTCCCTCGGCTCGATCAGCGACGTGACGGGCGCGCTGGCGGACATCTACGAATTCGCTGATATGATCCGCAACACGACCACGCCCATCATGAGCTGGTCGTTCTCGCGCGAGGGCTGCCGCGACGAGCACCGCATGGCGATTGCCATGGCCGGTGGCGCGGACAACTTCAAGCGGCGCCCGAACTACATTTTCTATGGCGAGCCCATTTCGCCGCTGGTGAGCGATTTCCATGCCATTGACAAGTGCATGTACTGTGCTGAACACCGGATTCCCCAGGTCTACAGCCCGTGCGCCATCGGCGGCGGCACCGTGCCCGCAACCCACGCCGGGCAGCTTATCGTGGCGCTCTCCGAGTCGATGGTCGGTGTCGTGGTGGCCCAATTACTCAACCCCGGCACGTGCGTCATCATTGGCGGGGTACAGTCTATCCTTGACATGCGCCACAGCATCTACTCCTACGGCGCACCGGAGCTGAGTATCCTCAGCGCTGCCATGACCGAGATGGCTCACTATTGCGGCCTGCCCATGTTCAGCCAATCCGGCTGCACCGACACGAAAGCGCTCGATGTACAGAGCGCGGTCGAAGCGGCCTTCTCGATTAACGCGGCCATGATGAGCGGCGCCGACTTTGTCCACGACAACGGCTACACCGAGTCCGGCATCACCGGCGATGTATTCCAGCTCGTGATGGATGACGAACTCATCGGCATGGCGCGGGTGGTCGAGAACGGCATCGAGGTGACGGAGGAGACCATGGCGGTTGACATCATCTGTGATGTGGGCCCCGGCGGACACTATCTCCACCAGGACCACACGATGAAATGGTTCCGCAAGTACTGGCAGCCAACCCTCATGGAGCGCAACAGCTACGAAGACTGGGTCGCCAATGGCAGCATGACCATGAAGGATCGCATCATCGCCAAGACACGCGACCTCATCGCCACCTATGAAGGACCGCGCGAGAAAGTGCCGGCCGAGGCGAGCGACGCCCTCGAAGAGATTCTCAAAGAAGCCGAAGACCGTGTAGCCCGGGCACCCGAGCCGACTCAGGCGGACTAATCAATGCTTTTTTGCGGCGACGGCAACCAACGGGACACAACCCCATGGAACAATACGTTATTGGAATCGATACGGGAGGCACTTTTACGGATGGCGTGCTGATGAACTACCACTCCCGGCACGTTATTTCCACCATAAAAACACTTACAACGCGGCACGATCTCAAGGAGGGGGTAATCGAGGCTATTCACGGCCTGGCAATCCCCAATGTCGCGAAGGTGCGCCTGGTAGGCATATCGAGCACCTTGGCCACCAACTCGATTGCGGAGGGAAAGAACCGCAAGGTAAGCCTGCTCCTCATCGGTTATGATCCGGAGTTGATCTCCAAGTTCGACCTCGCGCACAAATTCGGGACCGAAAAGCTCGAATACATTACCGGCGGTCACACCGCCCAAGGCGCGGAACAGGCCCCCCTCGACGAAGACGCTGTTCGCCGGTGGGCGCAGGCGCAGAAAGGCGCGGTCGATGCGGTGGCCGTTTCCGGCTATTTCAGTCCGCTCAACCCGGAACACGAGCAACGCGCGCTGAACATCATTCGCGCGATCACCGGTCTGCCGGTGGTGATGGGCCACCAACTCTCGACCAAACTGGATTCTGTGAAGCGCGCCGCCACGGCCGCCCTCAACGCCTCGCTGGTGGCCGTCATGCAAGAGTTCATTGATGCGGTCCGCGCCTCGCTCCAGACCCACGATATCCATGCGCCCCTCATGATTGTGCGCGGCGATGGAACGCTCATGCCCTATGCGGAGGCTATTCGCAAGCCCGTGGAAACGGTGCTCTCGGGACCGGCGGCAAGCGCCAACGGCGGCCGCTTCCTCACGGATACGCCCGATATGCTTGTCGTCGATATGGGCAGCACCACAACGGACATGGCGCTTTTGAGCGGCGGCAACGTGGTGGTGAGCGAGGAAGGCGCCCGCGTAGGCGACACGTGGACCTCGGTCGAAGCCGCACGCATTCGCACGCTTTGCGTCGGTTGCGACAGCCGGATCCGGGTAGATCGCGACAATGTGGTCACCATCGGCCCCGAGAAAGTGACCCCGCTCGCCCGCCTGGCAGACCAGTTCCCAAAAATAGAAAAGGCGATTACCGGCCTGGCCAACATTCGGCGCAGCCGCTGGAAAGAGACGGATATCGAATACTGGTTTCTGTACAAGGAGCCGCCCGCCGAAACGCTCACCGAGGCGGAAGCACACTTGGTGGCCGCCCTTCGCGACGGTCCAGTCAGTCAGTCCGACCTGCTCGAGGTGTGTCAGGTGTATCATCCGGCGCAACTGCCTGGCGCCGCTCTGTTTCGAAACGGCGTCCTTGGTGCGGCCGCGCTCACGCCTTCGGACCTGCTCCACCTCAACGGCGTGCTCGACCTCTGGAACAAACCGGTTGCGGAGCAGGCAGTGGAAATGCTGTGTGCCATGCGTGAACTGGAGAGCGGCGCATTCGTCGAGCAAACCCTCAATCGCATTGTCGAAATGATCGTCGAGGAGATCATCATCTTCCTCGCTTGTCAACACATGAGAAGCGCTGAAATGCCCCCAAAGATTGATGGCAAGTGGGGCCGCTGGCTGTTTGACGAGATGATTGCCAACAAGAGCCACTTTCTCGCCGTGCATATGGACAGCCGTTTCCCCGTGCTGGGCACAGGCGCCCCCGCAGAGTTCTTTATTGGGAAGGCGGCCGAGTACATCTCGGCGTCCTTCATCATGCCGCCGCACTTCGCCGTAGCCAATGCCATCGGCGCCGTGAGCGGATCGGTTATGGAAACAGTCGAGGCGCGTGTTTTCGTGCAGGAAGAAACCGGATCAACAATCTATGTGGTGCAGGTCGGCGAAGATGTACTTCACTTTTCCACGTGGGCAGAAGCCGAAACTTTCGCCAAGACAGATGCGCGTCAGCGCGCCCTCGATGCGGCCATCGAGGCCGGTGCGACCGACCCCCATGTTCTGATGACCGTCAAACGCGAGGGCGGCATCTTCCGCCATCTTGCCCGGGCCATGGGCAATCCAAGCCTCTCGGAGGCTGCGACCCAGACACTCGCCCCTTCCCCAGATACCACCCAGGAGAAATACCATGTTAATTGTCGGTGAACTCATCAATGCCAGCCGCAAATCCATCCAGCCGTTGATCAAGGAACAGGACGCCGAAGGCATCGCCGCTATCGCCAAGCGCCAAGTGGAGTGCGGGGCGGATTATATCGACGTGAACGCCGGCGTCTTCGTCGACAAAGAACCCGAATACCTGCGCTGGCTTGTCGAGACCGTGCAGCAGGCGGTGGATGTCCCGTGCTGCATCGACAGCCCGAACCCGAAAGCGATTCAAGCCGCCCTCGAAGTGCACAAGGGTACCCCGCTGATCAACTCCATCTCGCTGGAAGCCGATCGCTACGACGCCGTGCTTTCCGTTGTGGCGGGAACCGATCTGAAGGTAATCGTCCTTTGCGTCGCAGACGGTGAAATGCCGCACACCACGGCCGAGCGGATGAAGATTGCCGATGCCCTGGTGAACAAGCTGGTCCAGAGCGGGGTAAAGAAGGAGAACCTTTTCGTCGATCCCTTGGCGCAACCCATCTCCACCAGCGACACCTGCGGCGCGGCGTTTCTGGATTCTATTCAGGCAGTACACGAGGCCTTCCCCGAAGTGCATACCATGTGCGGGCTTTCGAATGTCTCTTATGGGCTTCCAAATCGCAAGTTCACGAACCGCACCTTCATGGCCATGGCGATCACCAAAGGGCTCGACGGCGCCATTGTCGACCCGCGCGACAAGCGCATGATGGCGACTATTGTCGCCGCGGAAACGCTCATCGGCCGCGACCGCTTCTGCGAGAAGTACTTGAAGGCACATCGCGCGAAACTCTTCGAATTCTAACCGCCGCATCTGGTCAAACGATGCGAAGCGCGAATCGCCGAACACGAGAAAGGAAGAACAATGGCAGACAACCACAACGAAGTCACGGATACGACCAAAGCGTATTACGACAGTGACGACGCCCAGAATTTTTACTACCTGCTCTGGGGCGGAGAAGACCTGCACCTGGGCATCTATGAGCGCCCGGATGAGCCCATTGCCGATGCGAGCCGCCGCACCATTCTGCGCATGGCCTCGCTCGTGCCCGGCCTCGATGACCAGATGCATGTGCTTGACCTGGGCGGCGGATTCTCCGGGTCCGCGCGGCGGCTGGCCAAAAACTTCGGCTGCAATGTCACCGTCCTCAACCTCAGTGAGCGCGAGAACGAGCGCGGCCGCCGCATGAACGCCGAGCAAGGCCTGGCCGATAAGATAACCGTGGTGGACGGCTGCTTCGAGGACGTGCCTTTCGACGATGGCCACTTCGACGTGGTCTGGTCGCAAGATGCCATACTCCACAGTTCTGACCGGGACAAGGTAATCAGCGAAGCCGCCCGGGTCCTTAAGCCCGGTGGGCACCTCGTCTTCACGGACATCATGATGACCGACCAATGCCCGCCCGATGTGTTGCAGCCCATTTTCGACCGCATCCACCTCAACTCGCTCGGCTCACAATCCTTCTACCGCCAGGCGGCAGCCGCCAACGGATTGATGGAAGTGGAATACATCGATCTCGACGAACACCTGCCGCACCACTATCAGCGTGTGCTCGACGAACTGGAAGCCAAGGAACAAGCGGTGAGCGAGGTCATCTCGGATGCGTACCGCACGAACATGAAGACGGGCTTGCGGCACTGGGTCAACGGGGGCCGCAACGGCTACTTGACCTGGGGCATCCTCCACTTCCAGAAATAAGGGAAAAGACTTTGGCAAATACACCAACGCAACAGATTAGCAAGGCAACCAAGCAGCGTGAGACGGAATGTCCGGTTATTTCCCGGATTCTGAGCCGCCGCCGCACCAACATTAGCTTCGAGTTCTTCCCCCCCAAGAGCGAGGCGGCTTCCGAGCGCCTGTTCAACACAATCAGCCAACTGGCGCCGCTCGAGCCGTGTTATGTCAGCGTTACCTACGGCGCCGGCGGGACTACGCGCAAACTGACCTACGATCTGATTCTCAAGATTCGGGAACAGGTGGATATCCCGGTCGTTTCGCACCTGACCTGTGTTGGCGCTTCGCGTCACGAAATCTACGACATTCTCGCCCAGTACAACAACTCAGGCATCAACAACGTGCTTGCGTTGCGCGGCGATCCCCCGAAGGGCGAAACCGATTTCACCCAGCCAAAGGACGGCTTCGCATACGCCAGCGAACTGGTCGCCTATATCCGCGAGCATTTCCCGAAGATGGGGATCGGGGTGGCTGGCTTTCCGGAGGGCCACCCCAAGACCCCGAATCGTCTGAAGGAAATCGAGTACCTCAAGCGCAAGGTCGACGCGGGCGCGGACTACATCTGCACGCAGATGTTCTTCGACAACCGTGACTTCTATGACTTCTGCGAGCGGTGTGAGTGCGCCGGCATCGACGTCCCGATTATCGCCGGGCTAATGCCGATTACCTCACGCACTGGCATGGAGCGCATGGCCGACCTGGCGGCGGGCTCCCGGATTCCAGCCAAACTGCTCAAAGCCATCGAGCGCGCGGAAACCGACGAATACGTCGAGAACGTCGGCATCCATTGGGCCACCCACCAGGCCATGGACCTCATCGACAACGGCGTGGACGGCATCCACTTCTACACACTGAACAAGTCCAAGGCATCCTTGCGGATTTACGAAGTACTGGGAGTCACCACCTCCCGCCCGCTCTGGAATAGCTAACGCAGAAAGCTGCACCATGAACACGAAACCGCGCGTCCGGGTGACTTTTGAACCCACCGGACGCTACGCATACGAACCTTCGGGCACCTCGATACTCGAGGCCGCCGGCCGTGTCGGCATAATTCTGGAGGCACCGTGCGGCGGGCATAGCACCTGCGGCAAATGCCGGGTACGGGTCAAGGCAGGCATTTCACCGCCAACGGCCGCTGAAAGCCAGATGCTGACGGCGGAAGAGCTTGCCGAAGGCTACCGGTTGGCTTGTCAGTCCCGGGTGGAGTCCAATTGTACGGTCGAGATTCTCTCCCAGTCGACCCTTTCCGATTGCCACAAAATCTTGATGGACAACTACACCTATCGGGGCCGTCTCAAACCGGTTGTGCGTAAGCTCTATTTCAAGCTCCGCGCGCCAACACGCAACCGCTCCCGGTCGGACCTTGACCGCCTGCGCCAGGTCATCGGCAACGTCGACGTTTCACTGCGGCAGCTCCGCCACCTTCCGGCGTTCCTGCGCGCCAACGAATGGCGGGGCACCGCGCTGCTCGCGGGCAATCACTTGCTCCGGCTCGAACGCGGCGACACCACGGACGCGGTATACGGGGTGGCCTTTGATATCGGGACCACGACGCTCGTGGGCACGCTCATGGACCTGTCGAACAACGAAGAGTTGGCCGTTACCTCGGAAATGAACCCGCAGGTCACGATGGGTGACGATGTAATCAGCAGAATCATGCGTGTGCAAGAGGACGCGAGCGCCCTCGAGGAACTGCAGGCCACCTTGGTGGAAACCCTTAATGGCATGATCATGACGCTCGCCGAGCAGTGCCACTTGCCCAACCACAATATCTACGACATTACCGTGGCCGGCAACACAACCATGCAACAACTCTTGTGCGGGCTGGACCCGCGCGCGCTGGCCGAATCGCCCTACACGCCCGTATTCTCAGAAGCGATGCGCTTTCGCGCGGGCGAGATCGGCCTGCAGGCCAATCGCGACGCGTTGCTCTACATCTTCCCGCAGATTGGCGGCTTCGTCGGCGGTGACACAGTCGCGGCCGTGCTGGCAGCACGCCTGGCGCACCGCAACGGCACGACCCTCATGGTGGATATCGGCACAAATGGTGAAATCGTTCTCGCGAAAGGGGGACGCATGTATGCCGCATCGACCGCCGCTGGGCCGGCGTTTGAAGGGGCGCGTATTCGTAATGGTATGCGCGCCCGCACAGGCGCCATCGAGAAGGTAGTCATCCTCGACGACGTCGAACTCAACGTTATCGGCAACGCGCGCCCGACGGGCATCTGCGGCACCGCCCTTATTGATGCGGTGGCAGAATTGCTGCGCTGGGGCCTTCTCGACCGGACGGGCCGCTTTGTTACGCCAGAGGCCCTGCCCGCACACATTTCGCAGGAATTGCGCGAACGCCTGCAAGGCCTCAAAGCAGAGCGCCGCTTCATACTCGCCTATTCCGACGAAACCTCGACCGGCAAAGAGATTGCCATCTGGCAGCGCGACATCCGGGAACTCCAGCTCGCCGCCGGCGCCATCCGGGCCGGAATCGATATCCTTCTCGAACGTTTCGATCTGGCCCCCAATACGCTCGACGAAGTCTTGCTTACCGGCGCATTCGGCAATTTCATCCGCCGATCGAATGCGCGCCGCATCGGCTTACTCCCGCAAGTGGCCTGCAGCCGGATCAAGTTCATCGGGAACGCCGCATCCCTTGGGGCGAAACTTGCGCTCCTCTCGCTCGATGAACAGAAAGAAGCGAAGCGAATCTGCCAAAAGACGCAACATGTCGATCTCTCGCTCGATTCGGCCTTCGCGCGCAGGTTTGCCGATGCCATGCTCTTCCCCGACGGTGACCTCGATGTGTGCCTCACCGTTCCGGCGTCCTTCGACGGGGCCATGGTGCCCGTCGTGCAGCAGTAGCACTTTACACCGCTGGATTACATAAGCATGCATCTGCCCTATTTCGAGGTTGAAGAACTGCCCGGCGACATCATGCGCTGCCCGGCGCTGCCCGTATGGTTCAATGTGCAACGCATTCACAAGTCCATGCGCTTCCGGCCGGGGTCGCGGGACGAGGCCGCCTTTGACGGCATGGTGCAACGCGCCCAGGCCAACGGCCGGCCAAAGGCGGTGTATCGTCCGGCACGCGTCACGGACCACGTCGATGAAGGCGTTACGATCGAAGGTGTGCGCTTCGACAGCCCCCTGCTCTATCGGCAACTGGCGGGTATCCACCGTGTCTTCCCCTATGTCGTGACCTGCGGACGCGAACTCGACGCGCTCGATAGTTTATCGCGCACGCCCCTCGAGCGGTACTACTGGGGTGAAATCTGCACCGCCATTATGCGCGGCGCGCATAAACTCATGCGAACCCACCTCCTGCACCGCTTTCAAATTCCGGCAACGAGCTATCTGTCTCCCGGTTCGGGTGCTGCCTGGCTCTGGCCCGTCGACCAACAGGGAAAGCTGTTTTCCCTCCTCGGCGACGCACCGGCAAGCATTGGCGTCACCCTTACAGATTCCGATCTCATGATCCCGTCCCGCTCGATCTCGGGACTCCACTATCCCTCCGAAAAGGCATTCCGGACGTGCCGCGCGTGCCGCCTCGAAAACTGCCCGGACAGGCTTGCCCCGTTCGATCCAAACCTCTGGAACGAATTGAAGCAGATCAAAAGTTGAGGCCAACTGATTGCGCCTCCGGCTGAAATCGGCGCTGCGGGCACCCGTAATTTCTATTGCCACTTGCCGTAAGCCGTATGCCGTACGTCACAGGACTCGCCGCTATCGGATTATCAGCAAGAGCCATGACAAAACCATACACGGACCCGGCCTCATATCGGGTAGCTGTCTCTGAGTTACGGCTGGCGCTCGGCACCAGCCTTCTGCGCGCAGTACCCCGCCACAGCAGTCTTCCCCGGGCAGTCCACGCTATCCGGGTCTGCCGGAAACGCGCATCTCCCTGGCTTTGCACCCTGCCTGCCACACACGGAAAACGCCCCCGAACTCAAAGCTCGGGGGCGTTCAAAGAAGCGCCGACGACGACCGACTCTCCCACCCAGTTGCCCGGGCAGTACCATAGGCGCTGGCAGGCTTAACTTCCGTGTTCGGAATGGGAACGGGTGTGGCCCTGCCGCTATAGCCGTCGGCAAACTCGCTGACCGGCCAGAAGGCCGGTTCGGATTCAATTGTCAGGCAGTGAATGTAAGGACTTCAGGGACACGCTGAACGGGGACTCGGAAATGCCGGTTGCATAGTAAATGAGACCCAGGCTTTCTAAAGCCAAGCCTCACGGGCGATTAGTACCGGTCAGCTGAACACATTGCTGTGCGTACACCTCCGGCCTATCAACCTGGTAGTCTTCCAGGGCCCTTCAGCGACCCGAAGGTCGAGGGAGAACTTATCTGGAGAGGGGCTTCGTGCTTAGATGCTTTCAGCGCTTATCCCTACCGAACATAGCTACCCGGCAATGCCACGGGCGTGACAACCGGAACACCAGAGGTTCGTCCACCCCGGTCCTCTCGTACTAAGGGCAGATTCTCGCAATTCTCCTGCGCCCACAGAGGATAGGGACCGAACTGTCTCACGACGTTCTAAACCCAGCTCGCGTGCCACTTTAATCGGCGAACAGACGAACCCTTGGGACCTGCTTCAGCCCCAGGATGTGACGAGCCGACATCGAGGTGCCAAACAACCCCGTCGATGTGAACTCTTGGGGGTTATAAGCCTGTTATCCCCGGGGTACCTTTTATCCGATGAGCAACGGCCCTTCCATACGGTACCGCTGGATCACTAAGCCCTACTTTCGTACCTGCTCGACTTGTAGGTCTCGCAGTCAAGCTCCCTTGTGCCTTTACACTCTGCGCAGGATTTCCAAACCTGCTGAGGGAACCTTGGGGCGCCTCCGTTACTCTTTGGGAGGCGACCGCCCCAGTCAAACTACCCGCCAGACA
>CAZMVU010000003.1:0-81431 GCA_964569295.1 uncultured Nitrospirales bacterium
CAGACCCGTCTCGCTCGGGGACTCGCTCGCTTGTGTCAGTCCCGTTTTGCTTGCGCACAACTGGCACGAAGGAACCAAAACATCGGTAGTAGAAGAACTGCACCCTTTGTAAACAGGAAAGCTCATGTTCGAACTCGAAAAAGAACAAGTAGACGATTTTCAGCGCCGCCTCGATGAGTTGACCAAGGCGCTCAATGTGGACGCGCTCAAGGAGAAGACGGCGCGTCTCGAAAATGAAATGACCGACCCCACTTTCTGGGATGACCCCGAAGCGGCGCAGCACGTGGTGCAGGAATTGAAAACTGCCAAGGGGCTCGTCACGGCGCCGGAAGAGTTGCGTGTGGAAATCGAGGATGCGGTGGCCCTGGTCGAAATGGCGGCGGAGGAAGAAGACGCGTCCATGGGCCGGGAACTCTCCGCCATGATCGACAGGATCGAACGCAAGCTGCGCCGGGTAGAGCTAAGCAGCCTGTTCGCCGATCCGCGGGACACCAAGAACGCCATTGTCTCGATTCACCCCGGTGCCGGCGGCACGGAATCGTGCGACTGGGCCGACATGCTCTACCGCATGATCATGCGCTTCTGCGAGAACCGCGAGTTTACAACCGAGGTGATCGAATACCAGCCGGGCGAGGAGGCGGGGATCAAGAGCGCAACCATCGCCGTGAAAGGCCCCTTTGCCTATGGCACGCTGAAGAGTGAGGAGGGCGTGCACCGGCTTGTGCGGATTTCGCCCTTCGATGCGAACAGCCGGCGTCATACGTCCTTCGCGGCAGTCGAAGTGTTGCCCGAATTCGACGAGAGCATCGACATCGACGTGCGCGAGGAAGATCTGAAGATGGATGTGTACCGGTCCTCGGGATCGGGTGGCCAGAAGGTCAACAAGACCAGCTCGGCCGTACGCCTCACGCATCTGCCCACGGGCATCGTCGTGGCGTGTCAGATCGAGCGCAGCCAGCACCGCAACCGGGCCACGGCCCTCAACATGCTCAAAGCGAAGCTCTACGCCAAGGAACTCAAGAAGCAGGAAGAAGAACTCGCCGCGCAGCGCGAGGGGCAGCAGGCGGTGGCGTGGGGCAGCCAGATTCGCTCGTACGTGCTCCAGCCCTACCAGATGATCAAGGACTTGCGCACAAACGTCGAGACCAGCAACGTGCAGCGCGTGCTCGATGGCGATATCGATATGTTCATCGAGGCGTACCTCAAGTGGAACCTCGAGCGTAAGCGCAAACATGCCGAGGCCCAATAGCCCCCCGCGACCGGGAAGGAAGACCATGAAATACACCATAGCCATACTCGAGGGCGACGGTATTGGCCCGGAGATTATGCGCGAGGCCGTGAAGGTCCTGCGTGCGGTCGAGGAGGTGAGCGCCACCGCCTTCGATCTGCATACGGCGCCATTCGGCGCGCAGGCCTATTTCGATACGGGCCATGCGTTTCCCGGAGAGACCAAGGCCGTCTGCGACGCCGCCGACGCCATCCTCAAGGGACCTGTCGGTCTGAGCTTCGACGAAGCGCAGAAAATACCGGTGGACCAGCAGCCCGAGCGCGGCGCCTTGTTGCCGCTGCGCAAACGCTACCGTACCTTCGCCAATTTCCGGCCCGTCTACCTGCCGCCCGAGCTGGTGCATTTCTCGCCGTTGCGGCCGGACCGCATCGCCGGCGGACTCGACATCATCATGATTCGCGAACTCGTGGGCGGACTCTACTTCGGCAAAAAGGAGAAGGGCGTAACGCCCGAGGGCCTGCGCTATGTGCGGGAGTCGCTCGACTACAATGAGAGCGAAATCCGCCAGATTCTCCACGTCGCCTTCTGCGAAGCCCGCAAGCGCAAGAAGATGCTCCACAGCGTGCACAAGAGCAACGTTTTGCTGTCGTCCGTGCTCTGGAACGAAATTCTGCATGAAGTGGCTGAAGAATACCCAGACATTCAGCACGAGCACATCATCGTCGATGCCGCGGCCACGGCGCTCGTGCTGAATCCGCAGCAGTTCGACGTGATGGTCATGGAAAACATGTTCGGCGACATCCTCTCGGACCTCGGTGGCGGGCTGCTCGGCTCGCTCGGGCTCATGCCCTCGGCGTGCATCGGCGCCGAGAAGGCGTACTACGAGCCATCACACGGCAGCGCGCCTGACATCGCGGGGCAGGGCGTCGCGAACCCGTATAGCATGATCGGCTCCGTGGCGCTCATGCTCGAGAAGAGCTTCGGTATGGAGGAATACGCCCAGCGCATCTGGCACGCCATGCGCCGGGTCTTCGGCGAAGGCTACACCACCGCTGACCTGCGCGACCCGGCGGGTGAACTGCGGATCATCAACACCACCGAATTCGGCGACCGGGTTGTAGCGGCGCTGGCGCCCGCCCAGTAAACGGAGAAAAGCGCTCCATGGGTCTATACCGGCGGGGATGTCTCAGGCCACTGTTTTTTGGGGTGGCCATTCTGCTCTGGTGCATCGTGCTTGGATTGCTACTTGAACTGGCCGCCCAGGTTTTGCAGAAGCGCGAATGGCGGCACAATACGTATGTCGCCTTGGAACTGGGCGTGGCCCCGGTCGAGCCACCGCCCCCGCGCAAGAACGCCATCCGTTTGCCTGGGCCCGACGATAAGAGCCCGCTTCCGCCGCCTGCCAGCTCAGCCGGGAATTCGATCAGGAAGAAAGCGCAGACCCACTCCCCAGGCCCCACGGAGAATTCATGGCGCGCAGGTTTTCCGGCGCTTTCGAGCCGGGAGCGCGACATGCAGGCGCGCATGCATAGAAACCTGGTGCTGCTCATGAATTCGGATGGGGAGGTTCAGGCTTCGTATGGGAGTTACGCCTCCCGCGCTTACCTCGAGGTCATCCTCGCCCGCGTACCGGCGATGTTGTTGCCGCGCCTTTTGGGCACCATGCCGCGTGTTGCGGCTTCCGCGGTGCGCGAAGCCTGCGGGACGCAGCGGCCGGTGCAGGCTGATTTCAAACTTTTTGACTCCGAACCGTATCCCTATCTGCTGGAGGCACGGCCCCATCCCGGGCGTCCTGAGAGGGCATTCGTGTTCTTCTTCTTCGATTATGTGGCCTTGCGCAGGCACATAATGCCGACACCGCCGGCAGACTCGGTATGGGAAGTGCAGTGGCTGAAGTTCAAGCCCAACGTACAAGATGCTATGCGGGATTTCAGCACCAACAACTTTGGCTTTCGCGATGATCCGGTGGCGCTTCCCAAGCCTGCGGACGTATACCGTATCCTGTGTCTGGGGGGATCGACTACTGAAGAGGGGCCTACCAATGCCGAAACCTATCCCAACATTCTCGAACGCTTGCTGGACGCGCGATTCTCCAAGGTGCGCATCGAGGTGGTGAACTGCGGTATTCCCGGTATTACGAGCGACGGGCAGGTGGCACGTATGCCGGATTATCTGAAGCTGGACCCGGACCTTGTCGTGCTTTATATGGGGGTCAACGATGCAATCGACCTATGTGTGCTGATGCCAGATCTCTTTACCGGGTTGTTGCGTCAGGGTTGGGCATATTCGGCTGCGGTACGCCGCTGGGTTCAGCCGACGCTGGCACCTGAACCGCCGGAAATCGATCCGGGTATCGCACATTTTACTATACGGAATACAGAAGTACTTGCTCAAACTGCGCGCGCACAAGGGGCGCGTATTGCCTTGGCCACAATTGCCTGCCCTAATCGCGCTATCTTGTGCGACGAGGAAGCAACCTACCTGGACTATCGCGCCCGAACCGCCTGGAACCAGCCTGGCATGTCGTTCCAGTGGTATGCGGAAACTATTGATAAGCTCAATGAAGCATACGAAGCGCTGTGCGCCTCTCGTGGCTATTACCTCGTGCCCCTCGCACAGCACATCCGAGGCGGTCTCGGCGTCTTTAATGATATATGCCACATGGGGCAGCGCGGGATCAGGGGGAAGGCGCATATCATGGCGCACTATCTGGTGCCGTTGATAGCGGATTGTCTCGCGACCCGGGACGGGACGGACAGGGGGCTGCCGTAGCGCGCTTGCGGAGTGTGTGGAGGACATTCATCACCGCGGCATATCCAGTATTTCATAGAGCCGGCCGCTTTCCATGGCTTCCGTATAGGTGATGTAAAAGTGGTGGGCAAGTCCTGTAATGGCAGGCACCAAACGAAGCAATGCTACGGGAGGGACGGACTGGCAGTTGTAAAAGCGCACGACCGCGATTTCCTCTTGCGTATAGACCGATTCCCGCACCTGCGCCACTTCAAGCACCTCCCCGGACTCGAACATACCCAAGATGTTGGTTGCCCAAAACACGATGCCCTGTGCATCAATGCCGCGAAGCAATCCCACATACAGGGCGTCTCGGCCGCGCGTTCCCTCCCAATCGTGCCAAAAGTCATACTGATTCACGTGGTAATCCAAGTGCGGGAGAATGTGGATATCCCATGGTTCTTCGAGATAAAGACTGAGCAGTCCAATTATGTTGTGTTGGCTTGCGAAAAAGAAGTCTCCCTCCCTGGCGTACTTCTGTTCCACCTGTTGGATGTAACGTCCTACATTTCTTCCGGGCGCTTGGTATTCGGTGTAGGCGATTTGCACATAGTAGAGCGCCATGACAAGGAGGACAATCGGCACGACGGCGCGCCGCAACAGAGGCCTGGCAGCCCAGGCGATCGCCGCGGCAGCTACGATCCAGGCGCACAAGGTCCAGTGTGGGAAGATGGTGCGCTGCAAGCCAATGAACATGTAGGTTCCCAGCAGCATGGAAAAAGGGGTGAGGAGGAACGCCACATCCGAATTGTGTTTGCGGCCGTGTGTTACCAACAGGACGAGAAAAGACACGATCGCCGCCAGCACATAGAGTGGCTGAAAACCATAGTACTGACCGCGCAAATAAGCAGCCAGATTTTCCAGAGCCTGCGCGTGGTTCATAGCCGGGCCGCCACGGTTAATGCTCTGCATGTGGGAAATGGCTATCCAGGCATGCTGCATATTCCAGTAGAGGACGCCCGCATTGCACAGCAACATCAGGGCAAGGGCCATGTACGGCCCCCGTGTGCGCAGATGTGTACGTCCAAACAGCAGGAGGTAGAAGAAAAAGGCTGCCGGAAGCACAACCATCGTGTGTTTTGTGAGCAAACCCAGGCCGAGGAAAAGTCCCGTGAGCACCCACCCGCCGCGCGCTCCGTGAATGGCGCGGTGGAAGGCCCACATAGCCGCCAGCCAAAAAAGAGCCAGCAAATGATCTGTGGCATCATTCAAGAGCAGGAAAGGGGTGATGCCGTGCACGGCGAAGAAGGCGCCGGCCAGCCCGGCGGCCCCGGCATGCGCGGTGATGCGCCAGGTCAACCGGTTTAGCATAATAATAGTGCCGAAAACGGCGGCCAGGCGTAACAACTCAAAGACCCACTCCCGGTCGCCAAACACGCCGGTTGTCAGCCAATAGATATACGTGAGCAAGGGCGGTTTATTGACATAGCAGAATTGCAGGCGGTGCGACCAGTCCCAGTATTGGGCGCCTACCCCGTCAACATCGTTTGCCTTGCCAATCGCCACGAACCAGGAAGCCACCAGCCAAAAGCCAAGGAACAACAGGAAATGGGGATGCAGTCCGCGGCGTGTGCAAGCGGTTGCGAATTGGTGTGCTGCCTCGCGAAATTGGTGTGTCATATACTGCCGGATCCTCTTTTGTCAAGGACTCATACTGGTGTATTGTGGTGCATTATATAGTAACCGGGGCGACGGGTTTGCCGGTATAGCCTTGCATCAGATGTATGCTCATACTGTAGGGGCGGCCGTCTTCCGGTTGTGCCTCGATTTCGTGTAATGGCGTAGTGTCTCGGAAATAGCCCTCCGTGACGAATGTCTCAGCGGCTTCGCGGGTCCCGTGGAAGTTGCCCATCTGCACATACAGCGCATCGCGCCCTACCAATTCGGACCAGTCTCCCCAGATGCCGTAGGGTGTAAGGATGTGTCCGCGTGAGAATTCATACACCTCGGGTTGACCGGGGCCATAAAACCCCGCCAATACATAGGGCAACAACCAGTCGGTGTCGGAAAAGACAAATGCTTCGCGTGCCGCCGGGTGCGCTTCGTGAACCTCGGCGAGGGCCTTCCCCAAGGCCCGGCCCTGGGTGTGGCGCGGGAGCGGCCAGAACAGGACCACCATGCCGAATAGGACGAGCAGTACCAAGATGGTTCTCACCAGCCGGGGTGCGCCATGTTGCCACACAACAATTCCCGTGGCTATCACGAGCGCCCAGTATGCCGGGTCGAACCAGTGGAAAAGAGAACCTTCTGCAAAGCTGATGAAGAAAAAGGGCACAAAGGTACCTGCAAAGCACAACAGCAACAGGCGGTAGGCAGGCACCCGCTTGCGCAGGAGCATGTAAATGATCCAAGGATATATTATCAGGCTGCGGATATTTGCAAGTAGAAACTCTCCAAAGCGTCTCAGTAGTGCGGCGCATAATTGCCAGAGATCCTGTTGGGTGGTTAGGTCCACAGAAACAAGACTTGCAGTATGGGTTAACGAAATGAAGTCATGTTGGATATTCCAGTAGATGACACCGCTGTTTACGCCGAGGGCGATTATGCACGACACATACGGGCCGGGAGTGACGAAACTGTGGCGCGCATAGCACAGCGCATAGAGCAGGAAGGACAGGACCAAAAGTCCCATCGTGTATTTGCTCATGAACCCGAACCCGAGGGTAACGCCGAGCAGTATCCACCAGAACCGGCGCTCTTCGTTGACCGCGCGCCAGAACACGTATATGCTTGCAATCCAAAAGAACATCAGTGCTTTGTCCGGATTCATGTATTGCGCACCGGCGATCCGGTAGGGCGACAAGAGAAACAAATAACCCGCAATGGCGCCGGCTATCGGGTGGGCGGCGAGACGGCGTGCCGTGATATAGGCGAGGGCGCCTGAACCGGCGACGAGAAGATTACCGCCCAAACGCACCGCCCATTCCGCATGTCCCAATAGGGCTGTTGTCGCCCAAATGATATAGGCGGACAGGGGCGGCTTGCTGAAATACCCGAGCGCTGGCCGTCGCGCAAACTCCCAATAGATGGCCTCCGTTTCAAAGTTGGTTTCGGCCAGGTAGTTCTTGACAATGGTGACAACCAGCCACGCGCCCAGAAAGAGCCAGAACACGCGCGGCTGAAGGGCCCACTGCACCACGGCTTGAAGGCCGGCGTTGCAGCGCCGGAATAGCCAGCTGAGCCATCCTGTCATTTGCGCACGATTCCCCATGTTCGGGCTGAAACCTTTATTCCCCGCAGTACGGACCACGGGGTGTTGCCGCAGGCAGAAGCCGGATCCCCTGGAGTATCCGGTTCAGAACTTCCGGTGGAGTTTGCAACAACGGGCACACGCCGGATACAACCCCCCGGCATCTTGAATTCCGCGCCGAAAAGCTACAAACGCCTCACTGTTGAATAGCTCAAAGGGATCGCCCCCCCGAATGTTGCCGACTGCGCAGGGGATGGGTTGGCAGGTGATGACGTCGCCCTTGGGGGAAATGCGCATGTCGGTATACAGATACGAGCACTTGCCCTCGTAGTGGAATCGCTCGCTGTACCAAGTGCCCATTTGTTCCGGGGTCAGGTCCGGCTTGAAGAAGACGAGCACCCCTTTCTCCTTCGCCCGCTGTCTGGTGCGGGCCATGTATTCGCGCATACGGTCGGTATCGTGCCGTTTCGGGTCGAGCTCGAGGTGGCTGAACTCGACCTCGTTGGCCTTATTGAACAGCTTGCGCCAGGCCCGGTTGTGGGCTTCCTTTTCCTCCGGGGTGAGGAAGGATTCGTGCTGAAAGGTGAGGATATCAAGGTCCACCTCGGCCGCGATATCCACAACATCTTCCATGTACTGCATGGTCTCGGGCGTCATGACAAAGTTGATAAGCGTGCGGGTGCGGCAAGGGCGTGCCTTCCAGTACTTGAGGTTGGCGATCACCTTGTCGAAGTTCTTCGCGCCGGTTAGCGCGTTGTGCACTTCGCGAGGGCCGTGTACCGAGGAAATGATGTAGTCGAGCCCCATCTCGCGCAGTTGGTCGATCTTTTTCTCATCGAGCAGGGCGTGGTTCGTGTTGACCCCGACCTTCAGGCCCTGCTCCTTGATGTAGCGAATGATGTCCATGCAGTCGGGACGTACGAAGGGCTCGCCGCCGGTCAGGAAGAAACTCAGTTTTCGCGGCGCCGCAGCATCGACCAGGCGCTTGATTTCGTCAAGGGTCAGTTCATCGACTGGCCGGTTCAGCACGTTGT
This sequence comes from uncultured Nitrospirales bacterium, assembly GCA_964569295.1. Taxonomy (GTDB): domain Bacteria; phylum Hydrogenedentota; class Hydrogenedentia; order Hydrogenedentales; family JAGMZX01; genus CAZMVU01. The sequence goes on from CAZMVU010000003.1 coordinate 8,243, forward strand.
CCTTCAAGAAGCAGAAATTGCACTGCCACTGACAACGGTAGGTGACCTCGAGGGTAATGTTTATCAACGCATGACTCCGCCCCGCCCCGCCATAGTAATCGATGAGAAGATGCGCGACACTCGACAACAGGGTGGACCACTCTATAGAGTTAAGGCGCCAAAGCTGATAAAGTTTTTTACCGAAATTCATGTGTTGCCTCGTCGCATCATATGAGAAAGCACAGCAAATAATGCTACCCTCGATGCGGCTCGATGTCAAGAATCGACTATGCCCACAAGTACTTCATATGCCGGAATGTGTCCCGGCCAGACGTTGGGTAAGCTGCCGCCGCGCAGTAGCTTCTCAGGGCGCATGCACGGTTTCTTCCGGCGCCGGTGAGGCCACCGGGCGGTGGGCCGTTGATTCTGGGTGAATGGCGATCTATCATGCCAACCGGCAGGAACGTTTTCGCATGTTTAGACATCAACCCCAGCCAAAGCGGATTACCCGGGCTTTGCGGTTTCAGGGCAAAGCGGCCACTGGGCTGCGGTGCACGATACAGGGGGCCGGTAAGAACAGCGGAGAATGACACCATGCGCCAAGGACACACACGGCGGGACTTCATGCGGTCGTTGGGCATGGGCGGGGCGGCGATCGCGCTCGGCGCCCAGAGCTTGGGGCGTGCGGCGGCCGTGGAAACGACGAATGCCGGCAAGAGCCCGAACATCGTGTATATCATGGCGGATGACATGGGTTATGGCGATGTGGGGGTCTACGGATCCGAGAAGATTCGCACGCCGTGGATCGACAAGGTCGCCTCGCAGGGTGTTCGCCTTACCGACGCCCACACGCCCTCGGCCGTCTGTACGCCCACGCGCTATGGTGTGCTCACGGGCCGCTACTGTTGGCGCTCGCGTCTCAAGAAAGGTGTGCTCTGGAGCGGCTATGAACCGCTGCTTATCGAGGAAGACCGTATGACCATCGCCACCATGCTACGGGAGCAGGGCTACCGTACCGGCGCGGTGGGCAAGTGGCACGTGGGCTTCACGCGCGAGGAAGAGGCGGACTACAGCAGGCGCCTCGAGCCGGGTCCGGCGGCCTGTGGCTTCGACTACTCGTTTCTCGTTCCCGCCTCGCACGACATGGCACCCTATTGCTATATCGAGAACAGCCGGATGGTGGGCGAGTTCATCGGGGAGAAGGAGAAACGCTACGCGCAGCAGCGGCCGGGGCTCGTGACGGACAACTGGGACGATCACCAGATCGGCCCGCGGCTTGCCGAGCAAGCGGTGGGGTTCATTGACCAGGCGGTGGAAACGGGTGACAAGCCGTTCTTTCTCTACTTCACCCCCGTGGCGCCGCACCGCCCGAATGAGGTGGCGCCCTTCATGCAGGGTAAGAGCGATGCGGGCAAGCGTGGCGACCATGTGCAGGAGTTCGATTGGGCCGTAGGCGAGGTGATGCAGGCCCTCGAACGCCACGGCCTCGAAGAGAACACGCTGCTCATTGTTACCAGCGACAACGGCGCACGTCCGGCCGGGGTAAACGGGAAGACGTATGGGCACAAGAGCTGCGGTGACCTGCGCGGGTACAAGACGGATATCTGGGAAGGGGGACACCGGGTGCCTTTCGTGGCCCGTTGGCCCGGAGTCATCGAGGCGGGCGCCACGAGCGATGCGATGATCTGCATGACGGACATGCTGGCCACCTGTGCAGGGGTCGCCGGGGCGCCGCTGCCCGAAGAGGGAGCGGAGGACAGTTTCGACGCGTTGCCGGCGCTGGTCGAAGGCAAGCAAACCCGTACCGATGTGGTGCTGCACGATCACGGGGGGCACTTCGCGATCCGCGAGAACGATTGGAAGCTCGTGCTGTTAAACCCCGAGAAACCGCAACTTTATAATCTAGCCGACGATCTCGATGAGACGACCAACGTCGCCGCCGATCACCCGCGTATCGTGGCGCGGCTCGAGGCGCTTCTGGATGCCTACAAACGCCTTGGGCGGACGCGGCCCCCGGCGGATGCCGGGTAAAGGCGCGGCTCAGGCGGGGGTAACGTTGCCCATGACGACAGCGTGCCGGGCGCCGGTGGCGTGGGGCACGTTGTTCGGAGTGCCGCAGATGGTCTCGTTTCCCAGAATGGCGAAGGCGATGGCCTCACGTGCGCCTGGCGGGATGCCGTACCGATCACTCGAGAAGACGTGGGCGCCTTTGATTCCCTGCGCCAGCATTTTCATGAGCGTCTTGTTCTTGGCGCCGCCGCCGCCCACGACCACATGGGCCACCTGGTACTGAGGGCGGATGAAGCGTTCGAAGGCATCGACAATACTGCGCGCCACGGCGGTGGTCACGGTGCACACGAGATCTTCGTAGTTGTGTTCGCGCCGGCTGGCCAGCGCATCGCGCAGGTACACACTCGGCCCGAATTCTTCGCGGCCGGTGCTTTTCGGCGGCACCTTGTGGAAGTAGCGCGGACTCAGCAGGTACTCGAGGAACTCGTCGATCACCATACCCTTCTTGGCCGCCTGCCCGTCCTCGTCGAACTCCCGGCTGCCCCGGGTAAGCAGGCGGACGGCGCCGTCGATGACCATATTGCCGGGGCCTGTGTCGAAAGCGAGTACATCGTCGAAGTTCGGAGTGACCACCGTGAAGTTGGCGATGCCGCCGATGTTGAGGCAGGCCACCGTGTTCTCCGCTTTGCGGAAGAGCACCCAATCGGCATAGGGCACGAGCGGGGCGCCCTGGCCGCCCGCTGCCATATCGCGTGCGCGGAAATTCGAGACCACCGGCAGGCCTGTTTGTTCGGCTATCATGGCGGGCTCGCCTATTTGCAAGGTGCCGACCCGATCGTTCGTGGGCGGCGGATGATGCGCCACGGTATGGCCGTGGGTCGAAACGAAATCAACCTTCACCCCGGCATTGTCGGCTTCCTTCAGCATGGCGAGGGTGGCTTCGGCGAACCGATCGCCCAGCTCGAAGTTGAGCATGCACAGCTCCCGTGCGTCGATATGCTCGGAAAGCAGCCGTGTGCGGAACCAAGGCGAGTACGGGAAATTCTGATAGGCCACGAGTTTCATGGCCAAGCCCGGACCTGTGCCCTTGATGCGCACCAGGGCTGCATCGACGCCGTCGCTCGAGGTGCCAGACATAAGCCCGATCGCGAAACGGACTGGTTTTTCGCTTATGGTGCGTAGTGTCATGCTTTCCTCCTCTGGGATACCGGGTTCCCTACAGCCATTATACATGACGCGACCGCATTATTCGCCCACCCCGGTTTATGCACAATTGCGTGAATTTGCGCAAGATATGGGTGTCAACCAGGGGCCGCGACCGTGGCGTCACGAATTGTGCGTCTACCCGATACCGTATGATACTTCACCGCGTATTTACAATGCGCAGCAGTTTCGCAAAAAGAGATAGTTCTGGTGTGGGGCTCGATGCTGTCGTTACAGGCAGTCTGACACACGGGGGACCGGTACCCGCGCCCGTCCGCTTGGACGCTATTGCGGTGCTTAAAGTGCGCCTGCCCGTGAATACGGCCAGGGGCGGGTGTAGTCATGTTTTCAACACGTTGCGCAGGCGCCCACCGGCTTTGCGCAGGCGCGCGCGGGCTGTGGCTACATCGACGTTTTTGCGCGCCATGACAACCGCCACGGCTATTTCATCGCCCGCCTGCTCAAGCAGGTGCGCGGCACCGGCTTTGTCGCGTCCTGTAAGCGCCGCTGTGATACGGACGGCCCGGTCGCGCAGTTTTGTGTTTACCGGCCCCACACCGGCCATGAGCCCCTCGAACACATAGCCTGCGTGTGCCATGGCGCCGGTGCTGAGCATGTTCAGCACGCACTTGGTCGCCGTACCCGCCTTGAGGCGGGTGGAACCAGGCAACGCCTCGGGGCCGGTGTCGAGGGCGATAACCACCCCCGCTTTCGCTGCGGTATCCGGGTTACAGCAGAGCAGCACCGTGGCGGCGCCCACACCGGCCGCGGCGTCAATGGCGGCCAGGGCATAGGGCGTCGTGCCGGAGGCGGTAATGCCGACGAGCACATCGTCCGGGGTTAGGCTGAGTGCGGCGACATCGTGCCGGGCGGCCTCGGGATCGTCTTCTGCACCTTCGATACTGTGTTCGAGGGCATCGCGGCCGCCGGCGAGCAACGCCACGACCCGGTCCGGCGCCACGCCGAATGTGGGGGGGCACTCCGCCGCGTCGAGTACACCGAGGCGCCCGCTCGTCCCCGCGCCGGCGTAGACGATGCGCCCGCCGCTCGCAATGGCGCGGCCGCAGTGTTTCACCGCCTCGGCGATGGCGTTCTCCGCCTGGCGCACGGACCGGGCGGCTTCTGCGTCGGCCTCGCACATACGCTGCACCATACCCTGCGCGTCGAGCGCATCGAGAGGCGGACCATCGGCGATATGTTCCGTTGGCGGCAGGCGGTTTGGCACTTGGTCCGCCGCCGCTTCCGGCACGGCGAGCCAGGGCGGTGCAGGGTTTAGCGCGGCGAGCGTGTATACGGCGTCATAGCCGTGGATGCGCAACGGAGCGGCGCTCAGCCCGCCATAATGTTCGAGGGCATTTTGGAACGCGTGGTAAAACGCCGCACTGTGCGTGAACATGCCGCCGCTGGTGAACACGGGAATATCTGCCGGCAAGGCCAGGCGGTGGACTACGGCGAATACCAGGCGCGCCAGGCGCACGGCTTCCCCCTCGAGAATCTGCCGGGCCACGCTGTCGCCCTTGTCTGCACAGGCACACACGCACTTCGCCAAGCTGGCGAGCGCTGGTTTGTCAGCCCTGTTTGCCCAGGGGATCAACTCTGTGAACCCGGGCACGCCTGCTGCTTCGGGCAAAGTGTGAGCAAGGTCTGTGCCCGGCCCGGCGCCGTCTTCGGCTTCTCCTGCCGCGGCCAACGCTGCACGTGCCACCTGGCAAGCGCTGCCCGCTTCGCTGAAGGCGGCGCCGCGCCCGCCAGCATCCGCGGTGTTGCCCTGTGCATCCTGTGCAGCGACCTTCGATCCCGTCCCCGCGATGGCCAGTACACCCGCGCCTCCGGCGGCATTGGCATGGAGAAGCGGGTGGTAATCATCGGCCACGCCAACCCGGCCAGCGCCGCAACGAACGGCGAGCGCCTTGGCGAGTTCTTCGCGCTGGACCGGATCAAAAGCCCCTGCTACGCCGGCGACGAGTGTAAGCGGCTTGCGCACGCCTTGCTCCCCGGTCATACCCCTGACAACCGCGGCAATCGTGGCAGCACTGGCGTGTAGCCCCTGCGCGACCACATTGGCGGGGCCGCCCGAGGCGATGGCGGTGAGTTCGCCTGTGGGAGCATAGAGTCCCGCGCGGGTGTGCGTGCCACCGGCGTCAACCGCCACCACCCAGCACGGTGCACCGGCCAGGCTCATTGCGCACCCTCCTTTGGCGGTGTCCAGTCCGGGCAGAACCGGGCGAGCGCGCCGGTGCGCAGCGAATTGTTTCTCGCCACGTCCTGGTAGAGAAAGGCGCTGCCGTTGGGTGTACGGGCAAGGTTTTCCCTGTCCACGTGCACCAGGCCATAGCGGTCGCGGTAGCCGCGGGTATATTCAAAGCCGTCGATAAACGAACGGTGGAAGTAGCCACGAATGTCGTGTCCCGCCGCGATGCACAGGTGCAACACATGGAGATGGTCGAGCAGGCAGACGCAGCGTTCCGGATCCTGGCCGGTGGCGATGCCGTGGGCGGTAACAACACAAGGCCGCTCGTAACGCGCCATCTCCGTGACGACGCCGCGCAGGCCGTGCGGGTCGGGCTGGGTGCGTTCGGGGGAGATGGGCCGGCCCTGGCCGTCCACCAGGCGCATGAAGCCGCGCCGGGGACTGCCGGGCGCGAAGCGCACCCATTGGCGTCCGTAATACGATATGCCGATGAAATCGACAGCGCCGGCGCCGGCCTCTTTGCGTACGGCCTCGAAAAAAGCGTGGTGCTGGCGCTGGCGCATACGCTGGGCGGCGCGCACATCCCACGGGCTGTTCTCGTCGCGCGGCACGTAGCTCGCTGTCCGCACCGACAGGCCAACCCGGGCATCCGGCCGAAGGCCATGCAGGGCCTGGCAGGCGTGGGCATGGGCCCGGGCCATATGGCGGCGGCTGCGGCCTCTGCTTGATTCGCCGCCCGGCCATAAGTGTTCGACGAAGCGCATGTGCATGGTGTATTCCGGTTCCCATATCGGCAGGTACCAGCGGCAACGGTGCGCGAGCACCTGCGCCACGCGGTTCACATAGTGCCCATAATGCACCGGCGCTTGCGTGTGGCTCCACCCGCTTCCCTCGGCGAACCAGCGTGGCCGGGTGACTTCGTGCAACACGCACACCGGCATCATGCCCAAAGCGTTCACCGCGTCGAAGACCGCGGCATAATGGTTGAGTGCCTCCGCATCGAAGGCATCGGCCGCCGGCTGGATGCGGCTCCAAGGCAGCGAGATGAGCAGCGCATTGAGCCCCAGCTTGTGCGCGAGGGTGAGATCCTCTTGCCAGCGGTTAAAGTGATCGGCGGCCCGCGCAGAGGTGGCGCCGCCCGCAATGCGGTTCGGCCGCTGTTCCCAACGCCACCAATCGCTGTGGTAGTTGGCGCCCTCGACCCGATGCGCCGAGATTGTGGCACCCCACAAAAAGCCCTCGGGAAACGTGTCCACAGCGTTGCTCCTCCCGCGTTCGTAACACTTTAGTGCCTTACACGCCAGTTTGTGCACTAAAGAATAAGAAGTTTCGGCTCGCCGGGACGCTCGCCTTTTCTTCAGAGCCAACGGCCCGCACCAGTGCGTCTTCGAGCGCACATAATGTCAGAATGGTGCGAGTCCACTCCAGAATGACGTCACGCTTCTGTGACGGAAGGTAACTGTGTGGCCGCAGGCGGTTCTCCGGCGGCCGCGCCCGTGGGCACGTCTTCAAAAAGGATGTCGGGGTTCGAGAAATGGTTGATGCGGAAACCGGGTGCGTAGGACATGACGGTCCGGTAGAGGGTGTCGCCGGCGTCGCTGAAGCGCCAGCCCCAGGAATAGGGGAAGATGCCGCCGCTCGCATTTTCTCGGTCGTGGGCGCACCCCATATTGTGTCCCAGTTCGTGGGCGAAGGTCTGCCCTGCAATGCAGTCGTGGTCGGTCACACTGAACCCGAGCGAGGCGGAGCTGGGGCCGTTTTCCTCCATGATCCACGCAACGCCGCACGCGTCCCCGTCTTCCACGAGCAGGGCAACGAGGTCGGCGCCGTAGGTGTTGCGAAGACCATGGAGTTCATCCATGAAACCGTCCTCCGTGCCTGTGAGCAAGGCCAGGTCGACGCCCATATCCCCGTTTTCGACGTAGGCCGTTTCGGTCGCATGCACCAGGTTCAGTTCGACATCGATGGCACTGTTGACATAGGCCGTGTTGGCAAGGTCAACGGCCACGGCAATTTCCGCCTCGACGCCGGCGGCGCCGCCCGCGGCCGCCCGGGTGGCGGCGGTGTAGGCCACGAGCACATCGAGCTGCGTGGGCTCCGCAGCACGCAGTGGAGTGACCGGCCCGGCTTTGCATTCGCCGTGGGGGCTGTGCATATCCGAAGTGGCGCAGGTGGTCACGGCAGGGGGATCGAGCTCACGCAGCATCTGACCATGGGGTGACATGCGCAGGTCGAAAAGGCGGCCGTCGCCGGTGTCTATGACCGCCATCGCCACACCTTCGCGTGTGTGCAGGGTCAGTTTGCCCTTACCTGCGACGTCAGCATGACACGTCGTTCCAATGCCGGCGTTTGCGGTCCGAGTTACGGTGGCCTTCAGCGTCTCACCATCGAACAGAGGAAGTGTCCAGGTGCTTCCAGTGGCATTGCGTGTAGAGAGTACATCGAGATCGACAAGGACCGGGCGCGCGCGCAACACCTTGGGGTCTTCCTCCGAGTGGACGTTGCGGCTGGGATCGGGCAGCAGCAAGGACGGCGGCTCTGCTTGCGCGAGGGCGAAGACGGGTATGCAAAACACAACGATGGCAATGGTGAGACGCACGGCAGCAATCCTTTTTTGGGGGGGGATGGCTTGGATTGGCGGGATATTTGCATGTTTAGTCAATTCCCGACGCTCACATTCTAGCATACGTTTCCGCGCGGGTGTTATGTTATCGCTCATTCACAACCCTGGAGCATCCGAATCCGTGTCAAAACCGCGTGGAGAACCCAGCGCCCAACGCATCACCCCCGCCGCCGCCCGGGCCATGTCCTCGGCTATCGCGGACACGGGCGGGCGCGAAGTGTTTTTTGCCGGCGGACTCGACGAAAACGGCCTCCTGACGGACGTGCGGGTGTGCGCCCGCGGTGCGAAAGATGCCGTGCCCGCGCTGTTCGAGCAGTTACAACTCCGGGATGTGGTGGTCCACAACCACCCGAGTGGCCACCTGGCGCCCAGCCGTGCCGATCTCGATCTCGCGGCGGTCTATAGCGCCAACGGCCACGGTGTGTTCATCGTAAACAACGATTTGACCCGGGTATATGTCGTGGTTGAACCGTTTCGGCCGAAAGACACCGTGCCGCTGGATATGGGCGCGCTGCGGGAGATGTTCGCCGAAGACGGGGTCATGTCGCGGGCGCTGCCACACTATGAAGCACGTTCAGAGCAGGTGGAAATGATGGAGTCCGTGGCGCGGGCATTCAATGGCGACGGCATCGCGGTGGTCGAGGCGCCTACGGGCGTTGGCAAAACGGTGGCCTACCTGCTGCCGGCGGTGATGTGGGCCGTACACAACAAAGAGCGGGTGGTCGTCAGCACACGGACCATTAACCTTCAGGAACAGATTGTCAACAAGGACATTCCACTGTTGCAGCGCTGCCTCGACCTCGAGTTTTCCGCGTGTCTCGTGAAAGGGCGCAGCAACTACCTGTGTCCCCGGCGGCTTGGACGGGCGCTGTCCGAAGCGACGCTTTTCGACGATAACGAGGCGGCACGCCAACTCGATGCATTGGCGGAGTGGGCGAAAAAGACGGAGGACGGCAGCCGCGAAGACCTGCCCTTCATCCCGGGCCGGCAGTTATGGGAGCGCGTGTGTTCCGAGGCCGACTCATGCAGCATGGGCCAATGCTCGGAGCAGCGCGGATGCTTCGTGGCAAAAGCGCGGCGCACCGTGGCCAAGGCCGACATTATCGTGGCAAACCACCATATGTTTTTCGCCGACATGGCGATCAAACGGGAAATAGGGGACTTCTCGGCGTTGTCGGTATTGCCCTCGTACCAGCGGGTCATCTTCGACGAGGCTCACAGTATTGAAGACTCGGCCACGGAGTACCTTGGTGCGTTCGCAACACGCCTGGGTGCCCTGGCAACGCTGGGCCGCTTTCTGCGCATGGAACGCGGCTTGCCCCGGGGACTCCTCCCGTTTCTGCGGGTGAAGCTCGTGAAAGATTGTAAGGAACTTTCGGTTACCAACTTCGAGAAGATTCAGGAACTCATCGACAACCAACTGGTCCCCGCGCTCGAGGACGCCCGCGGACGCACGGCGGATGCCTTCGACGCCATCCGCATGGTTACCGCCGAAAAATGCCGCCAGATCGGCCGTGACATCAAGTGGCGATTGACGCAGGCCGTGCTCGACGATGCCGACCTGCGCCGGGTGCATGGGGAACACGTGCTGCCGGCGGTGGAGGCGCTGAATCACGTGGCCCAACTGGGCGGGGCATTGCTGCGGCGGCTAAAGGAAATACCATCCGACCCGGATCAGCCGGAGTCGCCCATCGCCCTGGAGATGCAGCAATTGCGGGCGTATACCGCGCGGCTCGAGCGGCTCGCCGGGGTGCTCGCCGAGGGCACAGGCCCCGATCTCGAGCAGAACACCGTGCGCTGGATCGAGATCGATGCGGAGCGCGAGCACATTGTGCGTATTGCCCGGTGTCCGCTCGAGGTGGGCAAGCCGCTCTCGGAGTGGCTCTACGGCAACCTGCGCACCGTGGTCATGACCTCCGCCACACTGGCGGTACGGCGGAAATTCGCCTACCTATACAACCGGCTGGGGCTAGATTTGGTAGAAGACGGCCGGATCGAGGGGCGGATTCTCGATTCCCCCTTCGACTTTCGGGAACAGGCCCTGCTCGGCGTGGTGACGGATGCGCCGGAACCGAAGGAACGCGAATTCCTCGACGACTCGGTGGCGTGTGTGCGCCACGCGTTGCGGATTACCAGGGGCCATGCCTTCGTGCTGTTTACCTCGTTTCGCGCGCTGGACCACGCTTACGGCGCGCTCCACGACGAACTGCGCGCCCGGGGCATCACCCCATTGAAGCAGGGCATGGATACCCGCTCCCGCTTGCTGGACCGCTTCCGGGAGGATTCGGCCAGTGTGCTTTTCGGCACGGACAGCTTCTGGGAGGGAGTGGACGTTGCCGGCGAAGCGTTGCAGTGTGTTATACTCCCCAAACTGCCGTTCCGGGTGCCGACCGAGCCGATACTCGAGGCGCGGGCCGAGGCTATCGAGGCGCGGGGCGGCAATGCGTTCATCAACTATTCCGTGCCCCAGGCGGTTATCAAATTGCGCCAGGGATTCGGCCGCCTTATCCGGCGCCGCTCTGATCGTGGGGCGGTGCTCGTGCTTGACCGGCGCATCGTCACCAAGTACTACGGCCGCATCTTTCTCGAATCGCTGCCCGATGCCTGGTTCGTGCAAGGGCCGCGACGGGCCGTGTTCGACGCTTTTGCGGAGTTTTTCGCGCACGAGGACACCGGCGGCGATGAGATGTTCGATGCGGAAGACGGGGGGTGTCCCTTTTAACGTACCCGCAAGAAGGAGAACACAAGCATGCAGGACATCACGATAGATGTTTCACGCGCTACGTCGAAACATATCGCGGACGCCCACGGGGTCACGCCGGAAGACCTGGCTGCTATTGCGCGGCGGGTGAATGAATGTGCGGCCATCCTCAAACAGGAGCGTGAAGAAGGCAAGTACGGCTTCTACGACCTGTACAAGAGCAAAGATGTCTTTGCCCAAGTGAAGCGGACAGCCGATCGATTCAGTCAGTTCGGTTACGAGAACCTGGTCATCCTGGGCATCGGCGGCTCGGCCCTGGGCATTACCGCGCTCCATACCGCGCTCAATCCACCCTACTACAACCTGCTCGATACGGAGGCCCGGGGCGGCTGGCCGCGGCTGTTCGTGATGGACAACATCGATCCCGATACCTTCGCCGGGATGCTGGCCCTATGTCCGCCTGAGAAGACACTCTACAATGTCATCTCGAAATCCGGCGGCACCGCGGAGACCATGATACAGCTTCTGATTGCCATGGCACCGATCGAGCGCGCGGTGGGCAAGGACAAGGTGAAGGACCACCTGGTAGTAACCACCAGCCCCGATGTCGAAGGCGCGCCCAAGAGCTTGCTGCATCCCGTGGCCCGTGAGTATGGCTGCACCACCTTGGATATCCCGCTCAATGTGGGCGGCCGGTTCTCCGTGTTCTCGCCGGTGGGGCTCTTTCCGGCGGCTATGCTCGGCATGGACATCGACGCCATGGCCGAGGGGTGCGCCGCCATGGATGCCCGTTGCCAGAACGAGCAGATCGAGGAGAATCCCGCCTACCTGCGCGCCGCCGTGCAGTACCTTATGGACACGGAAAAGGCGAAACCCATGTCCGTCATGATGCCGTACAGTGATGGCCTGCGCGACGTGGCGGACTGGTACCGCCAGCTCTGGGCGGAGAGCCTCGGCAAGAAATACAATCTTGATGGCAAGGTGGTCTACAACGGCCAGACGCCGGTGAAGGCGCTGGGCGCCACGGACCAGCACTCCCAGGTGCAGCTCTACCGCGAAGGACCGAACGACAAACTCTTCAATATCATCGAGGTGGCGCAGTTCGAGCACACGCTGCCTGTGCCAGAAACCCTGACCGTCGTCGAGCAGCTTGGCTACCTGCGCGGCCAGACCATGAACAAGCTTATGGACGCAGAGCTTAACGGCACCATCGACGCGCTCAAGGTGAGCGGACGGCCGGTAATTCGGGTGCGTTTGCCGCGGGTGAATGCGCACACCGTGGCGCAGTTGCTCTACATGCTCGAGGTCGAGACGGCCATGGCCGGCCGGCTCTACAACGTAAATACCTTTGATCAGCCGGGCGTGGAAGAGGGCAAAAACATCGCCCGCAGCCTGATGGGGAGCGGCGATTGAGCGAGCAGAACATACGCTTCGCCGAGTATGGGCAGACGGGCGACAGCGTGAGCGCGCGCCGGGCGCGCCATGCTTTTCGATACTGTGTGCTGGCGGTGCTAATGTTTACCGTGGGTCTGTGGTTCGCCGACAATTACCTGCGCTACGCCAAGGCCGAGCGGCTCTACCGCATGGCGCTCACCAAAGAGCGAGATTCGGCGCGGGCACTCCTGCGCAACCTTGTGCCCCAAGGCGGGGAAATGCCCCAGGATTCCCGGTTGGCGCGCTATCTGGCGGCTCTGGCATTTATCGAAGACAGCACGGACGAACGCGAACACCTGGGCATGCGCCAGGAGTATGCGGTGGATCCGCTCGTGATCGAGCGCTATGAACAGGCCTACCAGGCGGACAAGCGTAGCGAGTTCATCCTCCTCAGTTACGGCTGCGCCCTCTTCCTCGATGCGCAGTATACGAAGGCCCGGGACCGGTTCCGCGATGCACGCACCATCACTGAGCAGCCCAATGCACTCGCTGCCTACCTCGAGGCGGCGGCCCGGGCCCAAGTGGGCGAGTTGGGCGAAGCCCTCAGCCTGATCACCCAGACCAATGCGAACGAGGACATGCGGGTGCGTATCCCCCGGCCCTTGTGGCACGCCGACCTGCCGCAGGAGGGGCGATGGTACGCCAAGATGCGGGCCGAAGTGACCGAGCGTTTTCTCGCGCCTTTGGTCACGCTCAAAGGTCTGGTGCTCGGGCATATCCGGGAGGCGCACCGCGCCGATCCCGAGGAGACCGGCGAGGCGGAAATGGCCGCTATAGATGCCAGCGCCTGGCTTGACGCCTTCGCCGGGCTGGGGCAACGCCTGGTGGGCGAGCCGTCCGTGGAACGTGCACATCCGGTGGGTTTCGTGCGCGCCCGGACCGGCATCAATTTCGAGTATGACGCGCTTCGGGAGCGGGAGAGGCGGCGCCCCGATGACCGGGCCGTTGCCGCGCGAATCGCAACGCTCAACCGCGCCAGCAAAGAGCTGGACGCCTTTCTGGCCGAGCGCAAGGCGCGTATTGCCGCCCATGAGGCTATCGTGGCGCGTCCACTGCACCTGGCGGGCCGTGCATTGCTCGTGCTACTGATGGCTTATCTTGTGGCATACGTGTTGGCGAAGTATACCCATGCCGGACGTATTTCGTGGTCGCTGCCCCATCCGCGATGGGGACAGGCCATAGTGGTCGTGTTACTTGGCCTGATGCTGGCGCTGCTCTTCTACTTCACACTGCTGCAACGGATCACCCTGGCGCCGTCCACATGGCTGGCGATCGGCACCTATGGCTGGTACGTGGTTCTCGCGGCGATGGGGGCGTTTGGACTCGTTTACCCGGCCCTCTTCCTGCCGCTACCCGGACGTGTTGCGGGGGCGTACATGGGACAGGAGAGAGCGGAAGAAGCGGTGCACTACCAGGCGCGCCGCGCCTTCCGCACCGCCTATATCTCGATGCTGCGCCGGTATTTCGGCGTTATCCTCGGGGGGTATGTGATTATGGGCTGTGTGTGGGTGCTCGGTTTCCGTGTCTTTGTGGGGTTGTATCCCATCTTGCAGCGAAAGTTGCTCGTGACGGGCCTCCAAGGGGAGGAGTTCGAAATCGTGCGCCAAGTACAGCAAATGTTGCTTTGAAGCCGTATCCGCCAACTGTGCCGGTACCGGCCACTGGGACGCGGGATGCTGACGCAACCAGATGAAATAGCCGCGGTCATCAAGCGGTGCGTTGCGGGCGACGACGAAGCCCGGGCGGTGTTCATGCTCGAATTCGGGGGCGTAGTGCGGCGCGCTATCGTGCGTAAAATGGCCACGGTGACCGGCGAGCCGGCGCTGCGCCAGGAGGCGGATGACCTGTGCAACGATGTGATGGCCCGCTTGCTCGCCGACGACTGCCGCCTGCTGGGCACGGTCCGCGAGCCGGGGCGCATCCACGCATGGCTGGTGACTGTGGCGCAGCGCTGCTGTCTCGACGCATTGCGCCGGCGCTCGAGCCGCGCACGGGCCGAGGAAGTCCTGCGCCACGAAGAGGCCCGGGCGGAACCCGAACGCAGCGCGGCGGAAATCCTCGCGAAAGAGGAGGCCGCCCAACGCGCCCGTGAACTCCTGACTGCCCTGTCCGACCAGGATCGCCTGGTGCTTGAATTGTATTTCTTTCACGAGTGTAAGTACATTGAAATTGCAGAAATAATGGGCCTCAATATCAATACCGTGGCCGCTCGTTTGCGGCGCGCCAAGGCCAAACTCAAGGATGTCATGGAGCGGGACGATGTCGTCAGCCGATGAATACCGGGCCGCCCCCGAATGCCCCGAGGAACCGGCGCTCACGGATTTCGCCCTCGGACGCGCGGCGGAAGCAGTCTGCCAGTGCATTGAAGCGCATGTAGCCACATGTACCGACTGTGCCAAACGTGTGGCGGCATTGCGCAGCGAAGCGGATGGTCTGCGCGCGCTTTTTGCCCGGGCTGCGGAGGGGCACGGCGCGGACCAGATCGATGACCAGGCGCTCGCTGCTTACCTCGACGGCACGGAAGACGCCGAGGCGCGTGCGGCCATGGAACGGCGCCTGGCAGGCAACAGCGCGGCCCTTGCCGCACTGGTGCGCCTTTACCGCGATACCAGGGAGGCTTGGCGCGGGGATACGAACCCGCCCGAGGTGGAAGCGCGGCCGGCAGGCGAACAGATAGCATTGGAAGAAACGCAAGCGGCCCGGAAAAGAAATCGGCACGCCAATGAATCAAATGCGGGTCCGGCGAAGTCGAAAGACCAGAATGGCGAAGACCCCGAAAAGAGAAAAGGGCGCTTTGTGTCGGGACAGAGTTGACAAAGCCCTGCCGAATAAGGTACATTTCTTTATATAAAACTGAAACTGTGAATTGTAGGTGAGCTTGTTTTTAGAGTTTGCGCTACGGAAATCGCACCACTCGCAACTTAGAATGTAACGGAGGTCACACCACGGTGAGCGATCGCGAACAAAAGGCCTTTACCACCTTCGAAGCCGCAAAGATTTGCCACGTTACCCACCACAGCATCAAGAACTGGATCAAGCAGGGCTTGATCAAGGCGTCACGCACGCCGGGCGGGCATTACCGGATTCTCGAGGAGGATCTGGATCGCTTCCGGGAGAAGTATGATATGTTCCCGCGCGACAAGGGCCCTTCGAAGCGGCGCATTATGATAGTGGATGACGATCCGGACGCCTTGGCGCTCATGGAAAAAATCCTCAGCGATGAGGGGTATGAGCTTATCAAGGTCTCGAATGCGACGGAGGTGGGCTTGAAGGCAGCACAGCTCGCCCCGGATTTGATTCTGCTGGACTTTCTTATGCCGGAGATCAACGGCTTCGAGGTGTCGAAGGCACTACGAGAAAACGAACTGACCCGGAACATCCCGATCATGGCGGTGACTTGCTTGAGTAAAGAGCGCGATATCGAGCGCATTTTTGCTTGTGGCGCTGATGAATACCTGCCGAAGCCGTTCAAGGTGGATAAACTGCTGGAGAAGGTAAACGACTTGGCGGGCCGCGGGCGGGTGGTAGAATAGAACCACCTGCCGAGGCGGGCAGCACCCGCAGGCTGGATGGGTGCTGCATGAGTCCGGAAAGCCGGTGTGGCAAGTGGCCTTCGAATGAAGGGTGAGCCGGTTTTCTTAGCAGGACATGAGACGGGCTGTAAGTGTCGTTTGTACAGCGCGCCGCATGTTCTTGAGCAGTTCGCAGCACGGCGCAGCAGGCCGGTATCGGTGGCTGGCAACCCCCCGGGGATCTCATGCCCAAACGATTCGCTCGGCGCAGTATTGAACGCCGCATTCTCACCTCCATCCTGTGGGTGGGGGTGATTCCCATGGCCATTGCGCTGGTTCTGGGCTACTTCGTGGCGCACGAGGGCCAGCGCCTGGCGGTGCAGCAGAAGCTTGAGACAGCCGCCAGCAAGACGGCGCAAGGGGTGCAGCTTGCGGTAAAGGGCCGGGGCCGGGGGCCGAAACGTCTTGCCCAGGATTCCCATATCGTCGAGGCCCTGACACGATTGCGAGCGAGCGAGCCCATTGACGAGACGGCGCTGGTGCAGCTTCTCGAGGAAGAGGCCGAGCGGTCGGGGGACCTCGAGTCCGAGTATGGTCTATACAACCACGAGGGACGCTTTGTTGTCGGCACGACCGCCTTCCGCGTGATGGACCGCTACCACCCGGAGTGGGTCACCAATATCAAAGAAACCACCTTTGACTCGTTTAAGAGCGCGCCGAGCGGTGAAGGCTATACCGCGCGGGTGGTGAGTCCGGTACGCCACCCGGAGACCGGCGAGATTGTGGGTTTTGTTTCCGACGATCAGCAGGTCTATGACTTGCTGGTTTTCGTTTTGAAACAGGGGGCGCTGAACAGCCGCGACGATGGGGTCACGGATGTGTACGAGGTGGTGTATATCACGGACCTCATCGCGGTCACGGTCTATCCGGAAAGCCTGGCAGACTTTGATGAGGAGGGCGGCTACCCGGAGTTGCACATCGAACCGAGTGTGGATCCGAAGCTGGCGCAGCGCCTGCGCGGGGCGGGCCCCCATGGGGCCGCATCGTTTTCCATCTGGAATTACGAGTCCCGCGGCCAGCAGATTGACGCGCTTATGGCGTATCACCGGCTGCTGCCAGAGGAGAGCCTGTTCATTGTCGTATACCGGCCGCGCTCGATTGTGTTCGCCAACATCAATCTGGCGGCCATTCTCAGCTTTGCGGTGAGTGTGCTGGTCATTGCCACCTTCTGCATTATCGCGTATCGCAATGTGCACAACAACATCATTCGCGCGGTCTCCCTCTTGAACGAAGGCGCGCAGATCATCCGCCAGGGCGACTACGAACTCAAGCTGAAGATCGGTACGGGCGACGAGATCGAGCAGTTGGCGTCTTCGTTCAACGAGATGGCCTCCGCGCTTCACCACAACATCACGCAACTGGAGGAGTCGGAAGAAAAATACCGCAGTCTCGTCACCGCGATGCGCGACGGCATCTGCCAGACCGACGGCGATGGGCAAGTCGTGTTCATGAATCCGGCCGGCCTCGATATTCTCGGCTTCGATTCCCTCGATCAGATTGCCGGGAAACGGCTGCATGACGCGTTCGAGAGCGATGACGACTATGACCGCATAAGCGAGGATATCGAGAGCCAGGGCTTTGTGGACCGGAACCGCGTGTGGATGCGGCGTGCGGACGGCAGGCGGATTTGCGTCGAGATAACGGCAAATCGGGTGGATGATGACGAAGGCAACTATGTAGGGGTGGAGGGCACCTTTCGCGATGTAACCCAGAGTGTGCGGCTCGAGCAGGAAGCCCGGGAGCGCTCGGAGCGCATCGGCGCGATCAACCAGATAGCCAATGTCATCAACAGCAGCCTCGAGGCCGGGCGGGTCTACGAGAGCATGGTGCGTGAACTGCGCAAGCTTATCGATTTTGATTATGCCGCAGTGACGTTGCGCATTGATGATGGCGACGGCTATGAAACACGCCGGCTGTGGCCGGATACGCCGGGCATGGGGGACGAGGTGCGGTATGTGGCCACGGAATCCTGCGCGGCCTGGGTAGCACGCGAACACCGTATGCTGGTCGTGAACGACACCGCAGCGCAACACCCCGGTACGCCGGTTACGTTCGAGCCGGGCATGGGCAGTTGCGTGAGTGTCCCCCTCTATGCGAACGAGCGCATAATCGGGTCGCTGGATCTGGCGGCAACGGCCAAGGGCGCCTTCTCGCAGCATGAACTCGAGGTTGTCGAACAGATGGCGCCCCACGTGGCCATCGCCATTCGCAATGCCTCCCTCCTCAATAATTTGCAGCAGTCCTTGGATGAAGTGAACCGGGCGCGCGAGGAATTGCACCGGGTCAACGAGGAACTGAAAACCCTGGACGAGATGAAGACGAACCTGCTCTCGAACGTGTCGCACGAGTTGCGCACCCCGCTGGTGGCGGTCATGGGCTATACGGACATGATCATTAATGAAAAGGCGGGCCCTCTCAACGACATGCAGAAGGAGTATCTCAACATCAGTCTGCGCAACATCGAGAAATTGGTGACGTTGATCGAAAACCTGCTCGATTTCTCGCGCCTGCACCGGGGCCAGGAGGAGTTGCTCTTCGATACACTCGACCTGGTGGACTGTGCGCGCACGTCGATTCAGATCGTGCAGCCCGTGGCGGACAGCCGGGAAATCGAGGTAACCCTGAATACGGACGCTGACCAGATTCTGGTCGAGGGCGATAAGGGCAAGCTGGGCCAGGTCTTCAACAACCTGCTGTCGAACGCGGTCAAGTTCAACAAACCCGGCGGCGCGGTCAACGTGCACCTGCGGTTAAGCAACGGGAATGTCGAGGTGTCGGTGCAGGACACCGGCATCGGTATTCCCGAGGAAGCGCAGGACAAGGTCTTTACACGGTTCTATCAGTATGACGGTTCATCGACCCGCAAGTACGGGGGAACCGGCATCGGGCTGGCGATTGCACAGGACATCATGCGCCTGCACGGCAGCCGGCTTATGGTCAATAGTATTCCCGACGAGGGAACCACCTTCTACTTCACACTGCCGCTGTGCCCGCAGGACAGGGTAGAAGAGCCGGCGCAGCCCCGGCCCGATGATCGGGAAAGTGACAGCGGCCTTCCCATGCCCACGGAAACGCATTTGCTTGTCGGCCTGATGACCCAGGACCGGTCTCTCAGCCACCAAGTGCGCAACATGTTGTTCTCCGAAGGGATGGATGTGGTGCATGCCGCATACCCTGCCTACGCGGTGTCCATGGCCAACAAATATAACCCGGATTGCCTGGTCGTGGATACGCAGGCCGGCCCCTTGGGTACGGTTGTGCTCGATGAGATTATCGGGAATCCGTCAGTACCGAACATACCCATCATCCTGCTCACCAACGATGATGAATTGTACGAGAAGTACAAGGATCGCGTGGCTGCGCGTGTCAGGCGCGGATTCCGCCGCAGCACGCTGCTTTCCGGTATACACTATGCGCTGAGCCAGGGCGTCGAACCGGGGGTGTCCCTGGGTAGAAAGATTCTCACCGTGGATGACGATCCGGAAATATGCACGTTCATCAACCGGGTGCTGACGCCAGAAGGCTTCGAGGTCGATGAATGCGCAAGCGGAGAGGAGGCGCTGAACCTGCTGAGCACGGGCGCGTATTGGCTGTGCCTGCTCGACATCGCCATGCCCGGGCTTGATGGGTGGAAAACCCTCGATAAGATTCGCGCAAATCCCGATCTCGATGGCCTGAAAATCTACATGGTGACGGCGAAGCCCATCGAAAAGACCATCCAGGAGGTCAAGGAATGCGGTGCGGACGGCTATATCCTCAAGCCCTTCAAACCCGATGACCTCATTGCCATTGTCCAGGGATTCTCCGGCGGCCACACAAACCAGTAAGCGGAGCCGCTGTGGTGTGCGTCCCGCGCGCACAAGCTTGGGGCAATGCCGGAAGCAACGCCCTCCGCTCAGTTTCCACTCCCCCCTCCAAAGCCAGCCGGGACAGAAGTCTTTCGCACGCTGTAGGAAGGGAAGGCGATTATCCCTCCGCAGTATCTTCGGGATGGGGTACGCCCGCGAGCCAGTACGCTGCGTAGGTGCTGGCGTTGGCCTTTGCGCATTGTGGTTAAATGTGCGATGATCGCGCTTTGAAGCGCGAGACAGAGGATTTGAACAGCAAAGGAGAACCAGCATGAGCGCGGTTGTTACGATATTGCTGCTACTTTCGACCGAAGAACTGGCGCGGGAACTCGACGATGTGATTGTGGTGGATGCGCGGCCCATCGCGGCATATGAAGCGGGACACATCCCGGGAGCGCGGCACCTTGCGGCGGGCGATCTCAGCGCAACGCAGGGCGGTGTGACGGGGTTGCTGAAGCCAGTGGACGCGTTGGCGCCGCTCATTTCAGAGGCGGGGCTGGAACAGGGGGTACCGATTGTCGTGTACTCGGCCATGGACGAGCCCTATGAGGTAAAGGATGCGGCGCGGGTGTTCTGGGCGCTTTCGTATCTGGGTTTCGATCAGGTTTCCGTACTTGATGGCGGTTATGCAAAGTGGCAGGCTGAAGGACGTCCCACCGAAACAGGTGCGCCGGCGCCCAAGGCGGACCCGGCAGGTGAGATCGTGCTTCGGCCGCAGGAGGAACGGCATGCAACGCGCGGTGAGGTGCTCGAGCTCATGCGCGCCGGGGAGGGGATTCTGGCGGATATGCGCCCGCCGGCGGAGTATACGGGCCTCGACAAGGCGCACTATGTCAAGCAGTCGGGCCATATTCCCGGCGCATACAGTGTGCCTGTGGAAGATCTGGTCGATGCGCATGAGGCAGGTGATAAGGTGTTTTACACGTTCAAGACGGGCGATGCCCTGACGCAGGCGCTGGCTGGGGAGAAAGATGCGCCCGTCATCAGTTATTGCAACACGGGCCGTAGCGGATCGGTGGGCTACTTCGCCTACCGCCTTGCCGGCTACGAAGAGGTGTCCTTGTACGACGGTGCCATGGCGGAGTGGGGGAATCACCCGGGTTTGCGGGTACAGGAGGCCCCCGCGCCTTAAGCAATGCGAGGAGCAAGAGAAACACGATGGAATACCGGCGATTCGGAAAGACAGAGTTTCGTATGCCCGTGCTCAGCTGCGGCGCCATGCGTTTTCAACAGAGCTTCAAGGACGACGAGCCAGTCACGCATGAGAGCCAGGCGAATGTCGAGGCCTGCGTGAAGAGAGCGCTCGATGCCGGTATCTATCACATCGAGACGGCGCGTGGCTACGGTACCAGCGAGTACCAGCTCGGCAAAATTCTCCCGCAACTGCCGCGTGATGAAATCCTGGTGCAGACGAAGGTCGCACCGGATATGGACGTGGACAAATTTGTGGCTACCTTCGAGAAGTCCATGGGCTTGCTGAACCTGGACCATATCGATCTCTTCTCGTTCCACGGCATCAACAGTCCCGGTGAACTCGATGCGGCTATGGCGTGCCTCGATACGGCGCAGTCGTGGAAGCACTTCGGGCGTATACGCGATATTGGATTCTCGACCCACGGCGATCCTGCGATTGTGCAGCGCGCCATCGAGACGGATGCCTTCGATCATGTCAACCTGCATTGGTACTACATTTACCAGGAGCACTGGGAAAATATCCAGGCAGCCCGGCGGCGCGATATGGGCGTGTTCATCATCAGTCCGAACGACAAAGGGGGCATGCTGTACAAGCCGAGCGACAAGCTGCGTACACTGTGCGATCCGCTGGACCCCATGGTGTTCAACGGCCTGTTCTGCCTCTCGCACCCCGAAGTGCATACGCTGAGTTGCGGTGTGGCAAAACCCGAGGAGTTCGATATTCACCTCGATATGGTCGATATGCTGCACGAGGCAAAGGAACACATTGTGCCTATCGAGGCGCGGTTGCGGGCGGCCATGGTCGAGGCGTTCGGAGAGACCTGGGTGGACACGTGGGCGGAAGGATTGCCGCCGGTTGCAGATACGCCGGGCGAGATTAATGTAGAGTGGATTCTACGGCTGCGAAATCTTGCTGTCGCGTTCGACATGATCGAATATGCCAAGATGCGCTATAACCTGCTCGGGAACGGCGGCAACTGGTTCCCAGGGTACAAGGCCGACAAAATGGACGAGGTGGGGGAGGAGGCGCTTGTGCAGGCCCTGTCGAAGTCGCCGCATGCAGAGAAGATACCCGGTTACCTGCGCAAGGCGCACGATTTGCTCGCCGGGGAAGCGGTGAAGCGCCAGAGCGAAAGCTGACCCCTGGGCCGGGGGGGGACGGCCATGTGCGCCGCGCGTCGCTTGCAAATTGCGACCGTTGCGTGTGTGTCCGCCGCGCGCTATGTTGCCAGCACCGTGGGTGTATTCGAAAGGGTGCAGCATTGTCGCTATCGCGTTGCAACAGGAATAAAGCAGACAAAGGGGCTGTCCTCGTGATTCCGCGAGCAAGTGCTGCTTCTTTCTTTGCAGCGTCAGGAAAGAACTTGGTGCATTGGGCGCCCAGCCCCGATTACTTGTTTCGCTTTTCCTTTTTTCCGTGTGTTGGAACGGTAATACAAAGGCTGCATCTGTTCAAGAACATAGGGCGCAACGGCGCCCTCGTGTGCCTTGCGTTGGCCATGCTGGCAGCGGGGTGCCGCGAACCGCGTCATGCGCAACGCGACATGCATGGCTTGCGTACCATTGATCGGGCGGTACGCGCGGGGGACCATGGAAAGGTCGAGGCGCTCATCAAAGAAGGCGCCCAGGTAAATGGCACCGATGCCGGCGGGGTCACCCCGCTGCACCGGGCGGCGCGCAACGGCGATTCGCAGATGGTTCGGCTTTTACTCAGCTACCGGGCCGACCCCACACTGCGCACAAAAGACGGTTGGAACGCTTTGCATCTGGCCGCATGGTATGGCAACAACCGCGCAGTGAAGCTGCTGCTGGCCAACGGCGCCACGGTGAACAGCCGCACGCCGGCGGGGTGGAACCTGCTGCATATGGCTGCGATGCAGGGGATGCCGAGTCTGGTGGACATCGCCCTGCGCAGTTGGCCGGGCAAAAAGCCGGATATCGACGGACAGGATAAGCAGGGGCTCACTCCGCTGCACCGGGCCATAAACCGGGCGCAGTGGGAAGTGGCAGGCTTGCTGCTGCGTAAAGGCGCGGATGCCAACATCCGCGCGCCCGATGGTTCGCTGCCGTTGCACATGGCTGTGCGTGCGGGCAACACCGGCATGGTCTCGAGGTTGCTCTCGCACGGCGCGCGGCCCGGGAAGCGGGACCGATCGGGCAAAACGGCAATGGACCTCGCGCGGGACGAAGAAAAAACGGAGATTGTGCGCCTCTTCTGGCAGCGGGACATACAATAAGCTGTCTAGAATTCCATGGCGTCGACGAGTTCGGCCCAAGCCCGGCTCACGGGGAAAATGTCCGGATACCGCCAATACTCGACGTGCCCGTCCATAAACAAGATATTGCCGCCGCCGGGCACATGATTAAAGCCAGCCGGATCAATATCGATGCGGTCGTACATGACGGGAATCTGGCTTTGCGATACTGCGGTGCGCGATGGGTCGTTGATGTCTTCTATCAGGAACCGCTCGATCCCCTGCCGCAGCCGCCGGATCGTTTGGGTCTGGTTCAATTCATCCCTGAACTCCCACGCCGTGTGAAAGCGTTCTGGATCCTGTGACTCGAGCAGCTCCCGAAATGCATTTTCAAAGGCGCGGGACATATCCCGGGTGCCCACCTCGGCAATGTGCCCGGTACGGAAAACGTAGCCGGTGTAAAAGTAGGCAATACTGTCGAGGAGACACGGGTCTGTCGAGCCGTGCCGGCGTTCGCCATGGGGGCCATCGGCGCGATTCCAGTGGCCCCCAGTTACGAGGTCGCGCGCCACGGGGTTCGAAGGACACACCAGCACGCGCGCATCGCTGAGGTATTCGGGATACACTGCCGGACCGTCGCACATGAGCACGCGTGTATTGCGTTGTGTGCAGTTCGGGCCGGTGCGCTCCTGGATGGGCGGATAGGCCCCAGCCTGTTCCCCGGCATACATCTGGAAGACGATGCCCATCTGCCGCAGGTTGTTGGCACAACTTGCGCGCCGCGCCGCCTCTCGGGCGCGGGCCAGTCCAGGCAACAGCATGCCCGCGAGAATACCGATGATCCCGATGACCACAAGCAACTCGACAAGAGTGAATCCGCGTATTGGGTGGCTCGCCACTTTCATGACAGGCAGAATACCATACGCATTGTGCTAGGCAAAGCCGGAGCCGGTCCCGGCAGAATACGACCCGTGGCGCCGGCGTTTGCTGCGCTGACTCAGGTGCAGCGACAGGGGCGGCCTGTCCATGCGGCGCGGGTGATCTTGCGCGGCTTCCCATGGGCGCGCTATGGTGACGCCCTGTTGATGGAGGATTGCCGCGTGTCGACCCGAGGCTTGTTTTTACAGAATGTCATCGCCCTTATCTGGGACTTCGACAAGACATTGTCGCCGTCCTATATGCAGGTGCCCTTGTTCCGCGCATACGAGGTAGATGGCAAGCGCTTCTGGCAGGAGGTGAACGCCCTGCCCGCCTTCTATGCGAAAGCGGGGGTCAAGCTGCAAGCCGATGTGGCGTATCTGGGCCACCTGCTCACCTACGTGAAAAGCGGGCGAATGCCGGGCCTTACGAATGCGCGCTTGCGCGAACTGGGAAGTGAAATCGATTTTTTCAACGGCGTGCCCGACATTTTCCGGCAGTTGAACGCCGTACTCGAGAGCCCGCCCTTCCGCGATGGCGACCTGCGCCTCGAGCACTACGTGGTGAGCACGGGCCTCGCCGAAATGATCCGCGGCTCGGCGATCGCCCCGCACCTTGAAAGCATCTACGGCTGCGAATTTGTCGAGGTACCGGCAGGCCCGGACTTCAACCCTGAGGCCGAACCGGGCAGCGGCCCCATCAGTCAGATTGCAGGCTTCCTCGATAACACGACGAAAACGCGCGCGCTCTTCGAGATCAATAAGGGCGTGAACAAACCGGTCGATATCAGCGTGAATGACAGTATTCCGGAAGAGGACCGGCGGGTGCCTTTCAAAAACATGATCTACGTGGCCGATGGCCCCAGCGACATACCCTGCTTTTCCGTGGTGAAGAAGCACGCCGGCCTGACCTACGCCGTGTATGATCCGGAGTCCGAAGAGCACTTCGCCCAAGCGGCGCAGTTGCAGGAGTCCGGGCGGGTACACATGTTCGGGCCCGCCGATTATCGTCCGGAAAGCCAGACGGCGAAATGGTTAACCTTCCGTATCCGCGGTATAGCTGATCGCATCATGTCAGAGCGCAAGAAGGCGCTCGAGGGGCGCGTGGCGCCGAGTCCCTCGCATTTGGAATGAAGCATGTCTACGAGGAGAAGGACTATGAACAGGCGGGGTTTTATGCGCAGTGCCGCAGCAGGCGTGGGTCTGGCCGCATTGGGTGCGGGGGCTGCAACCGGCGCGGCGCCGCCGCGAAAGCCGAACATTCTGTTTATCTTCGCGGACGATCAGACCTATGAAACGGTGCATGCGCTGGGTTGCAGCGAAATCGAAACGCCGAACCTGGACCGGCTCGTGCGCGGCGGCACAACATTTACCCATGCCTACAACCAGGGTGCATGGCACGGGGCCGTGTGCGTGGCGAGCCGCACCATGCTGGTTACGGGCGCCTTCGTGTGGGATGCCATGGCCCGGGAACCGCATCTCGGGAAAGACGCTGAGGCCGAACGGCTCTGGCCGCAACTGCTTAGCCGCGCCGGCTACGAGACTTACATGAGCGGCAAGTGGCATGTAAAGGTGGATCCGGCGCGTATATTCGATCATGTGCGCAACGTGCGCCCGGGGATGCCCAACCAGACGGAGGCGGGCTATGACCGCCCGAAAGAAGGTCAGGACGATCCCTGGAAGCCCTGGGACCGGCAACACGGCGGTTACTGGAAAGGCGGCAAGCATTGGTCCGAGGTCCTCGGCGACGACGGCGTGGGCTTTCTGGAACAGGCGGCCGGGCGCGAAGCGCCGTTTTTCATGTATCTCGCGTTCAATGCGCCCCACGACCCGCGCCAGTCGCCGAAGGAATATGTGGAGCGGTACCCGTTGGACGGCGTTGCCGTGCCGAAGGATTTCTTGCCCGAATACCCGCATAAAGAGGCTATGGGCTGCGGGGAAAACCTGCGCGACGAGCGGCTGGCGCCGTTCCCGCGCACGCCGCATGCAGTGAAGGTCCACCGCCAGGAGTACTACGCCATTATCACGCACATGGACGCGCAGGTAGGCCGTATTCTCGATGCGCTCGAGGCCTCGGGCAAAGCGGATGGTACCGTGGTCATCTTCACGGCGGACCACGGACTTGCCTGCGGTCACCACGGGCTTATGGGCAAGCAGAATATGTTCGACCACAGCCTGCGCGCGCCGCTCATGATCATGGGGCCGGGGATACCGGCGGGGGCGCGGAACAGTACGCCGGTCTACCTGCAGGACATCATGCCGACCGCACTTGCCCTGGCCGGCGCTGAAGTGCCCGAGCGCGTCGCATTTCGCAATCTGCTGCCGCTGATCGAGGGTGCACGTGCGGAGCAATATGGCGCGATCTATGGGGCCTACATGAACAAGCAGCGGATGGTGGCCGATGAGGGGTTTAAGCTGGTGCATTATCCCACCATCGACAAAACGCTGCTGTTCAATCTCGAAAATGATCCGGACGAGATGCACGATCTGGCGGATGATCCCGAGTATGCGGAAATTCGCACCGAACTCAGGGCAAAGCTCGACAAGTTGCAGGAGACCCTCGGCGATCCGCTCGTGTCGGCGGAGTAGCCGGGGATGGCCGCCGAAGAAGAGCACCTTCTCGCGTGTTTGCGTGCGGGCAAGTGGCCCCGGGTAGTACTCGACTTCGACGACACCGTGTTTCTCGACAACTCGACCGAGCGTTTTCTCGATAACGCACGGCCGCGCCTGCTCACCTTTCTCGTCGTGCTGTGCAGCGACCGGCTCGTGGGATTGTCCGGCCGCATGGGCCTTTGTGCGCCGCGCCACTGGTGCGACTACATCCGCGTGGTTGCGGTCTCCCTGTTGATGCCGTGGGCATGGCTGTGGTGGCGGTTGACGGCGAAGCGCCGGATGCGGTGCGGTATGAACCGGGCGCTTGTCGAGGCGGTCGCAGCGGGCAGGCCTGCCGAAGTAATCGTGGTGAGCTTTGGTATGCGCCACGTCATTCATCCAATGCTTGCAGCCCTTCCCTTTGATGTCACGCTTGCCGCCTGCCGCATGGGCGTGCCGCCGGACAACCTGCGTGTCCGGGGCAAGGTCGCCGCCCTTCAAGAAATTCTGCCGTCCGATGCGGCCGGCGAAGCGGTCTATGTTACTGACTCCCTGGAGGAGCAAGCGGTCGCGGCGTGTGTGAGCGCGGCCTACACCGTGCAATGGGCCCCGTATAAGCCGCGGGCTTTCGCCCGGCTCTATGTACCCATGCGCTATGCGGTCGCCGGGAAGTACGCGGGCAAGAACTACCTCTGGAATCAGATTATCCAGGAGGACTTGCTGGTGGTGTTGCTGGCCTACGCGTTCGCCCCGGCGTATGCCGCCGCGCTCGCGCTGTTGTTCCTTTCGCTTTACGCCATCTACGAACGGGGCTACTACCACAATGATTTCGCCGCCGCGCCGCGTGAGGAAAGGCCCACGCGCAACGAACGAGCCGTGTTTTTCGAGGACTACCCAATCAACTGGGCATGGATTTGGGCGGGCGTCTTCGGTGTGGGGGGCGTAGCCATGCTGCACCTGGGCGGCGCGTTCGACCCCGCCGTCTTTCTGCGCGATGTGGTGCTGTGGGGCGGCATGCTGCTTGTGCTGCAGGCCTTGTTTTCCGCCTTCAATGCCATGGCGCCTCGGCGGCGGATCGCCGTTTTTCCGCTCCTTCACGGCATGAAGACATTCACGTTCGCTGTGGTTATTCCGCTCACGCTGTTGGGCGCGCTCCTCCTGCTGGCGCAGGTCGCTTGTCAAAGCGTGAACTATGTCATTTACCGGCGCGGTGGGAATTGGGAACGTTTCAACCCGCACATCTTTCGCCTGCTGTTCTTCGCCGCGTTACTGATTCCGGCCAGTGTGCTGCACCCGGCGTTGCCGGAGGGGTTGCTGGGGTGGCGTGGTATGCTCATTTGCGCATGGATGGCATTGCGAATTGCGGAACGCGCCTCGGGCACGGGGCTGCGGCGCGTGCTCTTGGGCCTTGTCCGGCGTGAACACTGAGTACCGCTGGTGCGTAAGCTGGTTTGCAGGCTTCGCGCACCACTTGCTATGCTTTGTGCGCTGCGCTCATCCAATGAGGAAACTTTCTGCGCCATGGCGTCACTGGACCTTGCTGAATACCTCGGCCATCACCGTGCCTCGGTGGATGATGCCGTGGCGTCGCGTCTGCCCGCTGCGGACCGGGAACCGCGGCTGGTGCACGAGGCGATGCGCTATGTCACCCTTTCCGGCGGCAAACGGCTGCGCCCTATTGTCTCGCTGGCCGTGGCTCAATTAGCGGGCCGCGCGCCGGCCCATCTGCTCGATGCCGCGTGTGCCGTCGAGCTGGTGCACACATCCTCGCTCATTCTCGATGATTTGCCTTGCATGGACGATGCGCAGGAGCGGCGTGGCCAACCGTGTATCCATGTGAAATACGGCCGGGCGACGGCGCTGCTGGCGGCGATGGCGCTACTGTCACGCGCCTTTGAACTGGTAGCGGCCAATGCGGCCGCCGTGCGCCCGGAATCGGCCGCGGAAGTGGTGTCCATGTTGTCGAAAGCGGTGGGCAGCGAAGGGCTCGTGCACGGCCAACACCTCGATTTACAGCACACGGACGCCGAGCCGACGCTCGACGGCCTGATTCACATTCACGCGCTCAAGGCGGGCGCGCTCTTTCTGGCGGCGGTGCAGATACCCGCATGTCTCGCCGGCTTGAGCGGCCGGGAAACCAGTGCTCTTGCGGAGTATGCGCGCGGCGTGGGCCTGGCCTTCCAAATCATTGATGACCTGCACGATGCCGCATCGTCCCGGGAAGATGCGGGCAAAGGCACCTATGCCCAGTTGCTTGGTGAGCGGGGCGCGCGTGACCGGGCGAATGCGTTACTTAGCCAAGCAGTTCAGGCCCTCGCACCTTTTGGAGAGGCAGGCGAGCCCTTGCGGCTATTGGCGGAACACCTGCGCGCAAATATGGCGGTGTAGCATGCGTGTAGGTTCAGTGATAGCGGTTGCCGTAGTTATCATTTCGCTCGCCGGCGTGCTGGGCTACTGGCTGGGCGAGGTCTCCGTGCCGGAAGCGAACTTGCCGGGCAATGGCGCAATAGCCACCGAAGAAGGGCCGGCAGAAGAAGACCCGGACCGCCCCCAAGTGACCATCGATCCCAACGCGCCCCCGGTCTTTTTTCATGCCCACGCCACGGCCAACGAGTGGAAAGTGGTGGCTGGCGAGATTGCCATGGCGGCAGAAGCGGGACTGCACCAATATGTCGTAACCGTTCGCGCGCCGTATGAGCCGGGCGCGGACATGCCCAAGGTGGCGGACCAGTTGCAACGGGTGATTGATGCCGATCCCGAAGCGGTATTTCTTGTGCGGGTGCAGCTCAATCCGCCCGGGGCCTGGCTCAAGGGGAACCGGAACGCAGCCGCGCACATCGATGGACAGGCGATGCGCTATCCCACGCCGGCCTCGGCGGCATGGGAGGCGCAGGCCAAGGACGCCTTGGGGGTTCTCGCGGAGCAGCTCGCGCGCCTGGAACGCTTTGATCGCCGTATCATGGGGTATGTGCTCTGCGCACTCGAGGACGATGCCTGGTCGCGCCCGGGTTACGACACGGCGGCCGACAACCGCGACGGCTTTCGCCGTTGGCTTGCCCGCCGCTATCCGGATGCTGAAACGCTGCAGGCGGCGTGGGGCGATGACAGCGTGAGCGCGGACACGGCGGAAATCCCCGCCCCTCTTTCGAACGGCGACACGGCGTCGGTCTTCTTTTCGTTGCCCGAGGAGCAGAACCAAGTGGACTTTCTGCGGTATACGGCGGAATCGACGGCAGACGCGATCGCCGCGCTGACCACGCACCTCAAGAAGCGGTTGCGTCCGGAACAGCTCGTACTGGCGTCTTATGGCTATACCTTCGAGCATTTCGACGCGTACACGGGGCACCTCGGGCTGGGCGCCATTATCGACAGCGATATCGACGGGTTTGTGGCGCCGGTAACCTATCACGATCGCGCCTTGGGCGGCACTGGCGCACTCATGGGGCCCGTGCATAGTGTGCGCCTCCACGGTAAGCAATGGTTTGTCGTGGACGACACGCGCACAGGCGTGGGCTATGAACGAGAGACCGGGCGGCTGACGCGCATGGAGGGCCTGCGTGGGGAAGATGTCTTCAATGTGCAGCGCCGTAACTTTGCCACCGCATTGGTGGGCGGGTTGGGGCTTGTCTGGGCAGACCCCGAGGGTGAGGGCTGGTTACACGACCCTGAGCAGTGGCGTGTCTTCCGCGGCATGCTCGATATTTACCGGGACTACACCGGCCCGGGCGCCGGTGGCACAGATGCGCGGGAGGCGGCTGCGCCCGCGGAGACACCGCTGGACCAGCAAGGACGTCAGCTCACCGTGGTGATCGATGAGCGCAGCCGCTTTTACCAGCAGGTCGGCGAACCGTTGAGCGAACTGCTGTACAACGCCACCCGCAACGCCGCGTTGCGGGTGGGAACGCCGGTTACGTTCGTGCTCTTGCAGGATGTGCTTGACGAGCAGTGCCCGCCCGCTTCGGCCTACCTTTTCCTCAACGCCTTCCGCCTGGATACGCACGAGCGCGCACGGTTGCACGGCCTGCTCGAACGCCAGAAGGCGGCGGCACTCTGGATGTATGCGCCCGGCTATATAAGCGAAGAAGGCATGGCGGCCGGAAACGTGTCCGAAACCGTGCGAATGAAGGTGGCGGCCTTTGACGGGCCGGGCCAGAGCGGGTCGTCTTACGCGCTGGCAGGGCGCTGGGTGGGGGAAAACGAGGCTTTTGGTGCAGCGCATGCCTGGGCGCCCTTGTTTTACATTGACGACGACGAGGTGGATGTGGTGGCGAATTTCAGCGACAGCGGCCGCGCGAGCATCGGGGTGCGGTTTTTCGAGTCGGGCTGGGCCTCTGTTTTCGTCGCCGAGCCATTGCTGCCGCCCATGGTGATGCGCGAGTTGCTCCACATTCTCGAGCAGCCGCTCTACATGCGCGACCCGGCCAAGGCCCACTTCGACGCGGTGCGCATTGGCCAGGGAATGCTGGCTATACACGGTCGTGTGGGCGGGGAGCGGTCCATCCAATTCGAGGATACCTGCGACGTGTACGACCTGTTCGATCCACGGATTGGCTGGCCGCGGGCACGCGATATTCTCCTGCCTCTGCGCCGTGGCGAGACGCGCCTCTTACGTCTTGCACCCACTGACACAGAAGTTTCAGGAACCGCGGAAGACGCGCCGCACCCTGGGGAATCCAGCGTTGACCCGGCGATAAACGCCGAGAAGACAGAACAGGCGCCGTTGACAGGCACCGCGCAATAGGCGGCCCAAGCGGTTCAATAGGGCGGGTATTCCCGCCGGGGGGAGTCATAGGGCTGGCCATAGACAGCGCGTCAGAAGCGGAAGTCGTCGGCGTTTTCACCGACGAAATGCCGGAGCCGGCTCATGACATCCTTCTCGATCTGGCGGATGCGCTCGCGGGTCAATTTGAAGCGCTTGCCCGTCTGTTCGAGGGTGTGCGCCTCACCGTCCATCAGTCCGTAACGGTACCGCATGATGCTGGCCTCGCGCTCGGTGAGTTCCGACATGAGCGCTTCCATCTGCTGGTCGAGGGTGATTTGTTCGAGGGCACGATCCACATGAGCGGGCTGGGCGCTTTCAGGGATGCCGCCCATGTCGTCGTCGGTGCTTTCCATGTTCTCGAGCGGGGTCACCATACCGACGAACTGTTGCAACTTATTGGCTTCCGCCAGCTTGATATTCATCGCTTCCGCCATTTCTTCGGCGGTCGGATTGCGCCCCTGTTTCTTGTATAACTCCTCGGCGGTCCTCTTATACCGGCTGATGTTGTCGGTCACGTATACGGGGATGCGCACGGTGCGTCCTTGGTTCGACAGCGAGCGCGTGACCGCCTGCCGTATCCACCAGGTGGCGTACGTCGAGAATTTGCAGCCTCGTTCCGGATCAAAGCGGTCAACGGCCTTCATAAGCCCCATGTTGCCCTCTTCGATCAGGTCTTGCAGCGGCAGGCCGTAGTACAGGTATTTTTTGGCGATACTGACCACCAGCCGCAGGTTCGAGATAATGAGCATCTTGCGCGCTTCCGGCTCGCCTTTTCGGGCGCGTACGGCCAAATCCTTTTCCTTGCTGGGCGAGAGGAGCGGAACCCTCGAGATCTCAGCCAGGTAGGTGCTCAGCCCATTCTCACGCAGATCAGTCATTATCCTTCCTCAGCCAATAGTGCCGGCTACCCGGCACGAAAACTTTTGCGCGCACGGTAATACAATTCACGCCGGGGACGAGCAACCGGGGCCCGTCCACCTGAGTATAACAAGGCACAAGGGCTCTGCCCTTCCCATTGTCCATTTGCGGCACCGTAGCGCCGACTGCCTCACATTCCATCATACGCAGGCTTGCACGGGATCTCAAGCATAGAGCACCTGCTCTGTCAACACGGAACAGTGATTGTAACCTGCTGCCATTGCACGGCTTGTCAGGCTAGCCCAACCCCCGTTGGCCGTTGCTCTTCTGAAACCGTGTTGCGGTGGTAGCTGTCGCGGTGAGGCTATACAAAACGCGCTTGCACCACACCCTGGTTGACATGTCGCTGCGTGCAAGGCACAATCGCCGCCATGCTCGATCCCCACGAACGCTACATGCGCTATGCCTTGCGTGAAGCCCAGCGCGCCGAAGAGGCGGGTGAGGTACCGGTGGGGTGTGTCATCGTGTGCGACGATGAGATCGTCGGCAAGGGCTGTAATCAGCGAGAGTTGTTGCAGGACCCGACGGCCCATGCCGAGGTCATTGCCATTACCGCCGCGGCCAATGCGTTGCGTTCCTGGCGCCTGGAGAACACGCGGATGTACGTCACCCTGGAACCCTGCGCAATGTGTGCGGGCGCCATCATCCTCGCGCGTATTCCCGAAGTCTACTTTGGCGCCTTCGACACGAAAGCCGGGTGTGTGGGGTCGCTCATGAATCTACTGGCCGATGCCCGCTTCAACCATCGGCCGGCGGTTTACCCCGGCATTCTTGCCGATGAGTGCGGCGCCTTGTTGTCCAACTTCTTCCGCGGTATACGCGAACTGGGCCGCGATCGCAAGAAAGAAGGACTGAACTGAAGGGACTGCTTTGAAGGACTACTCATGGACAAGCACATAACACGGCGGGGATTTCTGGGCGGCGCCGCTGGCCTGGCGGCGGCACTGGGCGTGCACTATAAGGCCCATGCCAAGCCGGCAGCCGAACCGTGGACGTTCATACACGTTACGGATATCCATGTCGGGTCGCCGCGATCGTTTCGGTTTGCCCCCGCCTGGAACGAAAACTGGCAGACCGCCCGCAAGCAGATTGTTGACCGGAAGCCGGACTTGCTTCTCGTGGGCGGCGACCTCACCCGCGACGGTTCCATTCACCGGTTCGAACTCGAGGCGATCAAGGCTGACCTCGACGCGCTGCCTTTCCCATACCATGTGACGCCGGGCAACATGGATACCGGCAACAAACACACCGGCAAACAGGGAGTGCGCAAGAACCGCGACGACCTCGCACTCAACATGACCTCCGCACAACTGAAGCAGTTTGAGGACGTCTTCGGCCCGCATTGCTGGACGTTCCTTCACAAGAACGTGCGCTTCTCCAGCTTTTGCGACATGGTGGCTGGCTCGGGTCTGCCGGAAGAAGCGCCGTTCTGGGAATGGATGGAAGCCCAGGAAGACGCGGCACAGGCAACCTGCCACGTGTGGATGATGCACTCGGCGCTGTTCACCGAGACGCTCGACGAACCGAACTACGACATCGCCGACCCCGACGAATACCTCAACTGGTACTTCGGCGTCGACGAACCGCACCGCAGCCGAATCATGAAGACCCTCAAGGCCACTGGCGCCGACCTGCTGTTGAGCGGGCATGTGCATTGCCGGCGCTGGCGCGAGGCGGAAGGAGTGCGGTTTCACATCAATCCCTCGACCGCCTTCAAACAGTGGGGCGGCCACTGGCCCGACGGCGATGACAGCCTCGGTTTTGTCGAGTACACGGTGTCGGCCGGGGACATCACGGCGGAGTATATCCCGCTGGCGGCCGAGTCCCACGCAAAAGGCTATGGCCCAGGTGGCCATCCCAAGCCCGAAGAACGCGATTACACCATAGCCTGGGAGAAGTAGTCTCTCGCCGCGATGCGCGCTGCACCGGCCTGCTTTTTCTGGTATAATCGCGCCTTCACCGCAACTAACCGGGAACGAAATGTCATGCCTGAAGTGCTCGAACAACTGATCGAAATGTCGCAATACCTCGGTGCGCCCGGCCGGCCCTACGCCATCCTTGGCGAAGGCAACACGTCCGCACGCATCGACGACGACACTTTCTACGTCAAGGCCTCCGGGACCACCCTGTCCACCATTGGTGGGGAGGGGCTCGTGCGGGTGTCCATCAGCAAGGTCACCGCCATCCTGGACGATAAGAATGCCGGCGACACCGAGGTCAAGCAGGCGCTCGAGGCATCCCGCGTCGACCCGAATGAGCAGCAGATGCCCTCCGTCGAGACCGTGATGCACGCCTTGCTCTATCGATACCCTGAGTACCGCTTTATCGGCCACACGCATCCGGTGGCGATCAATGGCCTCATGTGTTCGGAAAAGGCGGAAGAGGCCGCCCTGGGCCGGCTCTGCCCGGACCACATCGTGGTGTGCGGCCACAAGTCCGTTTTCGTGCCCTACGTTGATCCGGGCCTTGTGTTGGCGCGGGAGGTGCGCGACCGGGTGGCACGGTTTGTCGAGGAGGAGGGCGTGCTGCCCAAGTGCCTCATGCTCGAGAACCACGGCATCTTCGCACTGGGCGACTCGGCGCAGCAGGTGAAAAACATCACCGATATGGCGGAGAAAATGGCCAAAGTACTCCTTGGCGCGTACGCCGCCGGTGGGCCGCGGTTCATGAGCGAGGCCGACATCCGCCGCATCGATTCGCGCCCGGACGAGCACTACCGCCAGAAGCTGCTCGCAAACTGAAACGGGCGGCAGGGAGCGCTGCTCTGTGAGCAGCCGTCTTTTCCCATGGCACAAAAAGGTTTGATTCGCCATCGGGAGGGCGAGCGTCCCCGCGAGCCGTTCTTGAAGAAGTTGGCCGCGGGCTTGTCCGCCTCGGGCCGGCCTTTCCTGAAGACTACAAGGAGATTACCGTGGGTAAGCTGGAAGAATACAAACAAGCGGACGCCCCCCTGCCGGAGCAGTACGAGGCGTGGCAGGTGTTCGGCGCCGGCATGGAGAATGTCGGGCGCAACGGCAAGCCGGTCAGCCTGCCGCTTCGCACGCCGAAGGAAAACGAAATCCTGGTGCGGGTGGACGTGCTCGGCCTGTGCCTGTCCGACATGAAAATCATCAAGCAGGGCAGCAACCACGCGCGTCTGCGCGGCCGTGACCTCTCGAAAGACCCGACGGTCCTTGGTCATGAGTGCGCGTGTACGGTCGTTGCGGTGGGCGATCGCTGGAAGGATACGTTCCAAGCCGGCCAGCGCTACATCGTGCAAGCGGACATTTACGTGAACGGCGTGAACTATGCCTTCGGCTATATGATACCCGGCGGGCTCGCGGAATATGCCTACCTCGACGAGCGCGCCCTCGATGGGGATGATGGCTGCTACCTGCTCCCCGTGCACCCGGAAACCGGTTACAGCCAGTCCGCGCTCGCCGAACCGTGGGCCTGTGTCGAGATGTCCTATTGCCTTGAAGAACGCCTTGCGCCGGCGGACGGGGTGCCGCTCATCGTGACCGATGCCGCGCAGGAAGCCTGGGCGGGCCGGTTTCCCAAGGCGGAGTTTCTGCCGCGGTCGCTCGCCGGGCTCGATTTGCTGCAGGAGAAGTCGTACAAAGACATAATCGTCCAGAGTCCCACGCCGGACATAGTGAACGCCCTCGGTGGCATGCTCGAGAAAAACGGCAACATGTGGTTGCTGGGCGCGCCGGCGCAAGACGGCGCGGTCACGCTCGATGTAGGCGCTATCCACTATGAGAACAAGCGCTTCTTCGGTGGCGGCGACACCCTCGAGGAAGTGGCCGAGGCCAACCGCCGCAATGATCTGAAGCCCGGCGGCACGGCGCTGTTTATCGGTGCGGGCGGGCCCATGGGCCAAATGCACGTGCAGCGTGCCATCGAAAAGCAGGATGGTGCAAAGGTTGTTGTGGTGACCGACCTGGACCGCGGCCGGCTTGACCACATCGTCCACAGCTTCGGGCATATGGCGGAGGAGAAAGGGGTTGCCCTGCACACGTTGGCGCCGAGCGACTTCGATAGCCAGGATGCCATGAATGCGCGCATCGCCGAGTTGGCGCCCAACGGCTACGACGACGTAGCCGTGCTCGCACCCGTGCCCGCCCTTGTAACTCAAGGGGTCGAACTGTCGGCGGACAATGCGTTCGTGAATATCTTCGCCGGGCTGGTCATTGGCACCAAAGCGGCCGTGCCGCTCAATAAGCTGTGCCGGGGGGTGAAGCTCATCGGATGCAGCGGCAGCCGGATTCGTGATCTCCGCCGCATCCTCGAGATGGTCGAAGACGGGGAACTCGACACCAACCGGTCGGTAGCGGCGATTGGCGGCTTGCGCGCCGCCCACGAGGGACTCAAGGCCGTGCGCGACGCGACGTATCCCGGGAAGACCGTTATCTACACGCAGATTCCTGACCTGCCGCTGATGGCGTTGAACGAATTGAAGGATAAGCTGCCGGAGGTCTACGAAAAGCTGAATGTAGCGGGCGGTTGGACCAAGGAGGCTGAGCAGGCCCTACTGGAGCGGTACTTGTAATGCAGTTACTGGACGGCAAAAAAGCGATCGTTACAGGCGCGGCGCAGGGCCTGGGCGCCGCCATTGTAGATCACCTGTGCGAAGCCGGCTGCGATGTCGCCGCCTGGGACATCAGCGTCGAGCAGGTAACAGAGACCGCCCGTGCCGCGGGCGAAAAGCATGGCTGTGCGGCCAAGGGCCTCTCGGTTGATGTGTCCGATGCGGCGGCCGTGCGCGCGGGAGTGGATGAATCGGCGGCTTTCCTTGGCGGGCTCGATGTGATGGTGTGCAACGCCGGCATTCTGATTTCCGGTGACTCGGTCGAGTTCGAAGCCGATCGCTGGCGTAAGGTTATCGATGTAAACCTCGTGGGCTATTTTCTCTGCGCCCGCGAGGCCGCGCGGATCATGGCGCCTCGCGGCGGCGGCAGCATCATTCAGATCAACTCGAAGTCCGGCAAGAAGGGCTCCTTCAAGAACAGCGCCTATGCGGCGTCGAAGTTCGGTGGCATCGGCGTTACCCAGAGCCTCGCGCTTGAATTCGCCGAGGCGGGTGTACGTGTCAACAGTCTGTGCCCCGGCAACTTGCTCAACTCGCCCCTGTGGGTAAACAGCCTCTTCAAGCAATACGCCGCCAACCAGGGTATCACTGAGGAAGAGGTGCGCCAGAAGTATATCGACCAGGTGCCCATGAAGCGTCCCTGCGAATACCGCGACGTCACGAACGTGGTTGTGTTCTTCGCCTCCGACATGTCCAGCTACATGACTGGCCAAGCCATCAACGTCACCGGCGGCCAGGAAATGCGCTAGGGAGCAAACGGGGGATAGGCATCTTTGCGGACCGATGCGTGGGGCGAATCCACACCGGTCCGGCCGAAGGGTCTTCATGAAGCACGCTACTCACCGCGTCACGGCGGATACCCTGGCACGAAACGGCATGCCCGGGTATACGTACAATGGTCCCCGGGCGAAAAAACGCTGCCTATGCGCTTGGTGCCGTGTCGTCGTAGAAGGCGGCAATGGCCTTGCGGATGGCGCCGGCGGGGGCCACAACGGCCTCGACCTTCCGGTTCGAGGTGCGTTCGAGGTCTTCGATGGCGACAAGATCGAGGGGGTTGGACATAGCCACTACAAGGGTTTCCGAATCCGGCACTTGGAGAGGAATGCAGTGGTGCTGGTGGGCGAGGCGGCCCGAGATGAGGCGCACCGCTTCTGAAACGGGCGGGGATTCCATGAGGTTCACCAGGGGCGCGCCTGTGAGCGCGGAGAAAGCCTGTGCCACCGCCTCGTCGCTGGCGTAGCCCTTGTTCACGAGGATGGCGCCCAAGTGCGTATGGGGGTTGCTGCGCAACGCGTCTTGCGACTCGGCACGTTCTTCGGGGGTAATGATGCCCGCCTCGATCAGCACATCGCCCAAGTTGCGCTTTGGATCCATGCCGGCGGCGGCCGCCGCCATGATGCGCGCCCGTTGCGCTTGGTCCACTGGAGGCCCGGGTTGGGGGTCTGTTTGGGCGTGGCCGGGCTCGGCGGCAGGTTCCAGATTGGCGCTATGGCCGGCTTTTACTTCACGCAAGGCGGCGCGGAGCCGTTCGGCTTCGCGCAACGCGTCGGCCAGTTGCTCTGCCAGTACGGACTTGGTGCCCTTGGCCATTTCTTCTTGCAGTTGCTGGGCGAGTTCGTCGGCACGCGCCTTTTCCGCGGCGGCCATCTGGCGCAGTTCGTCCGCCTGTTGTGCGTCGAGGGCGCCTTGCTGGGCCTTCTGAAGTTCGGCAAGTGCGGCGTCTTTCTCAGCCAGTTCTTTTTCAAGGGCGGTGCGCTCATCTTCCCAGGCCGTGGTGGTGTCGTTGGCAGCGCTGACTTGTTCCTGCAGCATGCGTTCGCGTGCCTCGGCCTCGGCCACGCGCTCCCGCAATTCCGCCAGCACACTGTCGCGGTCGGCCACTTGTTGCGCCAGTTCATCTGCCCGGTGCTGTTCATCTTCAAGGGCCTGTTGCTTTTGATCGAGTTCGCGGCGCAATGCGTCCCATTGCTCGTTATCGGCTTGGGTCGCACTCTCTTCTGCCGCACTGCACCGGGCCTTGTAGGCATCGAGCTTTTCTTTTACGGCCGCGGCCCGCTCATCCATTTGCTGGCGATGCGCAGCCAGTTGGTCCAGAAGGGCATCCAAACCGGTCTTGGCCTGGGCGGCCTGTTCGGCAAGCTGTGCTTCGGCCTGCGCGATTTGTTGTTCCTCGTCGGTAAGAACCTGCTCGAGGGCTTTGAGTGCTTCGTCCTTTGGCGGATCTTGCATCGTATCTGACCTGCCCTTCTTGCCGTTTTGAGAGGTTTTTTCCACCCGTTCCCACGTGCTCTCCTTGGATCAAGTATATTTAGTTTACCGGTTCATGTCAATATTCGAATTATGCGCGGGTGTCCAAAGAGGAAGCCAAAGGGGGCGCGAGAAACCGGCGAAAACGGAAGCGCGCACGCCCGGGCAGGACGTGCGCACCCCCCTTGGGCAAGGGAGAGGCGCCTGGCAGCGCCTCGAGTAAGGGAGCAGTGATACAACCCGACGTGACCTCAAACGGGCAGGCTCGATATGAGATGATGCGGTTTGGGTCGCTTGCAGCCTCTCGCGTTCCATCCTTGCCGATAGTTGATAGCGGGTGCAGGCAATTCATATGCCAATAGCATCGTCCAGGGGGGGAGACGAACTACAGCGATAGGTTGTCATTTATGCAAGGAGCTGTCGCCCAAGGGGTTGTGTAGTCGATGGCGGTGCCGGCCGGGGGGCTCGCAACGAGGCACGGCACCCGATAGTACACCCGTCCTATGGCTACAATTCCTACGCGCATGTAGTGTGCGGCAGCGTCCATACACAGACGTAGCCTTGAACGGGCATCAGGTCAAATCCGGTACTGCCTGGGATTGATGCCGTGTTTTTCGACACGCAGGCCAATGATCCGCTCGGTTACCCCGAGGGTCCGCGCCGCCTTGGCCTTGTTGCCGCGGGTGTCCTTGAGCGCCTCGATGATGAGTTCGCACTCGACGCGGTCCATAGACTCTTCGAGGGTGCCTTTCAAGCGCGTGTTGCTGGCTTCGGCGGTCTGCAAGGTGGGGGGGAGGTGGTGACCATGAACGACATCGTCTTGGGTGAGGAGCACAGCACGCTCGATGACGTTTTCCAGTTCACGTACGTTGCCGGGCCAGTGGTAGGCCATAAGCATATCGATGGCGGGCGTCGAGATACGGCGCACATATTTGTGGTTCTGCTTGCTGTACTTCTCGACGAAGAAATTGGCGAGCTCGAGGATATCCGTCTTGCGCTCGCGCAGGGGCGGCACATGCAGGGGGAAGACATTGAGGCGGTAATAGAGATCGTGGCGGAAGGTTTCATCTTCCATGAGCTTCTCGAGTTCACGGTTGGTGGCGGCGATAACGCGCACATCCACCTTGATTGTCTCTGTTCCACCCACGCGCTCGAACTCTTTCTCCTGCAATACCCGTAACAGCCTGACCTGAAGCTGCGGCGACAAATCGCCGATTTCGTCAAGGAAGATGGTGCCGCCATGTGCCAGTTCGAAGCGGCCCTGGCGCTGCTTGGTCGCGCCGGTAAAAGCACCTGTTTCATGACCGAACAACTCGCTTTCGATGATGCTGTCGGGCAGGGCGGCGATGTTGACGCGCACGAAGGGTTTGCTTGCGCGCAAGCTGTTGTAATGGATGGCGTTGGCGACGAGCTCCTTGCCCGTGCCGCTCTCGCCGCGGATCAGGACAGTTGCGTCGCTGCGGGCGACCTGGGCCACTTGGTCAAAGACTGCCTGCATCGCGTTGGAACGGCCGATCATGTTGGCCGGGCGGAACCGGTCGCGCAGTTCGTTTTGCAGGCGCTGGTTTTCCTCGAGAAGCCGGCGCCGTTCTTCCTGCGCCTCCTGACGCAGCCTCACGGCCTGAGCAATCATGGACGCAATGATGGACATGAGGCGCAGGTCTTCCTCGAGGTCGATATCGCCAGAAAAGATCCGGTCTGCGCTGAGCGCGCCCATGATCTCGTTCTCGAGCTTGATGGGCACGCAGATAAACGCGATGTCCTCTTTGGCGAGGTCTTTGCGGGCGCCTGTACGGTCGAGAAACAAGGGGTCTTCCGAGATACGCGGCACAAGCATGGGCCGGCCGTTCTGTACCACCTGGCCAACCACGCCTTCGCCGGGTTTATAGTGGCCGCGCTCCAACTCTTTGCCGGACAAGCCGTGGGCGATCTCGATATACAACTCGTCCCGGGCGCGGTCCAGCAGGGTGATCGTGCCGCGCATCATGCCGGTGTGCGTCGCGATCAGTTTCAATACGGGGTCGAGTTCCTCACGCAGATCCAGGCTGCGGTCGAGCAACTGGCTCAACTCGAAAAGGAACTCGAGCTCGTTGAGCTCTCGGCGGAATTGCGGTTTCGCAGAAGTTGCCATGAATACCCCAGGGATGCCAGGCATACGAGAATTGCCAGCCCGTTTTCACACTTGCCCAAAGAAAACCTACATGATTGTAGGATACGCGGCGGGCCAATGTCAAACAAGCAAGTCCACCAGAACAAACGGGGGGCGTAGCATCACATCGTGTAGTGCGGTATTTTGAGCAGTTCTCCGTCTTTGAGGGCGGAAGTGTGCGCCACGATACCGGGCACGGTCATATTAAGCGCCCAGGCAATGTTGACCAGCGGCTCCCGGTCCTCGATGATGGCCATGAGGAACTCGTCGCCCAAGTACCCGTGTGAGCCGCCGTGACCGCCCGGCTTCACATTTTGTGGGAGGGGCGGCTTGGCGAGGTCGAGGGCGGCCATGTCCTGCGCCCCGTCATAGTGGGTGCCGCTCATGGAGCCGAATTGTCCGCGTACGCGCCCCACCTCACCGTGGAAGCCGGGGGTGTCTTTGCTCATGAGCATACGCGACATGCCGCCGCCACTGGTGCGCAGCAGGGCAATTTCGGTGCCGAAGGGGTTCTGGTAGGGGTTGTTTTCGGGTTGCAGGTAGTCGAGGTGGCTGGGTCTGCCCATGCAGGACACCTCGGTGAAGTGTTCGCCAGACACGGCGACGAGGTACGCCGTGGAGTGGGTTGGGTACCAGAGTGGAGGCAGGCCGTCGCGCCAGCCTTTGTAGGATGCGATGGGCGTTTCCGAGTAGTGGTAGTATTCGCCTTCGGTGTAGACGAGCTCGCCGAACTTGCCCGCGTTGTAGGCGGTGCGCATGGCGTAGCAGTCGTCGCGGTAGGCGGAGGTCTCGAACATCATGTACTTGAGCCCTGTTCGTTTCACGGTCTCGAAGAGCTTTTCACCCTCTTCGAGGGAACCCAAAGCCGCGGGCACGGCCGAGGCCGTATGTTTGCCATGCTCCATACAAAACATGGCGTGGCGCGCATGACTGGGAGCGTCCGTGGCCAGGAATATCGCTTCGATGCGGTCATCTTTCACCATTTCCTCGAGCGACGGATACATCGTGTCGCACCGGCATTCCTTCGCCAACGCCTCGCAGCGGTTCGGGAAGAGGTCACTCACCGCGATAACCTCGGCGTTCGGGTGGTCCTGGAGACTGAACTGGGCTCCAAAGCGGCAGCGGCCATAGCCGACGATCCCAACCCGGACTTTGCGATCGGAGACCGGTTCCCATGCCTTGTCCGTGCGGGTGTTGGTTTGCGTTTCGTCAAAGCCCTGAATAGGCTTTCGATCCGCTGCAGCAGTCATTCCACCAAGCCCGGCGATGCCGGCGCCCAACGAAACCTGTGTGAGAAAGTTGCGTCGTGATGTAGGGTTTGCCATGGCGAGAACTCCGTGCGGCCCGATTGACCTTGGTTATAGTCTAGCGGAAAGACGCGGGAGATGGAAAAAGAGGTTGTGGGCAGCGTCACTCCCTATTCTGCTTGGGCTGCTTCTTGGCCTGCGCCGCCCATAAGCATCTCGAGTTGGGCGTTGGCTTGTTGCCAGCGGGTACGTGCGCGGGCCGCCTCGAGCTGGAAATCGAGTAACTGCCGTACCGCGTCAAGGATGTCGATGAACGTCTTGCCGGCGGCATCGGCCGCGTATTTTTCCTGGAGGCTATCGAAGTTCATCTGCGCCTGTGGTATGAGCGAATCCTGGAAAAGGCGGTAACGGCGGGCGGCATCCTCCATGTCGTAGTGCGCCATTTCGGCGGCGCTTTCCAGTTCGAGAAAAAGCGCCTGCTGTTCCTGCCCGGCGGCCGACCTGCGGCGCCGCGCCTCCTCGATTCCACCGCGGATGCGTTTTCGCCATAAGGGCACATTGACGGAGAGGGAGACCATGAGATCGTCTTCCCGGTTGCCGCCGGGCAGGGTGAGTGTATCCCCGTTCACCGCGCCCCTCATCGAGTTTCTGTTCTGCATCGGAGCGTAAGCGAGACCAAGGGTAAAGCCGGGCAGACCGCGCTTATGGGCGAGTTCTTCCTCCCGATCGAGCGCAGCGATGCGGTGCTCGATGGCTTGCAGGTTGGGATTCGCCTGGCGTATGCGCGCCGGGATATTGGATGGGGGCGGGGGCTCGGGCGGCATGTCTGTTTCATCAGGCCAAGGCAAGGTTTCCTGCGGCTGACGTCCGATGGCCGCAGCCAGGCGCTGCGAAAGCGCTGGCCGCAACTGTTCGAGACCGGCGTGCCGATCATCGAGCTTGGTCTTCTCAATGGACACGCGCAACAACTCATCATCGGTGGCCAGGCCGAGGGCGAGCTTCCCATCGACGATGTCCTCGACATAATCGAGCACATCAGCCTGTGCCAGCACGATTTCCAGGCGTTCGGCCAGAAGGGCGTATTCATAGTAGGCACGTTTCACCCGGTAAACAAGGGTGTCGCGCGCAGCGTGGAGGCGGCTGAG
Source organism: uncultured Nitrospirales bacterium (assembly GCA_964569295.1). Lineage (GTDB taxonomy): Bacteria > Hydrogenedentota > Hydrogenedentia > Hydrogenedentales > JAGMZX01 > CAZMVU01. Next base: position 51,740 of record CAZMVU010000003.1, read on the forward strand.
TGCGGCGTTGGCCGCGGCTTCGGCCTTGTTGCCGCGGGCCGTCAGCGTGCCGAACCAGGGAAACTTCTGGGCAATGGCAAAACGCATATGCTTGGTTTCTGACTCGATGAAGTAGGCGTAGGAGAACACGGGATCGTCGAGGCTGGTGACCTGCGGGATACGCGCAAGCGAAGCGCGCCACTCCGCGTGCCGTTGTTCGAGCGCGGGATGGCTATCAACCGCCTCGGCCAGGTACTGATCGAGATCGGTTTCGGGGCCGGCTGCGAGAAGCAGGGCCATCAATACGGCAACCATGATTCAGTTCTCCTTGGCGAGGGTGTTTTTGAGTTTGCGGGCGTGGAGGGCCGTCTCTTCCTTGATGCTGTAGAGCACGGGTACCAGGAAGAGGGTGATGAGGGCAAAGAGCATGCCGCCGAACGACGGGATGGCCATCGGGATCATAACGTCGCTGCCCCGTCCGGTAGATGTAAGCACAGGCAACAGCGCGAGGATGGTCGTGGCCGAGGTCATGAGGCAGGGGCGGATTCGGCGGCGCCCGGCTTCGACTACGGCCTCGCGGATATCGGCGGTGCTGTCGGGCCGGTTACGCAAAAAGCTCTGGTCGAGGTAGGTTGCCATAACCACACCGTCGTCCGTGGCGATTCCGAACAATGCCAGGAATCCGACCCAGATAGCCACACTGAGGAGCACGGGTTGCACCTGGAAGAGCGTGCGCAGGCTGGCGCCCGCGATCTCGAAATCGAGGAACCACGGCTGCGCGTAGCACCAGATGAGGATGAACCCGCCGCCCCATGCGACGGCAATGCCCGCGAACACGAGCAGGGTGGTCATAATCGAGCGGAATTGCAGGTAGAGAATGACAAAGATAACGAAAAGGGCCAATGGCAACACGATCGCCAGGGTCTTCTGCGCGCGCACCTGGTTCTCGTAGTTGCCGGCAAAGGCGTAGCTCACGCCGGCGGGCAAGGACCACTCCCCGGAATCCAGCTTTTCATGCAAGAGCGCCTGGCACGCTTCCACCACGTCGACCTCGGCGTAGCCGTCTTGCTTGTCGAAGGTCACATAGCCCACGAGAAACGTGTCTTCGCTCTTGATCGACTGCGGCCCGCGTACGTACCGGATGTCGGCGAGTTGCTCGAGTGGAATCTGTTCGCCCTCGCTGCCAGCCACAAGGATGCGCCCGAGCGACTCGATATCGTCGCGCAGTTCGCGCTGGTAGCGCACGCGCACAGGGTAGCGCTCGCGGCCCTCGACCGTCATGGTGATGGGGCGGCCGCCAATGGCCACCTCGATAACGTGCTGCATATCGCGAATCGTTATGCCGTACCGGGCGATGCGCTCCCGGTCGATGTCGATTTCGAGGTAAGGTTTCCCGACGATGCGCTCGGCGAAAACGGTGGGCCCTGACACACCGGGCACTTCCTTGAGGAGCCGCTCGATGTCGCGCCCCACCTCGGCAATGGTGTCGAGGTCCGGGCCGCGCACCTTCACGCCCATGGGCGCGCGCATGCCGCTCTGGAGCATGACGATGCGCGTTATGATGGGTTGCAGCTTGGGCGCCGAGGTGGTGCCGGGCACTTGACCCGCGGCCACGATTTCCTCCCAAATATCGTCGGGCGTGCGGATATGATCGCGCCACTGACGGAAGGGGAGGCCGTTCGCATCGGGGACAAGGCCGTCGTTTTCGTCGCGGACGAATTCGTTTTGCCCGTAATCGAAGGCAAAGCGCTGGCGGCGTCCCTGCGCATCGGTGATGTACTCTGACTTGTAGTGAATGACCGTTTCGATCATCGAGATGGGCGCCGGGTCAAGAGGACTTTCAACGCGGCCTATCTTTCCGACAACCGTTTCGACCTCGGGAATGGCGGCGAAAGCGCGATCCTGCAGTTGCAACACGTTGATCGCCTCGCCGATCGAGGCGTGGGGCATGGTGGTCGGCATATAGAGAAACGAGCCTTCGTCGAGGGAGGGCATGAACTCACGGCCAAGGCCGGGGAAGGCCTCGTCGAGCGTTGCCCACAAGGCATTGTGCTTCAAGGGGCCCGGGAGCCAGCCGAACACCGTGCCGGCACCCAGCCACACCATGGCCCCGAAGAGCAGAATAAGTACCGGCATGGCGAGATAGACCGGTTTGAACCGCAGAAAGAACCGCAGCAGGTACGGATAGGCCCAAAGGAGAAGCTGGAAGAGGAGGAGCAATCCGCCCACGACGCCGATTACAAAGAGGGCATTGGCGGCGTAGCCGGCCCGTGGCCCGAGGGGCAGCCAGGCGTTGGCGAGCAACAGGGCAACGGCGAGGGCGGCCGCCAGGCTTACGGCGGCGCCGCTCACGTTGGTGATGGCGTGGGGGAGGAAGGGGGCGACGGCCTGGTAGCCGCCGAGGACTATCAACAGCGCCCCCAGCCACCAGCGTACGTAGAAGCCGAGCACGACGCCGCCAGCTATGATCGCGCAGCCCAATGCCACGCGCAGCCACCGGCCGGGCACGCGTTGTGCCAGCAAGATGTGCGCAAATGCCGGGAGTATAGTCAACGCGATGAATACCGATGCCAGCAGTGCGAACGTCTTGGTAAAGGCGAGCGGGGTAAAGAGCTTGCCCTCCGCGCCCGTCATGGTGAATACCGGCAGGAAGCTCACCACCGTGGTCGCAATGGCGGTGAGTACGGCGCCGCCAACCTCGGAGGAAGCGTCGTAAACCACGAAGAGGCGGTTGCGAGCCGGCGGCGCGGCGTCGAGGTGCTTGAGGATGTTTTCGCACAGGATGACGCCCATGTCCACCACGGTGCCGATGGCGATGGCAATGCCCGAGAGCGCGACGATGTTGGCGGTAATGTTGAACTGTTTCATGAGAATGAAACTCATGAGCACCGCGAGCGGCAGGGTGCTGCTGATGAGCAGCGCGCTGCGCAGGTGCAATACCATTACCAGCACGACGATTACCGTCACGAGAATTTGCAAGGTAATGGCCGTTTCGAGAGTGCCGAGCGTCTCATGGATGAGCCCCGTGCGATCATAGAACGGCACAACGGTCACCTTGCTCGTTGTCACCCAGTCCGGCCATACATTGCGCGGGTTATCGTGAAGCCATGCGAGCCAGTCCGCCTGATTGAGTGCGCCCTCGCGGTAAGCGTCGAATTCTTGCGCTTTTGCAAACTCGATGACCTCATCTTCATGAACGCGGCTGTGATCGACCCAGGCACGGGTGGGCAGGCCGGGCGAAACCTCCGCGATCGTCTCTTTCACGTTCTCGATGACCTGCAGCGGGTTGGCGCCATAGCGCACGACAACCACGCCGCCCGTTGCCTCGGCGCCGCCTTTGTCGAGTGCACCGCGGCGCAGGGCGGGGCCGCGCGTGACTACGGCGATGTCACCGATAAAAATGGGGATGTTGTCACGCGTGGCCGCCACGGTCTTACGCAGATCCTCGAGATCCTCCAGAAAGCCGATCCCTCGCACGACATACTCGACGCTGTTCACTTCGATGGTGCGCGCGCCCACATCGAGATTGCTGTCTTTCACCGCGCCGAATATTTCCTGGAGCGTGACATTGGCTGCGCGCATGGCGCGGGGATCCACATCGATCTGGTACTCCTGCACAAAGCCGCCGATCGATGCGGCTTCACTCACACCTCCGGCGCCGGCCAGCGCATAGCGCACCGTCCAGTCCTGGATGCTGCGCAGTTCCTGCGGCGCCCAGCCGCCCGCGGGGTTGCCCTCGGGGTCGCGGCCCTCGAGGGTATACCAGAAGACTTGGCCCAAGGCGGTGGCGTCGGGGCCCAACGCCGGCGCCACCCCTTCCGGCAGCGTGTCGGCGGGCAGGCTGTTGAGCTTCTCGAGTATGCGGCTGCGCGACCAGTAAAACTCGATGTCCTCTTCGAAAATAACACTGATCGAGGAGAAGCCGAACATGGACTGACTACGCACCGTCTCCACGCCGGGGATGCCCAGCAGGGAAACTGTAAGCGGGTAGGTGACCTGATCTTCCACGTCCTGGGGTGATCGGCCGGGCCACTCGGTGAAGACAATCTGCTGGTTTTCGCCGAGGTCAGGAATGGCGTCCACAGGCACGGGATCGCGCGGGAGCCAGTCGAGTTCCCAGTCGAAGGGGGCCACGGCCAACCCCCAGCCGGTGAGAAACGCCAGCCCGAGCACCACGATCAGCTTGTTGCGCAAGCATACCCAGATCAGCCGATCGACGAGATTGTGCGGCGTGGGCGTTTGTTCCGGCGTGCTACTCATGGCCAAGCTCCTCGTGCGCGTGGGCGGCGCCGCCTTCGGGCGTGTGCTGCGCGGCGTGTGAGGCCGCTTCGCCAGCGGCAAGCTGACGCTCTACCGTGCCGCACGAGAACATTTCATCGCCAAAGTAGGGATTGCGGATTTCCTGGTCGCGCTGGAGCCAGTCGGCGCCATCGAAGTCGAAGGCCATGGGGCAATGGATCTGGTAGATTGGGCCCGCATCGGCGAGCTCTACACGCCGAATTGCCTCGATGAGTGTGTTAGACAGCGGTTTGAACGCGTCCCGCATGGTTTTCAGATCCTTGGCGGAGGCAAGGTCGGCTACGGCCGCGGCCAGGGATTCCCGCATTTTTTTCTCGGGGACCGCTTCCACCGCCTCTTCAAGGAGCGGGAGTGCTACTTGCGCTTTGTCGATGTTGTCGTGCGCGAGGGCTTCCTGCACAGGCATGTAGGCTTCAAAGACGCCACCCAGGGCGGATGGCATCGCAGCATCAGCCTCACCGCCGATGATCGCGCCCCCCGGCATGGACATCATGCTGGGCTTGGCTTGAATCTCCAGCGCACTATCTATCTTGAAGTTGCCTTCGGTCACCACGCGCTCGCCTTCCTCGAGCCCGCTGCGGACGATGTAGTGTTCGCCTGCACGCTGTCCGAGCACCACTTCGCGCCCCTCGAAGGTGGGGCGTTCTTTATTGGGTACTTCCACATAGACCACGGCGCGCCTGCCCGTGATGAGCGGCGCCGTGGCGGGTATAATCAGCGGTATGTCTTCTGCGCCTGGATCGGCGGATACGTAGCCCAGTTCTTCCGCGGGGACAAGATCCATGCCGCAGATATCGCACGTACCGGGGCCGTCTTTCACGATTTCCGGGTGCATAGGGGAAATCCATTTGCCAGCGAGGGCGGGGTCCATCACGCGCCCGCCTTTGGCCAATTTCGACTGCACGACCGCGCGCACGAACATGCCGGGCTTAAGGCGCCGTTTCTCATTGGGCACATTCACTCGCACATCCACCGTGCGGGTACGCGGGTTGAGCGTTGGATCGATAAAGGCGATGGCGCCCTCGAAGGTTTCGCCTGGGTAGGCCTCGGTGGTGAACGTGGTCATCTGCCCGAAGTGAATCCAGGGCAGGTCGGATTCATACGCCTCGAGCTGCACCCACACCTTGTCGAGGTCGGCGATGGTGTATATGCGTTCGCCGGTGTCGACGTACATGCCCTCCTGCCCGTTGCGCTCGATCACCGTGCCGCCGCCGGGCGCGTAAATAGTGATGCTGTCGGTGGTGGCGTTACCTTCCTCGGCGCGCGTGATCTGTGCGTCGGTCATACCCCAGCGCCGCAACTTGTTGCGCACGGCATCGAGTGTGCTCCTGGCGGTTTCCTGCAAAGCGGGCGGGGCCGACGCGGAAATCTGGTCGCGCGCTTTTTTGGCGCGTCGCAGCTCTTCTTTTGCGGATAGAAGCTCGGGGCTGTAAATATCGACCATGTGGTCGCCTTTCCGCACGAGTGTGCCCGTAAAATCGGCGTACATCCGCTCGATGCGCCCGGGTATCCATGCCGTGATGTAGGCGAGACGGGTCTCGTCGTAGTCCACCTTACCCACCATGTGCACCTCGGCTTCTACGAATCTGCGGACCACGGGAGCTGTTTCCACCTGCATGAGCGCCACCGCGTCGGCGGTCGTTTGGAATTCGCGCGGGCCCGTGCCGGCCTCCTCGCCGGCCTCGGAGGCAGGAATCAAATCCATGGCGCAAATTGGGCATTGTCCCGGTTCGGACTGGCGAATCTGGGGGTGCATGGAGCAAGTCCATGTGGTAGAGGATTCGGCGGCCTTGGTTTCTTCATGACCCGGCTCCGCAGTGGGGGCGGGGACCGGGGTGTTCCATGACGCAAAAAAGTAGCCTCCCATGAGACCCGCGACGAGAATCCCGGCGAGCGCCGCAGGCCACCTGAGTTGCGCCGCTCTATAAAACACGCGTCCTTCGGCTTTCTTCATAATAGTCTCCCGGTTGCCAGGGACGTTGCGTATGCGCAGCATAAGGCGCGCCATGCCCCCCGACGCATAACACAACCCTTCGTTCAGGCGTGAATGATCGGGAAGCGTATCATGCGCGAAATACGCACAAGGCAAGATAGACGGGCAGGCCGAGTTTATGGAGCGGGCTCTGCCGGTCTTGGCGGAGCGCTGCCGCGTGCGTGCCGGCGGGCAGCACGATAAAACGCGACGTTTGTATACGCATCAACAGTGTGAGCGGCTCGGGGGGGTGCCGGGTGGTGACTGTTTCCATTGTGGCAAGTTGCGAACGGGGAGCCGGTGCGCAATGACAACCGCCCGCAAGGCCGCTGGTGCGGCGTGTGCAGTTGGTTTCCGGCGTGGTGCGTTCGCCGCGGGTACAGCATGCCGCGTGTCCGGCTGCAGCCTGCGCCGGTGCGCAACAGCCGTGCGTCAGGAACGCGAAAGAACGAGCATGGTGGCAGGCGCATACGGCGCCGCCCGGCAGGTAAAACAGTGCAAAGCACAGCGCCAACACAAGTAGGCCATGCGCCCGTCGCGGTGCGATTCGCCCCACGCCTGCTATGTTCCGCAGTGTACGGTTATTCACAATGCTCACCCGCAATTCAAGGGGTGCGGTTCTTGTATCAATGCCGAAGGCGTAGCGGGGAGGAAAAAACAATCAAACAACCGCGGCCTGTCCGCGAAACCAGCCAGTTTTTCCCGTAGCGCGGCAACGTGAAGTACAATCTCTGCTTCCTCCTTTGGCGACAACGCTTCCCGCTCCGCCAAGGCGCTACGGAGGACAAGCCAGCGGACACGCGAGGACTCGCTAGGACAGGCTCTTAGTTTGCTTTTCTTGCTCTTCCATATTGTTAACACCAGCAGTACACCTTGTATGGAACATCATGAAATTTTAGCATATTTCTGCGAGCGGCCGCGACTACCGGAAAGAGACGTGAAAACTGCCGGGTTCGGGCTGCTATTCGTGCGGGCCATATGACAATGCAGGAAGCTACGCGTTACACTCGACAGACAGCGCAGATTCACGAGAGGGGGTTTACCTATGCTGTTCATAGTACGCGCGCATTTTGCCGTGATGCTCACGATTCCGTTGTTCTTCGCAGGCGCATCGGAGGAAAATGGAGGACATTCACATGGTTTCAAGAATGTGCGTCATGTCTACGAGCGCGGCGCCCCGTGCGTGTTGGACTTTACAGCGCCCGAGGCTTCTGCTGTGGATTTCGATATCTCGGGCATGCTAGGCCGGTCGGTGCCGGTTGAAGACGGTGTCGCATCGTACACCATCGACACGGCGCTGCTTGGAAGCGGCGACTACATCGTGCGTGCTTTACCGCGCCGGGGCAATGGTGCAAAAGAGGCGGTCCGGTTTCCGGTTACGATTGCACCCCCCCATGACAGTGAACGGCTTTCAGTGTGGCGTTGGGGCGGCGGTGGGGCCGACCCGGCATGGTGGATGCAGCGTGGTTTTACGGGGGCGTTCTATGGTTCACAGCGCGATCCACTCACGAGCGGCAGCAGCAGGGCGCATTCCCTCCATAAGGTGCTCGAGCGTGCTGGCCGGCACGATTTCGAACTCGGGTTCTACATGTATCCCCTCTTGTCTAAGAAACTCGCGGAGCAGAACCGATTGCTGTGTCTTTACCCCAACGGCACACGCCAAACAGATAAACCCAAGCCCTACCCGCGCGAACCGGAGGTAATCGACCATGCGCGTGCCACGGTCGCGTCTGCCATGGCGCGCTTCCAAGACTACCCCGGTTTACGCCACGTCATGTTGCACTCCGAATGGCAAACGCCATATTGCGTGAACGAGACGGCCGTCTCATTGGCGGAAGAGGAAGCGGCGCTCGACCTGCGCGAGTTCGTAGAAAACCGCGGTAGCCTGGCCGCTCCGCCGGCCGACATGGTGCAGGACGGAATAATCGCCGATGACAACGCGCACTACCAGTTCCGGCTGTGGTGGTGGCAACGGGGACATGGAACGGCCGTACTGAACGCGTTGTTGCACGAAATCGTGAAGGAGCACAACCCAAACATCGTCACCTGGCATGAACCCTACCGCCTGGCGCCGGTGCATGGCTCGCACACCGGGCTCGATTGCATCGCAACGTGGACCTACGGCCACCCGGACATCAAGCGTCTGTGCTACACGACCTATCTACAGGCGGCCGCGCGCCCGGAAAACCAACTGGTGCAACAGGATATTTCCCTGTTTGTCTATGGCCGGTTCGTCGTCCCACTCGATGAATCGACTGCGGATCTGGCAAACGATTTCGCTGGGCGCGACCCGTTCTATACCGCCGGGCCGGATTATGCACGAGAGGCCATGTGGCTCGTGCTCTCTCAGCGCCCGGACATACTGTGCTTCTACTCAGCGGGCCGGCTCGCGCCGGATGACCCGGAAAACGACCCATTCTATGCTTCGCCGGATACCTTCAGCGCCATCGGACAGACCTGTGAGGACTTGGTGAAGCCCTACGGGCCGGCGCTCCTGAAATGCCGGCGTGTACCCGCCCGTACCGCGGTGTTGATGTCTGCGGCGTCCACTTGGTTCAGTGACAGTGCGCGTCTGCCGGGCTATCCCAACGAGCAGACGCTGCCCTTTGCCACGCTGTTGATGATGAACCATGTGCCCTTCGAGGTCGTGCTCGATGAGGACATTACCCGGGATGCACTCGATCGCTATGACGTACTGGTTATGCCGCGGGCGGATACGCTGACGCGCACCATGTATGAGCGCATTCGAGCGTTCGCGGGTAATGGCGGCAAGGTCATCGCGGACGATTCGTTGCGTGCATCCGTACCGGAAGCCGAAATTACGCAGTTCGATTTTACGCATCAGAAGCGTATGGACGGCCGGGCTCTTGCCGCCGGCAATGCCGTTACCGCCGAAGAGAACCGGCGGATCATGGAGGAATATGCCAACAAACTGGCGCCCATGCTGGCGGACGTGTCCCGGCCTGCCGAGGCGGGAAGTCCGCGCGTGCTCACCAACAGCCTCGAAGGCGGCGCCGCACGCTACCACTTTTTCGTGAATGACGATCGCACGTACGGCCCGCGTTTTGGTGAACATGAGTTGTTCTTCGAACTTGGGGTCCCGCAAACCGCGGCCGTCCGCGTTCCCATTGACGGGCGTCCGGCGCTCTATGACGCGCTGTTGCGCACGCCGGTCGACTATGAAACGAAGGCGGGACACGCCGAGTTCGATATCCGCATGACGGGGGCCGCTGGCAAGCTCATCATTGCGCTCCCAGAGAAGCTCGTGGCGGTCTCGCTGGACATGCCAGAATCCACGCCCGCTGGGGAAAACGTCCGCCTTGACATCCGGGTGCTCGGGGAAAGCGGAGACACGCTGCAATGCGTGGTACCGCTGCACATCGAAGTCCTGGACGGCCTCGGCCGGTCCACGGACTGGCAGCGATACACCGCGACGAAGAAGGGCGCGCGCACCTATGAATTCACCCCGGCCGTCAACGCAGCGCATGGCGACTGGACGATTCGCGTGACCGAGCTGGTTTCCGGGCAGCGCAGGGAGGAAACATTGCGCGTTATCAATGGTGCATAGTATTGCATAGTATTATAGGTGGGCAGCATAAGAAGACAATCCGGCGTAACCGGGCTGCCGGTGCGCAGGCGGCATGAACAGCCTTGTCAATAAAGGCCATTTCGAAGTATGGCGAGACTGTCTTGACACGAGTGACTTGGGACCATGTTGCTCAGCCGTGTTTCTTATCGGCGGTTGCGATAACCGATGGGTGTTCGCTGAAGTGAAGCCGTGATGGTTTGGTTTCCTGGAGAATGAGTGTTGCCCGTGCGAGGAGATGCCCCGCCAGGGGTGACGTCACCATGAGGAAGGCGGCTGTGAGCAACACGGGCCCCGCCACCGTAGTCCAGGGAACGACGAATAGAATGGCGAGGAGACTACACACCACGCCCACAGTGCCGGTCTTCGCGGCCGCATGGATGCGCAGCAGCGTGTCGGGGAAGCGCAACATCCCGATAGCGGCGAGGAATGTGAATGCGCCGGACGTCCATAGCAGAACAACGGGGATGAGCGTCATCGGTTGGAATTCTCCTGTAAGGTGTGAAAGAGAAACGCGACGGTGCCGACAATGCCCACAAGCGCCAGAACGAGCGCCGGCGCGAGAAGGGACACCTGGCCGGTACGCAAGACCTCGAGGGCCAGCACGGCGATGCAACACATGATGATGAATTCGAGGGCGGTCAGACGGTCGACAAGCCCCGGGCCGCGTGCAAGGCGGATAGACGCCAGCGCGATGGCTGCGGCGTGCAGCAGCAGGACACTGTGAATGGTAAAACTGAGCATGGGTCTTTTCTCTTATCGCAGTAGGCCGATGATTCGGTGCTCGAACCCGTGTTTGATGGATTGCTTCAGGCTTTCCGGATTGTAGGAGAACATGCTGTGGACATAAAGCACCCGCCTGTCATCCGAGAGGCCAAGGCTGATTGTGCCGGGCGTAAGGGTGATCACGTTCGCAAGCAGGCCAATCTCGGCCGGGGTGCGCACGTCCAGTTCGAGTGCGATAATGCCCGGCCATGTGCGATCTTTCACGGCCACTACGGCCCAGGCAACCTGAAGTGCGCCCAGAATGACTTCCTTCATAAAGTAGATGGTCAGGGCTGCAGCGGTCAGCGCGCGCTTTCCAGGACGGAGGCGGGTTGATACAGGGGCTCTGGCGACCGACAGGCGATCACTCAACCACAGCACCACCGTGCCTATGGCGGCGCCTATCAGGAGCTGGTGCGGCGCGAAGGAACCCATGGTGCCGGCCCAAACAATCATTGCCACCAGAATGTCAAAAACGATCCTCATGGTAGGCCTCCGTATACGATGTTGGCATACGCCGTTACATCGATCAGTTGCGCCGCTGCCGCCTGTGCGGTGTTGGCGAATAACTCCGCGCCGAGTCCCATAATCACGCTCATCGCCACCAGTCCGCAAGCCGCGGCGCCATAGGTCCACCGCGGCACCATACCGCCGTTGTTCACATATACCACGTTCTCTGGCGCGGGACGCCAGAAGGCCAGATTCCATATTTTGATCATCGAGAAGAGGGTGAGCAGGCTGGCACCCAGGGCAACGGTCAACATAATGTATGCTTCTGCTTCGAACCCCGCGCGCACGAGTGCATACTTGCTGATGAAACCCGAGAGTGGAGGAAGCCCCGCCAGCGAAAAGGCCGCTATCAGAAACAATGCGGCCAGCACCGGGTTCGAGCGCGCGAGCCCGCCCAGGCGGTCGAGATCCGTGGTGCCGCGCACGTGGCCGATGATGCCGGCGATCACGAGGAGCGCCGCTTTGGCCGCGGCCACGTGCACCAGGAAAACCAGTGTTGCCGAGAGGGCCGCCTCCGTGAACAGGGCGAAGCCGAAAACCAGGTAGCCAATCTGGCTGATGATGTGGAAGGACAGCAGCCGCTTGAGCTCATGTTGTGCGATGGCGCCCAAGGCGCCGCTGACCATAGTAATCGCGGCCACCGGCAGCATGAGGTCAGTCACCGCCTCCGCGTATACATGAAAGGCCGTGTTGAATACGCGGATAAGCGCGTAAACACCGACCTTGGTGAGCAAGGCGGCGAAAAGCACAAGCACCGGCATGGGGGCTGCGTGGTAAGAGGCCGGCAGCCAGGAATAAACGGGAAACACCGCCGCCTTCACGGAAAAGGCGACCAGCAACAACAACGCCGCACCGCCCGCCGCGACGCCCTGCGCCGCGAAGATATCGCTCTCGGCCAGCGCCGCCATGTTGAGGGTGCCGGCGGCGCCATAGACGAGACCTACGCCGGAAAGAAACAGCATTGAAGCAACAAGGTTGACGGTCGCATAGGTGACCGTCGCCTTGCGTTGTTCGGCCTTGCCGTCCGTTACCAGCAACACGAAGGAGGCGATGAGGAGCACCTCGAACCAGACATAGAGGTTAAACAGATCCCCTGTGAGGAAGGCGCCGTTCACACCCGCCAGTAATACCTGGAAAGGGACTACGAAGTGCGCCGTACCCGATGATACGCGCTCATTCGGCGCCAAGGTGAGCAACGCTGCCGCGAGTGCCACGCCCGCCGTAAGCGCGACCAGAACCGCGCTGAACAAGTCCGCCACGAAGACAATGCCGAAAGGGGCCGGCCAGTCCCCGAACGTCACCACGCGCGGACCGTCACGGTGCACCACATGCAAGAGCAGGCCCGCCCCAGGCACAAGCAAGGCCGCCCCGGCCAGGTTCAGCACACGGCGCACCCCGGGCGCGCGTACCAGCAGCGCCAGGGCCGCCATTGCCAGGGGGAGTATGATAGGAAATGTCGTCAGCACGGCAGCAGTCTCCCTGTGTGCGCCCTCAATAGGCTTCCTCGCCAAGCGCGTCGGTATCGTCCTGGTTCGCTTTGGCGCCTGCCTGGCTGTACAGGGCCAGCAAAAACGCGGCGAGTCCGAAGCTGATCACGATTGCGGTGAGCACGAGTGCCTGTGGCACGGGGTCGGCCATCGCCGATGAGGAGATGCCGGATGCCGCCAGGGGCGCCGCGTCCCGTTGTGTATCGGCGGCGGTGAAGATGAGGAGATTAGCCCCGTGGCTCACGAGCAACACCCCGAGCACCAACTGGGCGAGACTCCGCCGCAGAAGGAGATAGACACCCGCGGCGAAGAGTGCGCCTACAACAATGGACAGACTAAGCGACATCTTCATCCTCCAGCATGGCCAGGGCCAGCATCGCGCTCATACCCAACACCAGAAGGTACACGCCGACATCGAACAGGAGCGGTGTACCCAGGCTGACCGCGCCCAACATTGGCACGGACAGGGTCATCCAGAGTCCAGTGAGAAGGGGTTTGCCCGCCAGAAAAGCAGTAATCCCGCTGAGCACCGCCAAGGCCAGGCCCGCACCGATGAGTTGTTGGGGCGTTACCCGAAGCAGCGCGCGCGTGCGCTGGTGACCCATTACCACCGCATGCAGCACAAAGCCGCAACCTGCCACCAGCCCGCCCACAAAGCCACCGCCGGGGGCATTGTGTCCGCGCAGTAGCAGTGCAATAGAAAATACAATCATCAACGGCCCCAGTGTCGGAGCCCAGGCATAAAGGATTCGCGACGTCACGGGGTTGTTCCTTTCTTGTTATGCCCGTGCAACACAGGGCTGGCGAAAGTAGCGCCGTGCGGGGAAGGGGGGGCGGCGTTCGCGGACGCGCGTGGATCTGCCTCCCGCACCTTCTTGTGCTTCCGGGTTTTCAGTAGTGCCAGCACACCCACCGCTGCCACGGCGAGTACGGTAATTTCGCCCAGTGTATCCAGTGCACGGAAATCTACCAGGATGACGTTGACGATGTTGCGGCCATGTCCACCTGACACGCTGTTCCCGGTATAGAAATCGCGCATGGGCGCCGGGTGGCCGGGCAGTGTGGCGCAATAGGTGAGTGCCGCCATGACTGTGCCGGCCCCGATCGCCACGGCACCATCGCGCAGGCGTGTGGTCATGGACGATCTCGGAAACGGCCTCGGCATGCGTGCCACCGCCAGGACGAAGAAGAGGACCAGGAGCGATTCGACGATAAACTGGGTCATGGCGATATCCGGCGCACTCAGCAGTCCGTAGAGCAGGGCGGTTCCGTAGCCGACGCCGCCGAGGCATGCGGCCGCGCTCAATGGTGTGCGCACGCGCGTGGCGGCCAAGGCCGCCATGACAACCGTGGCACAAAGCAATGCCTCGTGCAGTTGCACATCCCAGTCCACAAGCGAAAAGTCAACTACGCCGCGTCTGATTAGCATCCAGCCCGGGAGGAGCAGCGTACACGCGAAAACCGCCAGGAGGTAGTAGCGCAACAGACCATGCTGCAACAGCCGCGTTTGTCCGCGGGCAACAACGAAAAGCCCCGTGATGCTGTGTTCATAGGCCACGGCCGGTCCCCACGCGCGCAGGGGCTTGACATGCGCCGCCATACGCCGAAGCCATCTGCGTATGAGGAAGGCCAACAGGCCGAGGGTGACGGTCACCAGGCTGAGCAGCAACGCCACGTTCCACCCATGCCAGAGCTTGAGTTTGGTTTCCAAGGGTGCGTTGAGAATGGAGAACCCCGAATCTGCGAGCAATCGTTTTCCCAGCACTTCGGGAAACAAGCCTGCGTAAAGCCCGAGGGCCCCCAGTATCAGCGGCCCCGCCCAGAGCCCCGGCGGTACGCCATGGAACTCGCCCATCTTCAACGAAGGCGCGGGGCGTCCCCAGAATGGGCGCCAGGCAACCAGTATCGCGACAAAGACATTGGCCATATTGGCGAAGATCGCCACCGCCACGACCACGTTGCGCGCTACCGGCGCATACAAGGCCGCCTCGTACACCGCCTCTTTTCCAATGAATCCGAACAAAGGCGGCAACCCGGCCATAGACAGGCCGCTCACGGCCGCCGCGGCCATGAGGGTGGGCGCCTTCCGCCACAGGCCGCCAAGGTGTTCGCTATCCTTTTCGTGTGCAGCGTGTTGCACTGCGCCCGCTACCATGAACAGGGCGGCTTTGTACAAGGCGTGAACGAATAAGAATACCATCGCCGCCTTGACGGCCACGGGCGTGCCGAGGCCCAGGCACAGCATAAGCGTACCCAGGGCGACCACCGTGGTATAGGCGAGCAAAGGTTTCAGCTTGGTTTGTTGCAGGGCCAGCCAGGCACTTATCACCATGGTGAGGCCGCCGCCGCCCACGAGCACGCCGAACCAAAGATCGCCGCCGCCAAGAACCGGCGTCAACCGTGCGACCAAGTAAATGCCTGCCTTCACCATCGTGGCGCTGTGCAGAAAGGCACTCGCTGGCGTGGGTGCTTCCATGGCGCTGGCCAGCCAGAAGTGAAAGGGAAATTGCGCCGACTTCGTGAACGCGGCCAGCAGCATAAGCAGTACGATGGCCGTGTAGTGTGGGTGATCGGTTATGGTGCCTGATGAAAGCAGTTCCCGCACGCTGTAGGTGCCCGCTGCTTCACCTAACAGCACGGCCCCCGCCAGCAGCGCCAGTCCGCCCACGCCTGTGACCAGCAGTGCCTGCCGTGCCGCATTGCGGGCCGCCTCGCGCTCCTTGTCGAAACCGATCAGCAAGTAGGATGTAATGCTGGTGGCTTCCCAAAAGACAAAGAGAAGTACCAGGTTGTCTGCGAAGACCAGACCGAGCATCGAGCCCATGAACGCAAACAGGTAGGCCAAGAACCGTCCCCGCGCCGGCCCTTCCATATAAGCGCCGGTATACACCACGACCAGCGCGCCAATCCCGCTAACCAGCAGGCCAAAGGCAAGGCTCAGGCCGTCCACGTAGAAGGTGACCGAAAGGTCCAGGCTGGGCGCCCATGCGAAGCCGGTCATGCGGGGGCCCGTGTGCGGGAGCAGACGCAGCAGAGAAACACAGTAAGCGAAGAAAACGGCGGGCGCCAATGCACCCACCCAGCCGATGGTTCTTCCAAGTACACGGTTTAGCAAGGGACAAAGAACTGCAACCAAAAAAAATATAAAGAGGAGACCTGTGAACAACGTCATGGGCGGGTTTCCCGGCTGGTGTCCGATACTTCAGAGTTCGGGCGCGTCGGGCGCTGGCCTTAACAACATACGGATTACGACAATCTATTCCAATACAAGAATTCGCGCGTTGACGGCCGCTCGGGCGTTACCACCCTAAGGCATAAGGCATCGCAGCAACACACTATGTTAACTCCTTGCACAATTTTACGCTGAATCCGCAATGACCTTTGGGAAGGCTTACCCGAGCCCCCGCATACCCCGGCGGAATTTGCGCCGCGCGATCTCGAATTCTGACTTGCGGTTACGCGCCATCCAGAGTCCCTCGAAGCGTTTCAGGAGCGCTTCCATATCTTTGCGCAGTTTCTTGCGTGAAGGGGCGGTGTTGCGCCCGCCTTCGCCCAACGTGGCGAGTTTGCGTGCGGCGAGGACCATGGCATCCACGGCAAAGGCCCAGTAGGGCAAGACGCCAAGCGGGTCGGCGGCACGCTTGGCCGATTGCTTGAGTACGGCACAGGCCGGCTCGAGGGTGTCGAGCATGTCCTTCGCCAGGGGAGCATCGAGCTTAACGTGCCGGGAGACGATCTTGCCCAGTTCACTCACCGAGGCATCCGCCGCGTAGCCCTTGAACAGTTTGTCCGCCGCGGGCGCGAAGAGCAGGTGCGCCCAGATGCTCTGGTAGTAGCCCTCGAGGTGCAGGTGGGCCACGTCGCCCAGGTCGACCAGTGCGTCCACCAATGCGCCCGGTTTGTCGACGCCAAGGAAGAGCCGGCAGAAGCGCTCCGCAAAACTGCCCACGTCCGCGCATGAATTCCATGCCTGCTCCGCGCCGAAAAGAAAGCCGAACCACGACAGTTCGGTGAAGTTGTAGTGGCCGCCATCGCCCCAGTCGGTGGTGAGCAGACCTTCCGCGCCTCGTTGCTTGCCTGCTTTCGCATAGCCGGCGATATTCGCCATGGACTCATGGAGCCGCGGGAACAGGCTCACCCACGCCGAGGTGCCGGGGCATGCGTAGGTGGTAAGGCCGTGATCGGTGAAGGTGCTGATACCCGCGAAGTCATGGTCCGCGTCGTAGCCCCAGTCCAGCACGATCAGGTCTTCCGGCAGTTCCTCGAGCAATTCGGGATAGGGGCGGACCATATCGCTCCAGAACATGGGCCGCTTGCCGAGCTTGCGCGCCATCTCCGCCACCTTCAGGACATGCTCGAGGTACAACTCCTCCCGGCTCATCATGGTGCGCATCATGTAGCTCTGTCCGAGGCCGAGATCCCAAGTTTCATCGCAGCAGATGTTGCAGTAAGGGCCGGCAACAAGCGGGAGCACCTCGGACAGGAGCGAATAGACAAAGGCGTAGGTGTCAGGGTTGGCGGGGGAGAGGGTCCAGCCGCGGCGCTTGTAGGCATCGGGCAGGTCTTCGGCCTCGGGCGCGGCATAACGTCCCACACCCCAGTCTTCCGCCAGGTCGCGGTATTGCGGCAGCGTGAGGATATTGGCCATGTGGCCGAAGGTGGCCAGCGCCGGCACGAGCGTCACGCCGCACTCCGCCCAGGCGGCATCCAGCGCGAGCAGGTCGTCCGCTGTCAGTGGGTCAGCCTTCTTGCCGATGTCCGGGTGACCGCGATAGCGGAAGGTGTGCTCGATGTACAGGTGCACCTGGTTCATCTTGTAGGCGCCGAGGGTCTGGCCCAGTTGTGCGAGCGCCTCGGTGGTCGGCACCCGCCCGCGCGATACATCGCAGGTGATGCCCCGCACCGCGAAGTCCGGCCAGTCCCGGATGCGGACGAGGGGCAGTTTGCCCGGCTTCGACTGGGCCAGAATCTGTGCGAGGGTGCTCACGGCGTGGCGTGCGCCCGCAGGACCGTCCGCCTCGATGACCATGCTGTTCTGCCGCACGGAAAGGGTGTAGCCCTCGGGCTTCAGCTTGCGGTGGTAGGCGAAGGTGATCGTGTTGTGCACACCGTCCACGTTGCCATGGATGGTGTAACCGGGAAACAGTTCCACGAGCGCCTGTGCCGCCGGCAGCCATTCCGCCGCCGGAATGCCCACCGTGCCCTGCTTGGGCGCCTCGAAGGTCCCGTCCCGCCATTTCACGAACTTTGGTTGCGGTATCAATGTCGGCGCCATCGTTCCTGCTCCCGCCGCCCCACGCGGCCTTGTCACTATGTTTACTTCATTTGCGGGGCGCACGTCCAATTATTCCCTTGTTGTGGCGTGGTCGCGTGCTTGTTGTGGCCGGCCTCCTGACCGCGCCACTCTTCAGACCGTAGGTCTCCAATTCCTAAAGGCAATATGGGAGGTCTTCGGTCGTGCATGGTGGCGCGGTCTGGAGATGGCCTTCGGCCTAGAAGGCACGGCCATCACAAGGTGTATCTGGAACGAGCGGTGACCTCCGTGAAATAATAGCTGCGAAATGGCGCATTTGCATGACCTGCGAACCCATTCAACCCGTTTGACGATTCAGGAAACGGATGTTGAGACAGGAGTGAGCCGGATGCCAACGATATCGATGTTCTACGGCATTCTGGTCCGGATGTTCTTTCACGACACGGACAAGCATCAATTGCCGCACATTCACGCGGATTATCAGGGGGAGGTTGCGGTGTATTCGATTCCTGACGGCGCTGTGCTGGCCGGCAGCCTGCCGCCAAAGAAGCACAAGCTGGTTGTCGCCTGGATTGAAATACATCAGGAAGACCTGATGGCGGATTGGGAGCTGGCTGTGAATGGCCAGAATCCATTGCCCATTCGAGGGTTGGATCAATGAGGATTGAAGAGATCACGCCGCGAGAAGATGGCACCTTGCATGTGGTCGCGGAAGACGGACGTTCCGGTGTTTTTGATATTGGCCCCTATTTGAAATCGCCCGCCTTTCTTCCCCTGAAAGACTGGGCTGAGTTCTCTCAGGTTCGCAACGGGGGCTACTTTGTCGAATGGCGCTGTGGGGCCGATCTGTCCGCCGACACCATCGAGGCGTGCTGGCAAGAGAACGTCCCTTCAGACGCCCAACAACTTCCTAAGTCCTGAAGGGCGTGGGTGGCGATGGGAACACTTCCCATAGCTTCACTGGGCTGTCTGTTGTGGCCGCTGGTGTAAGGGTGCGTGAAGCGAACCCGCCGGTTATGCCGCCACGCCTTGATTCCCGCGTGCCCCATCCGTAGACTGCGGCGCGCATTACCACCTTGAACCTATCCGGGAGTATTTCATGAAAGCCTTCTATGTCGCCGGCACGCACTGGGACCGCGAATGGTACGAGCCGTTCCAGGAATTCCGCATGTGGCTGGTCGAGCTTATCGACGAGTTGCTCGACCTGCTCGAGTCCAGCGATGACTATCCGGTCTTCCACCTCGACGGGCAGGCCGTGGTGCTCGAGGACTACCTCGAAATCCGGCCGGAGAATGCGGAACGCCTCGCCGCTTTGCTGAAGGCAGGCCGCCTGGTCGCGGGACCATGGTACAACCTGCCGGACGAGTGGCTCATCTCGGGCGAGAGCTATGTGCGCAACCTCATGAAGGGCCGGCGCATCTGCCGGGACATGGGCTTCGCTCCGATGGACTTCCTCTACACGCCGGACCAGTTCGGCCACATCGCCGCGCTGCCGCTAATCGCCAACGGCTTCGGCCTCGACACGGGCATCTGCTGGCGGGGCAGCCAGAACGAGAACTTCCCCGCGCAGTTTGTCTGGGTTGGGCCGGATGGCTCCCGCATGGTGACCCACAAGCTCATCGACTCCGGCGGCTACGACGTGTTCGGCTGCAAGGCGCGCCGGCCCATGAAGGAGAAGGACTTCTCCGACGAGAGCTTCAAGGAAATCTTCGATCCCTACTTCCAGGGCGAACGTGAACGGGCCGAGGCGCCCCTGGCCCTCCTGCTCGACGCCGTCGACCACCAGCGTCCGGACCGCGACATGCCGCGCTTCTTCGAGATGCTGCGCGAGCGCTACCCGGACGTCGAGTTCATCTGGGGCCGGCTCGACGAATACGGCGCGGAGATGCGGCGCCACGCCGGCAAGCTCCCCGAGCGCACGGGCGAACTGCGCGAACCCTGCCGCAGCAAGAAACACCTCTACCAGTACCTCATCGTGCACACCATCTCGTCGCGCTATCCCTTGAAGCAACGCAACGACGCGTGCCAGGCCTTGCTCGAGAAGTGGGCCGAGCCCGCCGCACTCTTCCAGATGATGCATGGTGGCGCGCCGATTCTGAAATACCTCGACCACGCCTGGACTTGGCTCTTGAAGAACCACCCGCACGACAGCATCTGCGGATGCAGCATCGACCAGGTGCACAAGGACATGATGTTCCGTTTCGACCAGGCGGAAATGGTGGGGGAGGGCGTGGTGCGGCGCGCCACGGCCCAGCTCGCCAATGCCTCGGCCGAGGCCGATGACTGGAAGCACCTCGTGCTGCACAATCCGCTGCCGTATCCGCGCACCGAGGTGGTCGAGTTCGACATTCCGTTCCCGCTGGACTATGCGGAGAAGACAGGCCATCAGTTCAAGGATGCCCTCGAGTCCGCCGAACTGGTCAACACCTTCTACCTGAAGGATGCCCAGGGAAACCGCGTGCCCTATCAGCATGTGTCCATCGAGCGCCGCGTGATCCACAAGCGCATCAACGACATGGGCCGCAAGACCGTCGGGGGCGCGGACGTGTACCGCGTGGCGGCGGTGGTCACCCTGCCAGCCGCGGGGCATACCTGCCTCACCGTCGAGGGCACCGACGACGCCACCCGCACCTTCGGCTCGCTGCGCACCGCACCGCTCACAGCCGAGAACGAGCGCATCCGTATCGAGGTACACCCCAATGGCACGGTCACCCTCACACACCTTGCCAGCGGGAAAGTCTTCGAGAACCTGTTCACTTACGAGGACAGTGGCGATGCCGGCGACGGCTGGACCCGCGGGCCGCTGGTGAATGACCTTGTGTTCTACGGTCCCGGGGATAGCGTGGCGGTGGCGGTCGATGAAGACGGCCCGCTACGCACGGTCTTCCGAATCGAGCGCACCTTCCACCTGCCCACCCGTACCGGCAAGGACTCGCACGTCCGCGCCGAAGAGCGCACGCCCCTGCACGTCATTGATCGGCTGTACGTTGAAAAGCACCGGCCCGGCCTGCGCGTGCGTACCACAATCGAGAACACCATCCGCGACCACCGGCTGCGCGTGTTGTTCCCGACGCATATCCCGGCGGAGAAATCTTTCGCCGAGACGCCCTTCGCATTCGTCGAGCGCGATATCGCCATTCCACCGGAGACCGCTACCTGGCAGGAACGGGTGCATCCCGAGACGGCTTTCACCTCCGTGTGCGGTCTCCAGGACGGCAAGGTGGGCCTGGCGCTGCTGGCGCCTACGGGACTTCATGAGTACGCCGTGACCGAGACGGAAGACCGCAGTCTGGCGCTGACCCTGTTCCGCGCCACGTTGCGCACGGTCATGACCAATGGCGAACCGGACGGCCAGTTACTCGGCGCGCCCATGCACTTCGACTACACGCTGCTGCCCTTCTCTGGACCGTTGCACCCGGCGGATGCGCTACGCCGCGTGGCCTCGGACCAGGTGGCTATTCACATACACCAGACCGCGCAGCCCGGACCCGACGTGTCGCATGTGCAGGTCGAGGGCGATGGTGTCGTCGTGACGGCGCTGAAACCGGCGGCGGACACGGCGGGGGGCGTCATCCGCTTGTGGAACCCCGGCAACACAGCGCAGTCGGCGCGGGTCCACTGCTGCAAACCCGTGAAAACGGCGCAGCACGTGAATCTGGACGAACAGGTGGGTGCGCCGCTCACCCCGGATAATGCCGGGGCACTCGTCATCGAGATCCCTGCACGCGCCCTGGTTTCCGTGTTGTTTACGTGGTGACGGCGGCTGCAGCACGGCATGGGCCGAACATCTTGAACTGCGTCCCTGGTGGTCAAGCCGTGGTTTGGCGGGGCATGTTGCCGGGCCGCGGCCTCCCTGGGTAGTGCCCTGGCCAACATGGCGGCGGCGCCCTCGAGGCGGGTACAATGGCGCTTTCGATGGACTGGCGCTAATGGAACCGGCGGAAGTTAGCCCGCGAGAGTACACCCGACACGTGATCGACTACACCTGCCCTCACTGCAACACACAACTGAGCGCGCCGGAGCAGTTCGCCGGCGCAGCTGGCCACTGCCGTGCGTGCGGCAAGCCTATCACCATTCCCGAACAAAGCGGGCATGTGGCCACGCCCGGTCAAGCCGTTGCTGCGCCGGCGCGTCCTGGACCGCCGCCGTCCATGCCCAAGTGGCGAATCGTTGCCACGATAATTGTCATTATCGCCTTGCTCGCCCTCTTCGCCCTGATGTTTTTTCAGTGGGTATTGCCTGCGGCCGACACGTCGGGCACAGCGTTCACCATGGGGTTGCCGTTGCTGATCCTCGGCATGATCGTACTCATCGTCATCATCGCGCTTATTGCACGCCGCCGCATGCCCACGGGCCGGTTTGTCTGGCTTGAGGACGGCGCCCCGCCCGACACCGGCGGGCCCTGGCAGTACTGGGGCGAGAAACAAATGCTCGCGTGTCCCCACTGCGGGGAAAAACTCGACGCGGCGGCACTGGCGGGCGACGTGCAAAATGTCATTGCTCAAATCGGCGCCAATACCACCCCCGTGCGCCGCCATACCTGCCCCCAGTGCCAAGCGCGTTGGGAATCGCGCCTCAGCGATCGGCCGGTGGACTACCGCGCGCGCGTCCCGAAAGTGCATTACGACTGGCGGCCTGTTTCCGGTTATGCGGCCACCGGCCCCCCGCAACACGCGCGAAAGACAACGGAAGCGGCGCAACAGCAGCCGGACCAGCGCACTGAAGCCAGGCGCATCCTCCAGCACTACCTGCGTGAAGCCCAGCAACAGGGTGCCGGCACGCGCGAAGAGCAAGTACGCCGCGCTGAGCAGCAGACCCTGCGCGTGCTTATGAACCGGCACAGCCTCGCGCCCGATGAAGCCGCACGGCTGCTCGAGCAGGCAAAACGCATACTCCAAGGACAATCGCCGCCGCCGGCCTGATTGTTTTTCAGCCTCATTACGCAGTCGCACTGCATAAAAGAATTGTCTGGAAAGCTTCGCTCTTGCACAAAAGGCAGCAAGGAAGATGACCGGGCCTATGCGCAGGCGCGCGAATTCTTTCGATGGGGAATCCGCGCGCCGTGAAATACATCATGCGCCGGGTGCCGCCCATGTCAAGGCAGGCGGTGTTGCGCATGTGGCCATTGAAATCGAGGTCGCCCCAGCCGGCCTGGAACGTGCGTTCGAAGGCGTCCATGACCGGAGTCACTTCGCGATGAGGTTGACCATCTTGCCCGGCACGTAGATTTCCTTCACGATCTGCTTGCCCTCGATATACTTTGCCACTTTGGGCTCGGCCTTCGCCGCTTCGAGGACGGCCTCCTTGCCGGCATCGGCGGGCACGGTGATGACCGCCCGCATCTTGCCCATGACCTGCACGGGCACCTCGAGGGTGTCTTCGACCAGCAAGGATGCATCCACTTCCGGCCAGGGCTCATACGCCAGGGTGTCGTTGTGGCCGAGGCGCTCCCACAGTTCTTCGGCCATGTGCGGTGCGAAGGGCGCCAAGGTGAGCACGAAGCGCTCGCAGTCCGCCTTGTTCACCTTGTCCACCTTGTGCGCCGCGTTGACGAACTCCATCATCCGCGCGATGGCCGTGTTGAACGAGAGGTGCTCGATGTCCTTGCCGACGGCATCGAGCGTCTTGTGCGAGAGCCGGGTTATATTCTCATCGCCGCTGCTGTCCACGATACCGGCCTGTAAAGTGTTGTTGTCGCCGATGAAGAGCCCCCACGTACGGCGCAGGAACCGGTGTACGCCCTGCACGCCCTCATCGGTCCATGGTTTTTCCCGGTCGAGTGGCCCCATGAACATCTCGTAGAGGCGCATCGCATCGGCGCCGTAAGTCTCGATAACATCGTCGGGGTTCACCACGTTGTACCGCGATTTCGACATCTTCTCGACCTGGGTCTCCACCGGCGTACCGCTTTCCTTGACGAACCACTGGTCGCCGCCGCGCCGCTCGACTTCATGGGGGTAGTAGTACTTTCCGTTCTTGTCGCGGTAGGAGTAAGCGAGGATCATGCCCTGGTTGAAGAGCTTCGTGAAGGGCTCCTTGCACGACACGTAGCCCGCATCGTAGAGCACCTTATGCCAGAAGCGGGAGTAGAGCAGGTGGAGCACGGCGTGTTCCGCGCCGCCGACGTAGAGGTCCACGGGCATCCAGTATGCTTCGGCCTCCTTCGACCATGCGGCCGCGTCGTTGTTTGGATCGCAGAAGCGCAAGAAATACCAGCACGAGCCTGCCCACTGCGGCATGGTGTTCGTCTCGCGCTGCACCGGTTCGCCCGTTTCCGGGTCCTTGGTGTTCACCCAGTCTTTGGCGCGGGCAAGCGGGGGGCGCCCATCTGCCGTTGGTTTGTATTCATCCAACTCCGGCAGCAGCACGGGCAGGTCTTTCATGGGCACGCACCGCACGCTGCCATCTTGCCGGCGGATAATGGGGAAGGGCTCGCCCCAGTAGCGCTGGCGCGAGAAGAGCCAGTCGCGCAGCTTGAAGTTTACCGTGCCCTTGCCCAGACCCTGTTCCTCGAGCCATGCGGTGATCTTCACTTTTGCCTCGGGCACATTGAGCCCGTCGATAAGCGGGGAGTTCACGAGCACGCCGTCGCCGGTGTACGCTTCCTTCTCGATGTCGCCGCCGGAGATCACCTCGACAATCGGCAGATCGAACTTCTTGGCGAATTCATAATCGCGTTCGTCGTGGGCCGGCACCGCCATAATCGCGCCGTAGCCATATTCCGCGAGCACGTAGTCGGCCGTCCAGATGGGGACTTCTTCGCCGTTCACCGGATTGACGGCGAAGGCCCCGGTGAACACGCCCGTCTTGTCGCGTTCGTCGGCCATACGGTCCTGGGCGCTCTTCTTCTCGGCCGCCGCGAGATACGCCGCCACGTCCGCCTTCTGTTCCGCGCTCGTGATCGCCATGGTGAGCGGATGCTCCGGCGCCAGCACACAGTAGGTCGCGCCGAAGAGGGTGTCGGGCCGGGTGGTGAACACGGTGAACTTCTCACCCGAGCCCGCCACGGTGAACTCGACGTCCGCGCCCTCGCTGCGGCCGATCCATTCGCGCTGCATCGCTTTGATGCCCTCGGGCCAATCGAGGCCATCGAGATCCTTGAGCAGGCGCTCGGCATACTCGGTGATTTTCAGCATCCACTGGCGCATCATGCGCCGTTCGACAGGGTCGCCGGTCTCGACGTACTTGCCGTCTTTCACTTCCTCGTTGGCGAGCACGGTGGCAAGCGCGGGGCACCAGTTCACCGGCGCCTCGACCTCGTAGGCCAGACCGCGGTCGAAGAGCACGGTGAAAATCCACTGGGTCCACTTGTAGTAGTGCGGGTCCGTGGTGTTGATCTCGCGGTCCCAGTCGTAGGAAAGGCCGATGGCCTGAATCTGGCGGCGGAAGACGTCGCAGTTCTGGTTGGTAACCTCGGCCGGGTGTTCGCCCGTGCGCACGGCGTGGCGCTCGGCGGGCAGGCCGAAGGCGTCCCACCCCATGGGGTGCAGCACGTTGAAGCCCTTCATGCGCTTGTACCGCGCCACGATATCCGTGGCGGTGTAGCCTTCCGGGTGGCCGACGTGCAGACCCGCGCCGCTCGGATAGGGGAACATGTCCAACACGTAATACTTCGGCTTCGACGTGTCGAGCTCGGTCTTGAAGGTCTTGTTCTCTAGCCAGAACGCCTGCCACTTCTGTTCGATTGCCTTGTGCTCATACTTGCCGCTGGCCATGGGAGATACACCTCGCTTGTGCAAAAACATCGGATGAAAGGCCAGATGGTACCACACGCGGCCGGACCGGTGCACGGGGGAAGGGAAGAGTTTTCACCACGGAGACACAGAGAAGAGAAGAGGAGATATGAAAAGAATGGGAGGGCGAGCGTCCCCCGAGCCGTAAACCCGAAGTTGCCCCGTTACGCCGCAAACGGCGGCACTTTTTTTGCACGCTTGCTGTCAGGCATCATGGGAACCGCAAACACAATGGAGGACGATCACCATGAAGAAAGTATCCCTCGGCAACCAAGGACTCGAAGTGTCCCGTATCGGGCTCGGCTGCATGGGCATGTCGGATTTCTACGGCCCGTCGGACCGCGCGCACAATATCGCCACACTCAACCACAGCCTCGATGTGGGCATGACTTTCTGGGACACGGCCGACATGTACGGCTGCGGCGAGAACGAGAAGCTCGTGGCCGACGTGCTCAAGACCCGGCGCGACGAGGTGCAGCTCGCCACGAAGTTCGCCATCGTGCGCGATGACGACGGCAACGTGGTGGGCGTGTCCGGCAAGCCGGACTACGTGAAGCAGGCGTGCGACGCCAGCCTCAAGCGCCTCGGCATCGACACCATCGACCTCTACTACCAGCACCGAGTCGACCCGGAGGTACCCATCGAGGAGACTATGGGCGCCATGGCGGAGTTGGTGCAGGCGGGCAAGGTGCGCGGCCTCGGCCTGTCGGAAGCAGGCCCCCAGACCATCCGCCGGGCACACGCCACCCACCCGATCACCGCGCTACAGACGGAGTACTCCCTCTGGTCGCGCGACCCGGAAGATGAAATCCTTGTGACGTGCCGCGAGTTGGGTATCGGCTTCGTGGCCTACAGCCCGCTCGGACGCGGATTCCTCACCGGGCAGATTCGCAGCATCGACGACCTCGCACCCGACGACTGGCGCCGGGACAACCCCCGGTTCAAGGGCGAGAACTTCCAGAAAAACCTCGACCTGGTCGACGCCATCCACGCCATGGCGGAGGAGAAGGGCTGCACCGCCGGCCAACTCGCGCTCGCGTGGCTGCTGCACCAGGGCGAGGATATCGTGCCCATCCCAGGCACGCGCCACCCGCACCGTATCGACGAGAACAAGGGCGCTGCGGCGGTCAGCCTCACCCCGGAAGACCTGCGCCGCATCGACGACATCGCACCGAAAGGCGCCGCCGCCGGTACACGCTATCCCGAGGGGGGGATGCAGATGGTGAACCTGTAAGCCAGGACAAACTCGTGGCCGGAACCTGTTCGGTGAGACAACATGTGCTAACATAAAAGCTGGCGGGGATACGAAGGTGACGAGAAATCAATGGCGGGTCGGGCATGTCTCGCTGCATGCATTGGGCGTGCAGCGCCGAGTTACAGGGAAACCCCTATGCATATGCGATCACATGTGGGCATTGTAATGTCCCTATTGACCCTGGTTCTTGCGGGAGGCGCCTTTGCACTGGCACCTCCATATGCCCGCACGGCGGCGGATTCGTGCGCACCGCCATGCGACGTGGCCTGCGAGGACCCCGGTTTCGAGGCGGGCATGGAGGTGGTGTTGCGCAAGGCCTATGAGGCCGTGTTGCCACTCATAGATCCGAACCTCGATGTCGACTCCACTGATTTGGATGAAAACGGCATCCCCGAGGTGGCTCATGCGCGTCTCATGGATACGATTCTCGCGGATGTGGACAACCCGGTGTATTGCTGTGTGCGCGCGTCGTGGAATTTCAATATCGCACCGGCCGATGCCTATGTCGAAGAGCTCAAAGCTATCGAGTTCAGCCAGATCCTCTTCTACTTCGTGACCGAAAAGGAGATGGAGCGGCTCATTACTGGCCTGGCCACGCTTGGTGACCCCGAATCGATCAACGCGCTGCTCGGGCTTCTACGGGAAGCGGCCCCAACCTTGCCGTTGCCCGACCTCGAAAAATTCGACCGGTCTGCCGCGGCCTACCTCGCATCCGAGGGCGATGCCGATCGGGATGCCGTGTGTAACCGCGGCGAGTACAACGGCCACGTGAGCATGGTGCCCGACGACTTTGACGACTTCGTGGCCGCCGCACTCGACGATACGATGACCACGGACGGCGGCGGGTGTCCGGCAGAGTGCCCCGACTTCAACCTCGATGTCGGCGGTGAGGGTGAAGGAGAGGGCGAGACCATCGGCTGTCCGGGGCTGTGCGAGCACGATTTCGATCTCGGCTGTCCGGAAAACGGCGACAGCCCGGTGGCGAACTGGTGGGCGGGCACAGGCAAGACCGATGTCACCTTTATCGCCTTCGGCGACTGCCAGATTCCCAGCGGCGCGGCCGACCGCAACGCGCTGAATGTGCGCGCCTTGAACGCGGCGGAAAGTCTGCTTTCGTGGAACGAGCCGCCGTTCTGGGTGGACCAGCCGGTCAGCCGCGTGCGCGGCGTGATCATCGCCGGCGATATCTCGAATGACGGCCGCGACGGACGCTACTATTCCGCCAACGACCTTGGTGAGTTCATCACCTACTATGGCCTATGCGGCAACGACGGCGGGCTACTCGATCTGCCCGTCTACGAAGGCTACGGCAACCACGACTACTTCACCTATGATCACGTGGGCTACCGTGTGGACGAGGAACATCCCGTTGCGGACAGCGTGGCCAAGCGCAATCCCTACCGGCCGGGCCTGCTTAATACCGCGCCGGAGATGGATGGGCATTACTCGTGGGAGTGGGACAACATCCACTTTGTGCAAGTGAACCTGTGTCCGTCGGATGTGGTGCCCGAAACCGAAGTGCCCGGCGCCCTTGACCCACGTAACGCGCTCACTTTCCTCGAAGACGACCTCGCCACACACGTGCGCGGCACGGACAAGCGGGTCGTCATAATCGCGCATTACGGCTTCTACTCCACGTGGGACTTCAACGGCTGGTGGACCGAGCAGGAAGCGCAGGACTACTTGAACGTCATCGCCGAGTACGACGTTATTGCGCACATCCACGGCCACGCCCACAATAGCGGTTACTACAACTGGAACGGCCTCGATGTGTTCAACGTGGGCAGCCCGTACTACGCTACCCCACGCTGGAACCCCGACGGACGCGGCCGGTTCACCGTGTTCCGCATCACCGACGACACCATGTATGTGGGCGATGCCGCCTGGAATCCAAGCCAGCCCGAGAGCGACATCCGGTTCCCTGCACGCTGGTCCAAAGTGATCGCGTTACAGGCGCCCGGGGAAGGCGAAGGGGAAGGCGAAGGCGAAGGGGAAGGGGATTCGTGTGGCGCCGATGACCCGCGTGTTGGCTGGGAGGTCCACTTGTCTGCATTGGCCCATGGCGTGTCGGGCACAGCGCGAATCATCGACAACTGCACCATCGTCATCGAGAACTTCAATTACGATGGTGAAGGCACTGAGGTGCGTGTGGTCGGCGCAGCTGATCAGACCTTCGCAGACTATACCGTGCTTTCTGGTAACCTGCTGCGTGACAGGCCGTACCTGAACGAAACCCTGGAACTCACATTGCCGCCCGACGTTACCCTCGAACAGATTCCCTGGATCAGCATCTGGTCTGTGCCTGCCGGCGCCAGTTTCGGCGAGGGCATGTTCGCGCCGCCCGCCGCGGAAGGCGAAGGCGAAGGCGAAGGCGAAGGCGAAGGCGAAGGCGAAGGCGAAGGCGAAGGGGACTACTGTGATAGGGCGTATCACACGGCAGACCAGAATGAAGACAATGAAATAAGCCTGTCCGAGTTGCTGCGTGTGATCCAGTTTTTCAACAGCGGCGGCTTCCATTGCGCGGCCTCGCCCACTGCCACGGAAGACGGTTTTGTGCCAGGCCCCGGCACGGCGCGAGAATGCTGTTCGCATCACAGCGACTACAATCCGGAGCGCACGCCCAATTGGGGCATCGACCTGACCGAGCTGCTGCGCCTTATTCAGTTCTTCAACAGCGACGGCTACGTGGCCTGTCCCCAACGCAGCACGGAAGATGGTTTCTGTGTGCCGGCGCCCATCGGGCCGGCCCACTAGATTGGGCGACTTATTTCGCGGTAATTCTTTAGCCGTATGGCGTAACGCGGCGCACTCGTTTTGCCAATCTGTTCCGTGATAGCGAATACCAGCGTGCG
>CAZMVU010000004.1:0-9108 GCA_964569295.1 uncultured Nitrospirales bacterium
TTGGTGAAAAAGTGAAGCAAACAAAGGGACTGTCCTCGCGAGTCCGCGAGCAGGGACTGTCCCTTTCTTTGCGAAATCCGGGAAAAATCGCGACGCTTCTCTCCAAGGCCGCAAAACCAGGGACAGACCCGTCTCGCTCGGGGACTCGCTCGCTTGTGTCAGTCCCGTTTTGCTCGTCCATAACTGGCATCGAAGCAACCGGAACATCGGTAGCAGAAGAACTGCACCCCAAAAAAGTAAGGGAATCACCATGAACCGTTCGCTTTTCGGTACCGCCCTCATCGCCGCGCTGGGCGGCCTGCTCTTCGGCTTCGACACGGCCGTTATCAGCGGCACCGTGTCGGCCCTCGAGCGGGTCTTCACCCTCAACGAGAGTTGGCTCGGTTTTACCGTAAGCACGGCGCTCATCGGCACGATTGCCGGCGCGCTCATCGCGGGGAAACCCGCCGACCTCCTCGGGCGCCGCACAACCCTGTTTATCATCGCCGCGTTGTACTTCGTCTCTGCGGTGGGCAGCGCACTTGCGTGGGACTGGCACTCGTTCATTGTTTTCCGGTTCATCGGCGGCATCGGTGTGGGGGGCGCGTCCGTGGTATCGCCCATGTACACGGCTGAAATATCGCCCGCGCGTTACCGGGGGCGGCTGGTGGCGCTCACCCAGTTCAACATTGTGCTCGGAATCCTGCTCGCCTTCCTCTCGAACTACATCATCAAGCTGCTTGGCCTGGGTGACATCGAGTGGCGCTGGATGTTCGGCGTCGAGGCGGCGCCGGCGGCGGTGTTCTTCGTATTGCTGTTGCTCGTACCGCGCAGCCCGCGCTGGCTCGTGGCGCAAGGGCTCAATGACGAAGCACGGCCCGTGCTCGAACGCTTCGGCACCGATACGGGCGGTGTCGATGAGGAGATCGGCGCTATAGAGGCCTCCCTCGCCGCCGAAGAGAATGCGCTGCGCGAGCCGTTTTTCCAGGCGAAGTACAGCAAGGCCATCCTGCTCGCCGTGCTCATCGCCATGTTCAACCAGCTTTCCGGCATCAACGCCGTGCTCTACTATGCCCCGCGTATCTTCGAGATGGCCGGCGCCGGGGAAAACGCCGCCTACCTGTCCTCGGTTATCATCGGGTTTACGAACCTCGTGTTCACCATGGCCGCGCTCCTTATCATCGACCACTTCGGCCGCAAGCGGCTCATGTTTGTTGGGTCCATTGGCTACATCGTCAGCCTCGCCACCGTTTCCGCGTGCTTCTATCAATACGGGGCCGAGTTCACTGACACCGGCGGGCTCGTCGTGCTGGGCGCGCTCATGCTGTTTATCGCATCCCATGCCTTCGGCCAGGGCGCGGTTATCTGGGTATTCATCGGCGAGATTTTCCCGAACAAGGTGCGCGCGCGCGGCCAGGGGCTCGGCAGCTTCACCCATTGGATCATGAATGCCGTCGTGGCGGGCACCTTCCCGTTCTTTGCGCAATTCAACACGGGCCATATTTTCGCGGTCTATGCCGCCATGATGTTCCTGCAACTCCTGTGGGTCATCTTCCTTATGCCCGAGACCAAGGGCGTGCCCCTCGAACAGATCAAAGAGCGGCTCGGGATCGGGTAGGATACCGTCACCCCTTGATGCCTTGACTTGTGTGTTTGGGGCAGTCCCGCGCCCGAGGGCGACCAGTGTCATTCTTGCCTCTGGCGCCGGATGACTGTCCCCTGCGCCTACGCCGCGGTGCCGCCGTCCACGGGGATGACCGCGCCGGTGGTGTAGGTGGCGGCGTCGGACGCCAGGTACACCGCCGCGCCCACGATTTCTTCCGGCTCCGCATGGCGCCCGAGGGGTGCGCGGCTGGTGTAGTGTTCGTGGATTTCCGGCGTGTCGATGAGCACCTGGGCAAAGTGCGTGTTGGTGAGGCCGGGCGCGATGCAGTTGCAGCGCACATTCGAGCCGCCAAGCTCTTTCGCGAAGACCTTGGTCATCATAACCACCGCTGCCTTGGTCATCGAGTAGACGCCCATCATCGGCGACGGCGTGATCCCCTCGACGCTCGCTATATTGATGATCGAGCCGCTCCCCTGCTTTGCCATCATCCGCGCCGCCTGTTGCGCCACGAGGAAGTAGCCCTTGCAGTTCACCTCGAAGGTCTTGTCGTACGCCCATTCCGGCGCATCGAGCACCGGCCCGAAGTAGGGGTTCGTGGCCGCGTTGTTCACGAGAATGTCGAGCTTGCCGAAGGACTCCGTGATCCGCGTGAACAGGGCCTCGACCATCGCCGGCTTGCCCACATGGCATGCGATGGGCACCGCCTGGCCGCCCGCCTCGTTGATCGCCGCAGCGGCGGCTTCGAGTCCCTCCTGCTTGCGCGAAGTGAGCACAACAGCCGCACCCTGTTCCGCGAGCCCTTTCGCAACGGCTTCGCCGATGCCCCGGCTCGCGCCGGTCACCAGGGCCACCTTACCCGTCAGATCAAATGAGACCATGCTGTATCTCCTGTGGCTAGAATCTCGCGGGCAGAAAGGTTGTTTCTGCGCTTTCAGCCCAATGAAAACCAATACCGTCGTACAAGAAAGGATAGCTTCATGAGGCGTCTCCCGGAATGGCGTACAACCAACGGTTGGTGACTTCCGGCGTCATGTCGAGCACGAAGGCCTCGCCCTCGCGGCGGCTGGCGACGGGGACGCCGCGGCTGCCGGGCTTGGCGCCCTGCGCCACGAAGTGCATGGCGTTCGGCAGACCGGCCGCAGGGATACGCACCGTGCCCTGGCCGTGGATGCGCAACCGAAGCACGGCGCCGTTCTCGACCTGGCACTCGGACGGCACCGGCGCCCAGGCGATGATCGGCATGGGCTTGCAGGCGAAGACCGTTTCACGCCCGTCCACGGTGATGCGGTCCGCATGCTGTCCGGCGAAGGCGACAAGCGCGCCGTCTTCGTCGACTCGGAAACTCACCACACCCCGGCCTGCATAGGAGACGGTGTGCCCGGCAACCTGAAACGCATCGAGCGTGTAGTCCAGCGGGGGGAGATCGAGCTGCGCGACAATCTTCTCGTCTTCCTCGCGGTCGCGCACAAAGCCCCCGGGCCAGCCCTCCTCGAGCTCACGCAGGTGCGGCGCGATGCTCACCGTGCCGTTCGGGAAGCGGCAGGCGAGGTAATCGCCCGTGCGCGAGACAGCCTCCGGATTATCGCTGCCGGGATATGCGCCGAGTGTGTGGAGTACGTCGAACCAGGTACGCACGTCGTAGCCGAGGCTTTGCGCCTGGTCATCGCGCGGCCGGAACCCGAGGAAGGCCACCGTGCCGCCGGCCTCGGTCATACGCAGCGTACCGGCGACGTCCTCGCCCACGCGCGCGGCGATGGCGGCGCCATCCTGTGGCGTCACCGGGTAAAAGCGGTCGGGCAGGTAGTGGGTGAGGATGGTCTGCGGTGCAACACCTTCGAGCGGCCCTTCGAATTCGACGCGCTTGCCCGCGGCGATGCGCCCCAAGTCAACGCTTGATTCCGGCACGGCCCCGGTGAGCGCCTGCCATACCGCCTGCACGTCGTTGCCTTCGCGGTCGATGAGCGGCGGCGGCCCCGACCAAATGACGCGCCCGCCCTGTTCGGCAAGGCTGTCGAGCATGGGCAGGAGTCGCTGATCGGGCAGGGGTTCGAAGAGCGTACACACGGTGGTGAAGCGGCGTCCCGCCATGTGGACGGCGCCGTTCTCGACGCGGCCATGGTCGATCAGTTCCTGCTGGGTGACGTAGTTGGCATAGCCATATTGGGTCATCCACGAGCCGAAGCGCTCGTCCGCCGCCACGAGATCGAGGGGGTAGAGCATGAGCACCTCGGCATCCCGGTGCTGCATGTTTTGCACCATGCCGTGCCAGGGGTCGCCCGCGGCGCCATAGGCGGTCTGAAGCGCGCGCCGGCGCACGCGCACCTCCTGCGGCATGCCCCAGTGCGCGGCGTAGGCGTAGGGTACATCGTTCAGAATGCCCACGCTGCACCCGAGGGCGAGGGCGTAGTAATTGCGGTCGAGCCAGCCGCCCTCCGCGTGGTCGTTGCCGTTGCCGGTGAGGAAATCGTTCCACTTGAAGTAGTCCATGCACGCCGACGCCGCCTGATGCACGGTGTCCGACCAGACGAAGTTGGGCGTGTACTCGTATTGCCAGCGTGCGCGCGGCTGGCCGCCCGTTTCCCACATGTCGATGGTGGGGCTTTCGGCCCAGGTGGGGTGTGCGCGCGCCTCGAGGCGGTGGCCCATGCGCTGTTCCGCGTGGGCCTTGGCATCGGCGAAGAGATCGACCACGCCGTCGTGCAGGAAGCGGTAGTACCGTGAACGCAGCAGCATGGTCTCGTGTATGTCGCGGGGTGAATCGCCGAAGACATGCATGACGTCCGCCTTCGCCGTGAGGTCATTCGCGAAATCCTCCTGGCCATGGCAGAAGTAGACCAGGTACCGGGCGAAGTCGGCGTATTCTTCCCCGAACTTTTCCGCGAACGCTTTCTGAAAGCCGGGGCTCACGTAGCGCAGGGCGAACGCGCCGTGATCGTGGTGGCCGAAGTAATGCCAGTCCTGTTGGATGTGCATCTCGTCGCTGTAGAGGCCGTGGAGCTTCACCCCGGCATCGGCATAGCGGTCGACCAGGCCCTCGAGGTACGGCGAGGCCGTCTCGCTGAAGTAGTCCATCTCCGGCACACGGTACTGCTGCACCACGAGCACCCGGTTGCAGCCGGGCGCCTCGCCGCCCGTGCCATGCACGCGGATACGCACCGCCTGGTAGTCGCCCCGGGCGTGCTGTGTGCCCTCGAACACCTCGACTGCCGCGGTATCGGTAATCTCGACAATGCGCCGCGGCAGCACCACGCGATAGGGCGTGCCGCCCACGGGCCGCTCGGGAAAGGCGAACACCCGCACCCCGGCGGCTTCGATCGGCACGACGCCCTTGTTGTTGGCCCACTGCGTCTGCCGCCAGAGCTGCACGCTGTAGGCGCCGGTGTCCGGGTCGCGCAGGCCCTTGCGGTAGTGCATCCAAAGGCCGGATTCGCCGGTCTCGGCCATGTAGCCCGGGCCGATCTCGAGCGGGCTCAGCAGGCTCAGCTCGAGGCCGATACCGTAATCCTGCGCGAATTCGCTGATCGTGGCGATGTGTTCGATGTAGGCGGGCCTGTCCGGGGTGAGTTCGCGCACGCCCGCCTGCCCTTCCCGATACTGCGTGAAAAAGTAGTCGAAGGCGAAGATGAGCGTGCGCCGGCCCTGGGCCTGGGCCTCCTCGCAGAGTTGGCGCAAAGTGGTGACACGCGGTGTGCCGCCAATACCCAGATCGACCTCCTCGTCCGGGTTGGTCAGCGCGAGAATCTGGGCATCGCTCACGAGGATGATGTGCGCCTTGGGAATCTCGAAAGCCCACGGCCCCGGGTAGGCCACCAGCTCGCCCTGGTACACGTTCTCCGGCACGCCCTCCCCCATCGCCGCGCCGCCGAGCATCAACACAAGCACACCCACAAATACCGTACGCATGAAACATCCTCCGGCTTCACGCCCCGCTGAAGTGCGGGGGTGCCATGAGCCTACCGTTGCCATGCACGGCGGATCAACGGAGACGTGTGTTACGAATCGCGCCACAGCATAGCCCAACTTCCGCACCCTGGGAGTGCGTAGCCCTGTTCTTATAGGCGCTGAGCATTTCTTGCGTAACTATATGATGAGGTGGCTGCGGGCCCGGTCATCCTGGTTCCCGAATTTGTAATTCTTTAGCCGTTTCCCGTGAGCCGTTTGCCTACTTCGTGGGGCTCCCCGGTATCGGCGCAGGGAGCGGTTCTGGCCCACCCGCTGTTTCTATGAGTCACGATGTAGGCATGGCTATCCCCATCGCACGACTGGTATTCGCTATCACAGGGCAGATTGGCGAAACACGTGCGCTCCCTTGCGCCATACGGCTAAAGAATTACCCGAATTCTTATTTGGAAGCGCGGGGGATGCTCAACGGCATCTCATGCCCCGTCCCCGTTCTCAATGAGGGGCTCGATTATGGCAATCAAAGCCGGACGGTCTTCGTCCACGGTATGCCACAGAATATCCAAGTCCACGATATCGTAACCGTGGATAAGCATGTTTCGCATTCCGATGATGTCGCGCCAGGGAATTCCGCCTATACTTGGAATGTCCCGTGGACGACACACGGCCAGCGGCCTCCCCCGGTATTGCCACGAGGTGAAGCAACGCGTAACGCAACATCGGTTCTGTATCCAAGGAGGAACGGCTTTTCTCGGAAGTCATTTCAACCGCTGTTCGCGCATGGTCGAGCATGTGGCGCAAATAGACCGTATCGTCATGCCGCGACATAGTGTGTTTCCGCCTCGGCCAAGGCCTCATCCCGGAAATAGGGACTCAGCCCGGCGGGCGTCGTGAGGTCCACCTTACGCCCGATGAGGTCCGAAAGCTCGTTCTCCATGCCGGCAAATGGGATCAGTCCCACGCAGTGCCCCGGTTCGAACTCGACGAGCACGTCCACATCGCTCTCGGGACCGAAATCGTCGCGCAGTACGGAACCGAAGAACGCCAACCGGCGAATGTGATGGCGCCGGCAGAATTCCGCAAGCGCATCCTCAGGCAACGCTATCCGTGCTCGACTCATGACCAGCCCTTTCAATCATGCTGCGCACAAGTCTAGCAACGCGGTATCAGCCCAAACAACCAAAGACGGCGCGCAGTCATGGCGCGTCCGCACTCCGGACATTTCACCGCGTGACGCATGTCTCGCCGCCACGTGGCTTGCACTATCTCCCCGGAAAAACGTATCTTATCCAAGACGTAACCTTTGAACGAAAACAGGCTTTTGAGTCCTTGGACTTTCATGCGCAATCCCTTCGCTTTTGGGCGCGTGGCAGCATGTCGCTAACTTGTTGCGCCCGAGTGGGTTGCGCATTTTACTTGCCTCAGTTGCACAACTCAAACCTGAAGAAGAAGCCGGCGGACTATGAGGACCGCTACACGGTAGACGCGGACAAACTCAAAGCATGGCTGAAATCGGCGGAGGCATTTGTGGCGGCGGCAAAGCGGTTGCTCGAGACGTTTTAGCACCCGGCACGCAGCTTGCACTCAAGAGGCGGCCACCCGCGCGCAGCGGGTAGAATCGAAACAGAAGGAGAAATCATATGCCTTGCCTCTTTGCTGCAATTGCCGTGTTTTTCCCGCGCGGTGCGCTGGTGGTTATGTGGTTGGTGGCCTACACGGCGACCGCATTCGAGACCCGGCTGTGGCCGTTGCTGGGCTTTGTCTTCCTGCCCTTCACGACCTGCGCATGGGCGCTTGCGATGAACGAGGTCGGCGCGATTCGCGGCGTCGGTTTGCTCTTGATTATCATTGGCGTGTTGCTCGACTTCGCCACGCACGGCGGCACGGAATACGGACGCCGCACCCGGGTCGTGCGTGTGAAGACCTACTGAGGAGCTTAAGCCCATGGAGCGCGAGGCGCTGCTGCAACGAATCAAGGAGGTGGTCCGCGGCTTCGACCCCGAAGCCGAGATCATCCTCTATGGTTCGCGCGCCCGCGGCGATGCGACCAAAGAATCTGATTGGGATCTGCTGGTTCTGTATACTGGGCCGGAGAACAAGTCCTTCGAGCAGGAACTCTGCGACGCCCTCTATGATGTAGAGTTGGAGGCCGATGAGGTCGTCACGCCGATCATCCATGACCGGGATTATTGGCGACGGCCACTGACTCAAGCGATGCCCTTCTACAGAGAGGTCGCAAGAGACGGCGTGACGATATGAGCCCGGAGCAGCGTGAAATAGTACGTTTGCGCCTCGAAAAGGCAAAGGAGACGCTCGAAGAAGCCCGCGTCCTTTGTAATGCGCAAGCATGGAATGGCGCTGTCAACAGGCTGTATTACGCATGTTTCTACGCAGTCAATGCACTGCTGTATACCCAGGATTTGCACTCCTCGAAACATACTGGTGTCGAGGGGTTGTTCAATAAACACTTTGTGCATCCCGGCGCCGTTTCCAAAGAAGCCGGCCGCACCTATAAGACTTTGTTTAGAAGAAGGATGCAGTTTGACTACGAAGACATCCTTCGTGCGGAAAGGGAAGATGTGCTCAACTGGCTTGAGGGAGCATCGCATTTCATCGAGGAGTTGACTTCGATTGTGGAGCAAAAGGATCAGTCGAATCTGACCTAAGAACCAACACCCGGCAACACAAAAGGGAAGGAGCAATCCGATATGGAGCGCGAGGCGCTGTTGCAACGAATCAAGGAGGTGGTCCGCGGCTTCGACCCCGAAGCCGAGATCATCCTCTATGGTTCGCGCGCCCGCGGCGATGCCGAACCCGGCTCCGACTGGGACCTGCTGGTGCTCTTGAGCGAAGAGCCGGACCGCCATGAGCGGGCGGCCATCGAGAGTGCCATCTATCAGATAGAACTTGAATCGGACGAGATTCTTGTCCCCATTATCCGAAGTAAAGGATTCTGGGACTCACCGCGAGCCCAGGCCATGCAGTATCATGAAAACGTGGACCGGGACGGGGTGAAGCTTTGAAGCCGGAAATCGAGGACATCGTACGGTACCGGTTGGAGCGTGCAGAAGCTACGCTCCAGGGGGCCCACATGTTCTTCGACGCGGAGGACTATCTCCAGAGCACGAACCGGCTTTACTACGCCTGCTTCTATGCGGCGGTGGCGTGGATGGAAGTGGTACGCAAGGATGCGTCCAAGCATACCGGCGTCCGGGCCGTCGTGAACAGAGACTTGGTGAAGACAGGCCGGCTTTCATACGAAAACGGCGACATGTATAACCGGCTGTTCCTGCGCCGCCAAGACGCGGACTATACGCTCTTCGTGGCAATAAGCCGGGACGATGTCCAAGACTGGCTCCCCCGCGTGCGCGCGTTCATCGACCGCATGAAACAGATCATCGAAGAGGACGGCGGCTTTTCGTTGTAATCGCCGTACCGGCAGGAGAAACCCATGGAGCGCGAGGCGCTGCTGCAACGAATCAAGGAGGTGGTCCGCGGCTTCGACCCCGAAGCCGAGATCATCCTCTATGGTTCGCGCGCCCGCGGCGATGCCGAACCCGGCTCCGACTGGGACCTGCTGGTGCTCTTGAGCGAAGAGCCGGACCGGCACGAGCGCAATGCTT
>CAZMVU010000004.1:9208-33255 GCA_964569295.1 uncultured Nitrospirales bacterium
TGGGACCTGCTGGTGCTCTTGAGCGAAGAGCCGGACCGGCACGAGCGCAATGCTTTGATGAGCGCAATACATAAAGTGGAACTAGCGTCCGATGAAATCCTGGTTCCCATAATTCGCACGAAGGAATTCTGGGACTCCAAGCTTGCCCGAGCCATGCCATTGCACGAAAACATCGACGAAGAAGGCATAAGGCTGTGAGTCCAGAGAAGGAAGAAATCGTACGCTACAGAGTCGAACGTGCTGAGGCAGCGTCCGAGGGAGCGAAGATCTTTGTCGAGGCGGACGATTTCCTCAATGCACAAACCGTCTCTATTATGCGTGCTTCTATGCGGCCTTGGCTTGGCTGTCCGCGACGGGAAGACGCACGTCCAAACACACCGGTGTTCGCTCATTCGTCAACAAAGAGCTTGTCAAGACCGGGCGGTTGTCAACGGAAGCGGGCACGCTTTACAACGATCTTTTCGCGCAGCGTCAGGAGGTAGACTACGCGGACTTGGCAAATGTGCAGGAAGAGGATGTCTAAGACTGGCTCCCCCGTGTGCGCGCGTTCATCGACCGCATGAAACAGATTATCGAAGAGGACGGCGGCATTTCGCTGTAAAGAAGGAAACGTGAATGGAACCCCTGCGACAGATTACCGGCATTGTGGCGCCGCTCGAGGCGCTGAACGTGGACACCGACCAGATCATCCCGAAGCAATTCCTCAAGCGCATCGAGCGCACGGGGTATGGGGATGTGCTGTTCTACGACTGGCGCTACCTCGATGACGGAAAGACGCCAAATCCGGACTTCGAGATGAACCAGCCGCGCTACCGGGAGGCGAGCATTCTGCTGGCGAAGGACAACTTTGGCTGCGGGTCCTCGCGCGAGCACGCACCCTGGGCGCTGCACGACTACGGCATCCGCATTATCCTTGCACCGTCCTACGCCGACATCTTCTTCAACAACTGTTTCAACAACGGCATGCTGCCCATCGTGCTGCCCGCCGAAACCATCGAGCAATTGTTCGCCGAAGTGCGTGCGCAGGAAGGGTATCAGCTCACCGTCGATGTCGAGGCACAGACCATCACGAAGCCCAACGGCGAGTCCATTGTGTTCGACATTCACCCGTTCCTCAAAGAGCGGCTCGTGAACGGCTGGGACCAGATCGGCCTCACGCTGCGCCATGCGGACAAGATTGCCGCGTATGAGCAGCGCCGGGGTATCGCTTGATCAGGCAGGTCGTTCGAGGTGCTTTTGCGGCAGAGGCCGGGCTCTGTACTTGAGCAGGCGGAACAGTGCGAAAGTTTGAGGACCGCGCGGATTGGCAGCCTGGGGCTGTTGCATAGGCCGTAAACGCTTAGCGCCCGGGGCTTGTGCCTCCACCCGCTGTCCCGCGCTGCCATATCCCGTGAAGTGGGGGCTGTATGGTATAGTCATACTGTGCCCTGGCGGGTAGCACCTGGTTGCTCGCGGGTGCTCATCTTGGGAAGAGGACGCGCGTTGGTTTTGAAGGTCTGCATGAAACCGGCGCCATGTCCAGAACAGTAGGCAGTGCAGCGCAATTCGACCACGGGAGATGACGGCATGATCAAGGACCGTATTGTGCGGGTGAAGTGCAAGAAGGCTTTTCACGAGGAGAAGCCCTGGTGCTATGTGGGCAAGGTGACGGCGTTCAACGACCATTGGGTTGTATTGGAGGCAAGGGGGCTGATGATTACGCGCCAGAACCCGCAGGGCGTGCAGGTAGACACGAAGCCGCAGGCGATCATGATTCCCCGGGAAAACATTGAGACAATCCGTATTCTGCCGGACAATTTCGATATGGCGAACATGCAGTTCACCACCGATAACCAGAAGCTGTTGCTGGTGGTGGAGGGGGCCCCCCACGCGTTTATCGGCGTGCTGGGCGAGGGCTAGCCCCCCCGAAGTGCTGCGGGTTCGCACGCAGCATGGCAAAGCAATGCGGCAATTCACTGCCGGCCACCCGCCAACGGTATCGGCTCCTGGACACAGTCGATTGCGTTGCGGTCTCCGGCTACGCGAACCGCGCCTTGGAAATTTTCTGCAAAACGCCTGCGGGCCGGACGTTTCCGGCCGCCGCAAACAACCGCATGAAGGAACACACGTTCGTGAGCAGCAGTTCTATTCAGGAGCCCACGGGCACGTCCTCCTCGCAACCGGGCGAAGTGAGGCGCGAGATTCTCGAGCTCATCAAGATGGTGCTCTTGTTTCTCGTGCTATTCCTGCTTCTAAAAACCTTTGTCATCGAAGGCTACGAGGTCCAGGGACCGTCGATGTTCCCCACACTCGAAAATGGCGAACGGATTCTGGTTCTGAAACTGCCGCTGAAACTGAGTCACCTTCCATTGCTGTCGGTGCTGGATCCGGTTGACCAAGGCGATATCGTGGTGTTTGAAAGCCAGGGCGGCACGAAGAAACGGTATATCAAACGGGTGGTTGCCAAAGGACCCAAACAGCGCGGCAATATGGTGAACGCGGATGTCGAAGCCGCGGAGCCGGGGGTGCGCGTTCAGTTTCTCGAGGGCGAGGTGTATGTAGACCATCGCCGTCTCCCGGAGGACTACCTCTCACCCGAGGAGCAGTTGTCGCCGGATCTCGACGACATTGTGCTCGGGAATGAGGAATACTACGTGCTCGGGGATCATCGCAGCCTTTCGAAAGACAGCCGCTCGTTCGGCCCGATTCACGAAGACCAGTTGATCGGCGTGGCGGTGCTGCGTTTTTGGCCGCCGGTCAAGGCCGGCTTTCTCTAGCGGGCGCCGTTGGCGGGGCCTTTGCCACCATTTCTGCGAAAGAAGCAGCCAGACACTGGCGTGCACCGGCCGGGTGCACCGCCCGCGATGAGGCGGTGAAACAGGCAGAGCAAGCATGCGCTGGATGGATATCACATTGCCGACGCCAGCGGAGAATCTCGCTTTGGATGAGGTCCTGCTGGACAGTGCGGAGTCGGGCCGGGCAGGTGACACGCTGCGGTTCTGGGAGAGTACGGCGCCGTTTGTGGTGCTGGGTACAGCCCAAGTACTGCGTGCGGAGGTGCGGGAAACAGCCTGTGCGGCGGATGAAGTGCCGATCCTGCGCCGTTGCAGTGCGGGGGGATGTGTATTGCAGGGGCCGGGCTGCCTGAATTACACGCTGGTGTTGACCTTCGCGCGCTTTCCACAAGTGCGCAAGCTGCACGATTCCTACCAGTACATTCTCGGGCGGGTGGCGCATGCCTTCTCGCTGCATGGTGTGGACGCGGCACCCGCGGGGGTGTCGGACCTGGCAGTGGCTGGGCAGAAGATTTCGGGCAACGCGCAACGCCGCCGCCGGCACGCTATCCTGCATCATGGCACCTTGCTGTATGCGCCGAACGTGGCGAGCATGACACAGTATTTGAAAGAACCGGCGGACCAACCAGCGTATCGCGGAGGGCGGGCACATCGGGCTTTTGTGGGCCGCTTGCCCCTCGCGCCGGAAACCCTGCGGGCCGCGTTGTGCGCGGCGTTTTCTGCGCATGACCCCGCGGACCGTCCCTTGGCCGAAGAGATGGCGGCGAGTGCGGCCCTGGCGCGGGAAAAGTACACGCAACGCGAATGGACCTACCGCCGGTAGACGGTGTTGGGGGAATCCGCTTACGTTTCGCAAACGTTGCGTCGTTTCTTGAACAGGTGCCGTTCTTCTACTGCCACTCCATAACAAAAAA
Organism: uncultured Nitrospirales bacterium; assembly: GCA_964569295.1. Lineage (GTDB taxonomy): Bacteria > Hydrogenedentota > Hydrogenedentia > Hydrogenedentales > JAGMZX01 > CAZMVU01. The sequence continues at coordinate 12,897 of CAZMVU010000004.1, forward strand.
GCGGTAACTCTTTTGCCGTATCGTGCAAGGGGACGGACTTGTTTCGCCAATCTGTTCCGTGATAGCGAATACCAGCGAGCGACGTGGATAGCCATGCCATGGGCGCTACTTTGAACTCCGGTGGCCTGCCAGCGCTGTCCAAAGGCCGCATACATCGTGACACATAGAGACAGCGGGTAGGCCAGAACCGCTACCCGCGCTGATACCGGGAAGTGCTGTGACGCAGGGAAAACGGCACACGGCCGCCCATTCCGCCGATGACGCCCGCTCATTCCGAAGGAAGGCGCCTACAGCCGTGGCGGGTCGTGCCAGCAACTTCTTGGCGCGGCCAGGGCGCCGAAGCGCTGGATTAGGCGGGTTGTTCCTTGTCGATACCATATTCGCGCATCTTACGCCACAGGGTCGAGCGGGATATACCCAGCTTCTGCGCGGCCAGCGTCTGATTACCGTCGAGCCGGTCCAAGGCATAGCGAATATGGCGCTCTTCGACCTCGGCGAGGCTGGGCACCCCATCCTCCGTATGCGCCAGCGCAAGGCGCGGTGCACCACCCCGCTGCACGTGATCCGGCAGATCACGCGCGCGAATGCGGTCTGTGTCCGCGAGGATCACCGCATGGGCGACTATGCTCTCGAGCTCGCGCACATTGCCGGGAAAATCGTAGTGGCGCAGGATGTTCATGGCCGCCTCGTCCATGCCGGTCACATGCTTGCCATGCTTCTGGCTGAAGCGGCGCACAAAATGCTCCACCAGTACCGGCAGCGCTTCCATGCGCTCACGCAATGGTGGAATGCGTATCGTAATGACATTGAGCCGGAAATACAGATCCTCCCGGAACTTGTGCGCCCGCACGGCCTCGATAAGGTCCTGGTTCGTCGCGGCCACCACCCGTACATCCACCAGCTTCGTCACCGACGCGCCGACCGGGCGTATCTCACCGTTCTGCAACACCCGCAGCAACTTGGCCTGGGTGATGGGCGACATGTCGCCGATCTCGTCCAGGAAGATGGTCCCCCCGTCCGCCTCCTCGAAGAGGCCACGCTTGTCCGATTCCGCACCGGTAAATGCGCCCTTCACATGCCCGAACATCTCGCTTTCGAGTAAGGCCTCCGGCAGGGCGGCGCAGTTGATAGCGATAAAAGGCTGGTCGCGCCGTGCGCTGAGCCGGTGGATGGCATTGGCGAGCACTTCCTTGCCCGTGCCGCTTTCCCCCAGCAGAAGCACCGTGCTGTCCGTTGGCGCCACCTTCGAGATGAGCTCGAGCACGCGCTGCATCGCGCCGCTACTGCCCACCAGCTCCTCAAACACGTTTTGCCGGAATTCGCTGACCGCTGTCGCGTGTGCCAGTTGGCGCACCGCCTTGTCCACGACCATAGCCACATCCGATGGCGGGCTGTTCGTCGGCAGGTAAAAAAAAGCACCGTAGCGAATGCCTTCCAGGGCCCGATCGATCATCTCCATATCGAACAGGAGTATGAGCTGGGTCTCGGGCGAACGCCGCCGTACGAACGACACCAGATCCACGTCGGACCCCTCGCGCAGGTTCAGGTCCAGCACAACCACCTGGTAGCGGTGGCGGGCAACGAGCCGCAACACCCCCTGCGCGTCATGACACCGCTCGATCGTATAGTTCGCACGGGCCAGAAAATCGGCCAACGTAGCGCCAAAGGCGATATCGCCGCAGGCAAGGAGCACGCGGGCCTCACGGCCCCTATCCTCGTTTCGCTCTGCAACACTCATGGCGAATCCTTTACCCACATAGTAGCAAAACGAAACGGGCCACACCAGGGGCCGAATTGCCTCATCATAAATCGATCCGAAATGGCATCGTTGCCTCATCGTAAATCGATCCGAAATGGGTTGGAGTCTGCTGGCAGAATTGCCCTCTTTGTAACAAATCGGGGGGCTGCGCGCGGCAATCGCCGGTTACCAGCGCTTGAGGTACCAGGCGCCATCCAAGGGCACGAACTCGGCGCCGCCGTACAGCACGGAGATTCGCTCCTGGCGCGCATCCGTTTTCGCCCGGTCGACGGCCTTGCGGGCGGCGGGCCAATCGGGGTAGGTGGCTTCGAGCCGGGCGCCGCCGGTTACCTGATGGCTGACCACCCGGTAACCGCCATGCGCGGGCATACGGCGCAGGCCTGCGCCAAGTAAATCCAGCACCTCGGCAGCACCCAGCGTCTGCACCCACTGGGCAATAGTGGGGCGGAAACCCGGAGCGAAGGCGGCGGTGACGCCCGCCAGGTCTTCCCCGGCAACGGCTTCGCGCAGATGTGCCAAGGTAGCAGCGGGGGCTTCGCTGGATGCGGGAGCCGGGGCGACGGCGGGCGGTGCGGGCGCCGTCGCCGGCATCACTTCGGGCGACGCCGGCGGTGGCTGCTGGGTGACTTGCTGCGCACACCCGGCGGCGAGACACGCTATCGCAATGATATTCAGGACGCGCATCGACAGCGGCCGCAGGGGCAGGGACATAGCGGCGTACACATGCCGGCGCATATACACGGCTCTCAACATGATCCTGTTCTCCCAGCCGGACCAGTGTAACACAGCCTCGGCAGCGGATACAGGCGGCCCTGCATGGCGGCAGGGTGCCCTGGTATCGGATTCTCAGCAGGATCAATAATGGCGCGCGGTCTTCGCGCGGTGACAGTCCCCGGCCCCCAGCCCACGTGCGCACAAGCGGTAGCAAGCCACCGCAGGCCAAAGTTGCGGCGACGGCATGGCTATCGCCGCCGCACATCGGTTTTCGCTATCACGGGGCAGATTGGCGAAACAAGTGCGCTCCCTTGCGCCATACGGCTAAAGAATTACGCTACAAGAACCATGCGTGGCGTGTAAACGGCACACAGGCCGGCGAAGGCCTGCGCCTCGAGCACCCCTTCGACACACCGGGCAAATACCAGGCCACCAGCCGCGCCAGCGAACCAACCGCCCCGGCCAAACCGGCCTTCTACCGCGTGAACTGGGAGGTTATCGTCAGAAATTGAGCGGGCGCTTCCTCAGCTTGGGCCGCCGCCGCGGTGCTGGGGCATCATTTCGTGTTGCGGCAGCAGCTCGCCGAAGTAGGCCTCGTTGCTGACCTGGAGCCGCAACCGCCGGTGACATACGCCGCAGTCGAACTCGTCACCCTGTTGGGCGCCCTCCGGCATCTGGATGAAGGTGCTGCAAAACGGACAGGCGATGCTCTTCTCGTCTTTCTTCAGATAGTCCTGCAGAATGCGATGTACTCTGCCTTCCTGGTAAAGGCGTATAAAGGCATCGGCAACGACGGGATCGAACTGCGTACCTTTTCCTTTCTCGATCTCGGCGATAGCCACCTTCGAGTCAAGCCCTTTGCGGTAGGGGCGGTTGCTCGTGAGTGCGTCGAAGGCATCGGCCACGGCCAATACCCGCCCCTCGAGCGGGATTTCGTTGCCGGCGAGGCCATAGGGGTAGCCCTTACCATCATAGCGTTCGTGGTGGTACAGGCAATAGGGAATGAGCGGGTGTAGATGCGCGACATCTTGCAACAGGCGTGCGCCGCGCTCGGGATGCACCTTCATCTTCTGGTATTCCGCGTCTGTGAGGCGGTCGGGCTTACATAGGATGGCATCGGGCACGCCGATCTTGCCCACGTCGTGGAGCACGCCGCCCATCTCGCATTCCTTGAGCTTCTCATTGTCCCAGCCGAGTTCCCGGCCGATGGCCATGCTGAAGTTGGTCACGCGCCAGGTATGACCTACGGTGTAGTGATCGCGCATCTCGATGCTGTTGGCGAGTACGGTGAGCGTGTCTTCATAAGAACGCTCGAGTTCACTCACATACTGCGCATTGCGAATGGCCACGGCCGCCGGCCCCGCCAGGGTCACCAGGAGGTGCAGATCATTGCGGGTGAATGCGTGGCTGGTACCGCGCGTATCAAGGTAGATAACGCCGAGAATGGAATCCTGATACTTGAGGGGCGCACACATGGCCGAGGTGATGCCCTGCGAGATGATGCTCCCCCCCATATCGAACCGGGAATCCGCCGCGGCATTGTGCGTAATAAGCGCCTCGCCATTATTCACCGCACGCTCGACAATCGAAGAGCTGATGGTAATGGTCACATTGGGGCGGCCGCTGCGCACGCATTCTGTCACCAGTTCGCCCGACTCCTGCTCGCGCAGGAGAATGACGCCATTGTGCGCGGGCAACAGGCGGAACAACTGGTCCATGACCTCTTCGAAAACCTTTTGCAGGTCCCGTTCACTGGCAATGACCTGGTTGGCGGCGTATAGCGCTTGAAGCCGCTGCTCGGCAATATCGCGCGCCGCGCCCTCCTTGGCAGGTGCTCCCGGTGCAAAAAAGGTAGCGCGCAGGCTGTCCGCGTCCGCGGCCTCCATCACCTGAGAGGCATCCACCTCGAGCTTCACGCTGCTGCCCGGCCGTGCCCGAGATGCCGCATCCGGCTTGGCCTCCGGCGCATCGCTCTCGAAGCGGAACTGTTGCGCCCCTACACACAGCACGTCGCCATGTTTCAGGCGGTACTCGATAACCCGGCGATTGCCCACATAGGTGCCGTTGCCGCTGCCCTCATCGCGCAGCATGGTACCGCGGTCTGTTTGCTCGATCCGCGCATGGCGGCGCGAAACCTGAAGATCATCCGTAAATTGCAAGGTGCTTTCCGGGGTGCGCCCGAGGGTAAACACCCCATCTATCGCGAAGGTCTGGCCGGCACGCTCACCGGCAAGCGCAACAAGCCGCTCATTTGCCATGGTGTCTTCTCCTCACCGTGCAGTACATTTCTTTTTATAGCACGGTTACCCGGAAAGGCCCAAGCGCACACGGCGCCCCATGCACCCCAGGCCACTGTAGGAAAACAGCTTATCCATGTGTAGCCAACGGGAACCGCACGGCGGGAATGTCCACGCCCCATCAATAAACCCTTGACAATATGACAGAGAAGGTATAGAATAAGCATTGCGTAAAGGTGATGGACAACCAGCCAGCGAAACCATTGCGTTTATTTGCGTGAATTTCGGGATTTGCCAGATACACTTAACAATCACAACATGTATGGGCATGCGAATGCCAGTCCGTGGTACAGGGCGCAGGGTAGCCGGGCAACACACGTGACAATGCCCCTGGAAAAGCGCAACAATAGCCGACGTGTACAGCCCCCAGCCCGGTCTCCGATTTGGGGGCGCGTTGCCGCTCTTGGCGATGGATACAGCGGGGCCGGCGGCCCCTGACAGCGCCCGGTCACGGTAGTGCATGGCGGAGGCAGCCCGTGCCCGTGCACACACCGGTACAGGCGGCTCACAAGGCAGCGCGGCATGGAAGAACAGCAGGCACATCTGGAATTCTTCGGGTTACGTGAGCAGCCTTTCGCGCCCACGGCGGACCCGGCGTATTTCTATGCCACCCGCGAGCACAAGGAGTGCCTGTTCCGGGTGTGGAACCATATCGACGCGCGCTACGGCATCGCGGTCGTACTTGGCAGTTATGGGACAGGCAAGACCACGCTGCTGCGCAAACTGCTCATCGGCATGCGCGCGGACCCGAGCCGCTACAACACGGCGGCTATCGGATCGCCCATTCCCTCGTGGACCAGCTTTGCCCTGCTCGAAGGTATCGTGCGCCAGTTCGGTTTGCAAGCGGACACACAATCGTTTGTCGCGTACATGGAGACCCTTCACCAATACCTCCTTGCGAACCGCAACGCCGTCAACACGCTCATCATCGACGATGCCCAAAACCTCAACAAACGCGGACAGCTCGAGCTGTTGCGGCTCGTGCAGAACCTCGAGAGTCAACAGCACAAACTGTTGAACCTTGTGCTCTTTGCGCAACTCGAGTGGACCCGCGTGTTGCGCGCCGTGCCCAACTTCGAGCAGCGCATCAACCTTACCTACACGCTGCAGCCCTTGCGCTTCGAACAAGTGCGCCACTTTGTCGAGTTCCGCCTGCACCAGGCAGGTGGCCAGCCGGGCGTAGGGCCCGAGTTCACGGAAGCGGCGCTGCGCGCCATCCATGCCTATGCCGAAGGCAACCCGCGGGTACTGGTCACCCTGTGCCGCAATGCACTGCTTGTCGCAGCCCAACAGCGCACGCGCACCCTCGGGGACGACGTCATACGCCACACCATCGCGCAGACCACCCTGCCCGACCCCGACAAACGCGCCCGCGTCGCCGCGGCCGTCATGGAAGCGCGAAAACAACGTCCCGCCGAACCTGCCCCGCCGCCAGGCGCGCCATCGCCCACAACAACCGCCGCGCCCGCGGAAGCAAGCCATGAAAGAAATGAACAAACCATGTCGCGCGAGCAACGTGCGGCGGAACTGCTGCGCAAAGCGGCCCGCGCCCGCCAAGGCCAAGGATGAGCTCTTCCGCTGAACACAACAACCCCGGCGCCGGCCCGGCGGAAAATCCGCCGCCGGAAGCGCTGGACGATGACTTCCTGGCAGCACTGGACAAGGACGAGCGCTTCTCGAGCGGCGTACCGGACCAGTATCGCACCAGCGAGATCGAATTCATCCAGATGACCGGAATTACGCATACGGCCGGTCAGCACCGCGAAACGGTCCCCGGAGCGCCGCAATCCGATCTCGACCCAAACGCACCCATCAGTTTTTTTGAACTGGGCGTGGAAGATGTCGACGACCGTATGCAGCCAGCCGATGAACACGATCAGCCTGTCCCCGAGGAACACCCGCCCGGCGCATACGACCAACCCGCTTCACAGACCCAACAGCCCACCGCCGCAGACTCCGCCGACGCGTTGCGCGCGCTTATCGCCGAGCTGTCCCGCGACGAAGAGCCGGACGCTGCTGCCCCACTCGAAACAATAGAACGCGCGGAAGCGGCCGAAGAACCGGTACCCAATCACGACCCGGCCGACGTCATGCCAGAGAAACCACCTCGCGAACATGACGCGGAAGCCCCCGGAGACACACAAGCCCCCGACGAAGAATCGCCGGAAACAACCACGGCATCGGATGACACTGCATCAGCACTCGAAGAAATCGAGGCGTTGCTCGCGGAAACCGTCGACGGAGAACATGAAGTACCACCTGCGCCGGCAGCCGATGAGTTCGCTGCGCTCCTGGACACTCTCACGCCGGAACCGGAACCGGAACCGGAACCGGAACCGGAACCAGAACCGGAACCGGAACCGGAACCAGAACCAGAACCAGAACCAGAACCGGAACCAGAACCAGAACCAGAACCGGAACCGGAACCGGAACCGGCGGCAGAGACGTTTTTAACCGGCAACACGGACATGCTAACGCCGGAACCGGAAGAGATCCTGCCCGAAAGCGCCCCTGCGCCGGCCCTGGAACCGGGATCGCTGCAAGAACACACGGCATCCATGGAGGCCCAGGCTCCGCAAACATTTCCGGCAGCGGAGACCGAAGCGCCCGCGGAACCCGGACACGAAGAGCTGCCCGATGCCGAGACCGTGTTCGGCGGGGAACGGGAACCCGAGCCCGAGCCACCGCCTTTCGACGGCGCCACACCGGAACCCGATGCGCTGCCAGGAGACCCGGACACGCAGGCACGCCTGACCGCGGCGGATGAGTTTCTCCGTGAGCTTGACGAACAACCGCGTTACGATGACGCGCCGATCACCCCGGCGCCGGAGGCGCCGCCCGTGGAGCCGCCCAGTCTCAACGCGGGCTATGAATACGACAACCCGGACATTCCCCACGCCCATCGGCGCGGGGGGGGAACAGACCGGCGCCGCTGGCGGCGCCTGATGCCCTGGGCCCTGGGGGTGCTGCTGCTGGCAGGTGGCGTGGCGGGCGGCTACTTCGCCTATCAGGAATTCTTTGCGGGCACCGCCGCACCGCCTGATCGGTTGCTGAACCGGGGCCGGCGGTATATGCATGAAGAACGCTACGCGGCAGCGGCACAGTGTTTTATGTCCTTTGCGAGCCAATACCCAGACGCGCCCGAACACGCCGACGCGCAGTTTCAGGCGGCTTTGGCCGTGCAGCTGCAGCCCGCCGATACGGAAGATGCTGCCCGCGATCGTGACGAGCGCGCTATCCGGCTGTACAAAACGTTCCTTGCGGAGAACCCCGGCCACCCGAAAGCACGGCGCGCGGCGGGGCTCACCGGGATACTGCTCCATGACATCGGGCGGTACGAGGCAGCCATCGAACAATTGCGGCCCCTCACCGAATCGCAAGAGCGCGGCCATGACCCGGACGTCCGGGTACCCGCGGCGCGCACCCTCGCGCGCAGCTACGCCCGCCTTGGCGCCTTCGAGACCGCGCGCGATATCTACCAGACGGTGGCGGCCATGCCGCGCAACTACACGCCGGAGATCGACTATTTCGAGCTGGGGAACCTGCTGCTGACAGCCGCCCGGAAACAGGACGCGCCCAAAGATCGCACCGCCTTGCAAGAAGAGGCCGCCGACTACTGGGAACAGGCCATGCGTGTGCCGGGCATCGACCCGGTCGAGCGGAATCGCATTCGCGCTGAGCACAAAAACCTTATCGAACGCATAAACGATGAAGCAGACGCGCCGCAAGCAGACGCAACCCCCAGCCCGTCACCCATCTCGAGCACGGCGGCGCCGCCCATAGACAACGCAAAAGACACGGATGCGGCGGTACACGATGCCCGCATCATGCGCGATGACGTAGCGCTGCCGCCGCCCGCGGAGGAGGCCGCAGCCGATGAACGCCGTGGCGACACCATGCCAGACGCACCTGGCGAACCGGTGGACACGAACGGCGCGGCCAAGTCCGAGGCACCATGAACCGGAATCGGATTAACGCGGAATCGGCCAAGAGCATGCCATGAAGGCGACCATGCTTCATATCAGCTTTGCCGTGGCTTTCCTGGTGCTTTTGAGCGCCGAGGCGCGCGCACAGCGGCAACCGGCAACCCCGGCCCCAGAACAGCACCAGCCCCTCGGCACGGGCGACGTCGTGTTTGTCGAGGTATACCGCCACCCGGACCTTTCGGCCACGGCCGCAGTGGATCCAGCGGGCAACATCCAATTGCCCATCGTGGGCGATGTGGGGGTGGCCGGGCTCGACGTGAACGAGGCGGAGGCCCGGATAACCGCGTCGCTCAAACAGATTCTCAAGCAGCCGCGGGTAACAGTCTCGCGCAACGTCATCGGTTCGGTAAGCAGCGGCGAACGCACCCCGGCAATGCGCACGGAACTCGTGCGACTGCGCAATGCCAACGCGCAAACCGTGTACAATGCACTCGAGGGCATGAACTCGGCCGGCGGCACCCTCGGCGTCGCCCCGGACACCAACAGCCTTATCGTGACCGACACGCCCAACACCATCGAGAACATCCTGGCCGCCGCAGCCCAGCTCGATCACTGGCGCGCGCAACTTACCCAGGTACACATCGAAACGAAGATTATCGCGATCAAAGCGACGGCGCTCGCGGAACGAGGCGGACGCTGGTTCACAGACGACGGGCACGCCAACCGAGATTATCCGCCTCTTTCCCCGCAAACAGGCAGCCCTGCCGCCGGGCGCGAGGGTACTGCCCCGCTGTTCGATGCACGACCCGGCGGCGGGCACGCACAAGCGTCAACACCCCAACCGGGGCAGATGTTTTTCCGCTATCTGAACACGGACCTGGACCGCGCCGCGCTTATCGACACATTGATGTCTGAGAACCTGGGCGAACTCCTCGCCACACCGGTCATCCGCACGGAGAATCACAAGTCCGAGAAGGTCACCATGACGGCCCAGCTCCCTTATACAATAACAGAGAACGCTAGTTCGGATAAGCAGACGAATATCGCGTTTCTCGACATCGGCATCGTTCTGGAAATCACCCCGCACGTGCGCCACACCCCTGAAGGCGGCGCCTATGTCCAACTCGAAATCGAGCCGGCGGTCTCGTTTGCCAGCGGCATAGCCAACGGCGCGCCGGTGCGCCACGTATCCAGCACGAGCAGCGCGGCGCCTGTTGGCAACGGCGAAACCCTGGCGATCAGCGGCATCACACACGCGGCCGCAAGCCGTGAGAACCGGCAGGCCGCCGCTTTCGACCAAACCTCTCTCCTCGGCGAACTCTTCAATTACGCTGAACAGGCGGCACAAGAACGCGAGCTCCTGATTCTCATCACCCCAAGGATACTCGACGGCCCCGAAGACCTCACCGCCGAGCAGATGATCAATAGCGCCTCCAAGGTGCATGGCGCCTATCGTCTCCCAGCCAGGGCACTGCCCGCAGAGCGGCGCCGGGAGTAACCACCTATGTCCATGGAACACCCGCCCATCGCGCCGGTTCCCGGCGGCGGCCCGCAACCGCAACAGCCGTACAACCGGCGGCACGTCGTGGGGCATGCGGTCAGCCGGTACGGGGGCCGGATCGTCCTGAGCACCCTCCTTGGCATGCTGGCGGGACTGCTTGTCACCGTGGCCGTACGGGAGACCATCCGCCCCGAATTCGCCGCCCGCGCCGATCTCGTCGTGCAGCCGTCCGCCGGGGAGGCGCACATTTTGAACGCGGCAGACAACGCACCGCTGTTTACGTACACCCCCGAGCAACTCATCGCGGACACGAGTAAACGCGTGCTCGCCGAACAGACGGCACGCGCACTGGTGCAAACGCACATCGCCACGCGCGCACCCATGAGCGGGCTTGTGGGTGAGGCGGCTATCCTGGCGCAGGCAAAGGAATTGCAAGACCGGCTTCACCTCTCCCCCATACCGGACTCCCGGGGGGTGCGTATCGAGGTAAAAAGCTGCGATACACAGCACGAAGCGAACCAGACCGCCGAGTTCGCCGCGCGCGTCTTCCTTGATGTCACCCGCCAACTACGTCTCGAACAGGCGCGCACCGAACGCGAGCACCTCGATAAGCAGATAGCACACCTGGGCGAGCGCCTCACCGAGGCGGAGCGCGCGGTATGGGAGTTTCAGCAAAAGGCCGGGTTCAAATCCGCCACCAAACGCTACGGCGAAATGAGCGCCAAAAAACAGGAACTCCAGGAAATCCGGGTGACCAAACAAACGATCACGGCAAAGCTGGACGAACTCACCACCGAGCTCGGCCGCATCCACGAAAAACTGCCTGAGGCGTTGAGTCAGCCCACGGATGAGGTGGTGACCCGGCTGTTCAACGCACTCGATGAGTTGCTCACGGAACGCCGCGAGCGGAGCGCGGTTTATCAGCCGCAACACCCGGACATGAAGATTCTCGAGGAAAAGATTCAGGAACAGCAGCAAGTCATCCGCGATACAATCCGCGACCTGGACCAGGAAACCACCGGCGGCAGCAACCTATGGCAGCAGCGCCAACAGCTTTTCCGCCAACAGGTGGAACAACGCATGCGCCTTGCCAGCCTCGATAACCGGGAGGCTTCATTGCGCAAGATGCTCGATGAACTTGTTGCCGATCTCCCCGATCAGCCCGGTGAACACCTCGAATACCAGCGGCTGGCGGCGGCCAAGAAGACTATCGGCAAGAATCTCGAATGCGCGATCGAACGCAAATGGCGGCTGACCAACATCCCCGGCGACGCGCCCGGCCCTGTCGCCCGGTACAACACCGTGCGCGCGCACACCACGCCGCGCCCCATGGCCGGCCACAGTTGGATCAACGTGGGCATTGGCGGGGCCGCCGGCTTGGTGCTCGCGCTCGGCGCATGCGTCATAACGGCGGCAAACGATACCACCGTGCGCACCGCTGCAGACGTGGCGGCCTCGGTCAACCTCGAGGTTCTCGGCGCCATTCCCAAGATGCGTTTCGGCCCAGCCCGCGGGCTCTTCAAACGCCGCCGCGCCACCTGCGTGCCCACAGGAAACGAAGAACAGTTGGACGCCTGCGTCGTCACGCGCCACGCCCCGGAATCACCCATCGCCCAGGCATACCGGGCTTTGCGCACGAACTTTCAATTCGCCACGGTCAACAAAAAAGCCAAGACCGTCATGGTTACCAGCGCCGCACCCGGCGAAGGCAAAACCACGACCGTCATGAACCTCGCGGTGGCCATGGCGGCGCAGGGGATGCGCGTGCTCGTGGTGGACACAGACCTCAGGCAGCCTAACGTGCACCGCGTGTTGCGTATGGAGCGCGGGCCCGGTCTCGCGGATGTATTGCGAGAGGGGCGCGATCCTTCGGATGTCATCCGCACAGCACGCGTCGAGAACCTATGGGTAGTCTCCGCCGGCGCCCTGCCGCCGAATCCCGCAGCGCTTATCGATTCCCCGCGCATGAGCGAGGTGCTGGAACGTTTCCGCGCCGAGTTCGACTGCGTCATTTGCGACGCGGCGTCGGTGCTCGTGGTTACCGATCCGGCACTGTTGGCGGACAAGGTAGATACGTGCCTGCTGGTATGCGCGGCAGGATTCACCCAGCGTGCGGTGCTGCGGCGGGCCACGAAACTCCTGCAAACAGCCCGGGGCACAGTCGCCGGCGTGGTACTGAACAACCTCGAAACCATCCCCCGCCATGACGGGTACTATGGCTTCGAGGAGGACGCCGGCGCCCGCCGCCCGGAATAGCACGGCTTTCCCCGGGCCTTTACGCCGGACACACCGGCCGCGGCCCCTGCCGGCACGGCAACGCAACCGTGCCGGTCCACGCGCACACGAGGCCGCCGCTGGCTAAATGATTCCCTTCGCGGCGAGGTGACTCAGCACCTGGGCTACGCACTCTTTGAGGTCGTGCTTGCCGGTGTCGAGGAAAATCTCGGCATGCTCGGGCGCTTCATAGGGCGCGGAGATGCCGGTGAACTCGGGAATCTCGCCGCTGCGCGCCTTCTTGTACAGGCCCTTCGGGTCGCGCTCTTCGCAGATTTCGAGGGCCGCGTGGACATGCACCTCGACGAACTTGTCGCCCACGATTGCCCGCACTTTGTCGCGGTCGGCTTTGTAGGGCGATATGAATGCCGTCATCGCGATGACCCCTGCCTCACAGAATAGCTTCGCCACTTCACCGATCCGGCGTATATTTTCTTCGCGGTCTTCGGGAGAAAAGCCGAGATCCTTGTTGAGCCCGTGGCGCACATTGTCCCCATCAAGCACAAACGCCTGGCAGCCGCGGTCGAAAAGATTCGCGTTCACTTCCTGGGCTACAGTGGATTTGCCGGAGCCGCTCAGCCCGGTGAACCAGATCACGCACGCGCGGTGCCCGTTCTTCTTCTCCCGATCTTCGGTGGTGATGGCGTGGTCGTGCCAGGTGATGTTGGTCGCTTTGATTTCCTGAGCCATGCTGCGTTCCTTTATAAGGTTTAATACCAATAGAGGGGGGCAAGGCGGGTGAGTATAGCAAAAGATTACGAGAAACTGCGAGTTTCAGTTGACGAATTCTTTAGCCGTTTCCCCTACGTCATAGAACGCCCCGGTATCAGCGTGGGTAGCGGCTCTGGCCCACCCGTTATCGCTATGAGTCACGCTGTATGTGCCCTTTGGAGTGCGGTGGCTTGCCACAGCTTTTCCTGCCAGGGCCGTGGTGGACTTTGGCGCGCAAGCCATGAGAATAGAGCCGCGAGGCCTCCAGCCCAAGTGTCCTGCTCACGAGCCCGAGAAGGATTCAAGGACACTGCTGGCGGCTGCGTACGGTTTCGCTCCCGCGTTGAACGAACGCACACACTTCAGCCCACACGCGCAAAACCGGTGGCAAGCCACCGCAGTCCAAAGTAGCGGCGGCGGCATGGTTATCCCCGTCGCACGCTGGTATTCGCTATCACGGAACAGATTGGCGAAACGAGTGCGGCGCGTTACGCCATAAGGCTAAAGAATTACCATTTGACGAATTCCATGTTCCTGCCTATAATTTGTAATGGGTAGAGAATGATGACAGACGCGGGAGTAAGCTCGTGACACAGAAAGTGCGACCGGGATACTACGAGGATGCCGAAGGCAATTGGCAGCCAGACCGCCGTAGCGGCAAGGACCGCCGCACAGCGAATTGGTGGGAGGATACCGATGACCGGCGCAAGCATGTGCGGCGCAAGATCGATCGGGATCTCATCGAACGTGAGCACAAGCTGCAGATCCAGGAAGCGCTCGAAGATTTTGCGGAAGAACACGAGGGGCGCCTGTAAACCGCGGGTATTCAGGGGGCGGCGTGTTCCGCGAGGGCGGCATCCGCGTTGGCTTTGAGTTCGGCGGCAGCCGGCGCCGCCTCGATACGCCCGGCAAGAATCGCGGCTACGGTCTGCTCGACGAGATCCCGGACGCGCGGCCACCCGGCCACGTTCGGTTCAGCGCGCGCAAAAGCGAGATTCTCGAAGGCGATACGGTTTTGCGCAGCGCCCGCCAAAAACGCCTTCAGCCGGGGATCCGCCAGGGCGGACGTGCGCACAGGCACGTAGCCGGATCCGATCGCCCAGCGTACCTGCACATCCACACTGGTGAAATGTTTCACAAAAGCCCACGCCGTGCGGCGTTGCGCGCGCGTCGTGTCGAAAAGGATAAAGTTCGGCCCGTACAGCACGGTGGCAGGGTTTTCCGGGTCGGCCTGAGGGATCCGCGCGATGCCCCAGTCGTCCATGCGTTCTGCCATCACCTGCGCCATTTGCACGCGCCCCGCACTCGACCGGAAACTGAATGCCGCCTCCCCTTGGCTCACACTCACCTGATCATCAAACCCCCCGGCAATCTGGTAGCCCAGTTCCTCGTTGGCGATTGTCTCGTACAGCTTGAACACGCGCACGGCCTCGGGGGAATCGTAGTGTGTGGCCCCTTCGCGGTACACGGTACCGCCCATGCTGTAGATGAAGCCGTTCACTGTGCTGCAATCCACGTCAATCGCATAGGCGTATTTCCCGGTGCGCGCTTTAATCTGGCGGCATTGCGCGAGAAACTCCGTCCAACTGGCCGGCGGCGCATCGATGTCCGCCGCACGCAGCAGCCCGGCGTGGTAATACATCACCAGCACGCTCTTCGCGAATGGGAACGAGAAGAACCGGTTGCCGTGTTGCGGATAGCGGTTCGTTTCGAGCGCGGCGGGCACATAATCCGCCAGGGTTTCCTCATCCAGCCCGACCGCCGGATCGCCAATGAGGGGATCCAGCGGCGGCACGGCGCCGGAAGCGATGTATTGCAGCGTCATGCCCGGGTACCCCACAGAGAGCGCGGGCAACACGCCAGCCCGCAGACTTGCCAGCACCTTGCGGTCAATCTCGCTGTAGCCGCCCGTATGCTCGATGCGGATGGGCGGGCCGTCGTGTTGCGCGTTGAACGCCGCCGCGATGCGTTCCAGGAGCGCGGCGGTCTCCGAGGTCTGCCTGTCCCAGAATACCGCGGCCTCGGGATCGACGGGCCGAAACCCCTCCCGGCCGCCGCAGCCGGTGAGCGCCAAAACCAAGATACAGGGGATAATGCACCCGGATACGGCAGGCCAGCGATACATAAACATCCTCACTTTTCAGTAGTGTCCCAACTAATCCCCGAGAACCGGCCGGCCGCTGCGTTCACGTCACGAGTAGCCCAGTCAATACCCGGTATTTCCAAGTATGGCGAGATTGTCTTGGACAAGCGTGATGGCATCTATAAGGGCGTAACGCTATTCTTGCGCGGGCCTTTTCTTGCAGCGGGCCTCGAGAAAACGTCCATACACCGCGCCGGCGTCACCCTTTAATGCCGGCGCCGACGGCCGCGGCGATGAAATGGCGTTGCGCGAGGAAGTATAGCGCCACGGTGGGAAGCATGACAATCGTGGCGGCACACATAAGCAGGTGCACGCGCGTGCCCGAGTCACTCATGAAATAGGTGAGCCCCACCTGAACCACGCGCATGGACTCCGACGCCGTGACCACCAACGGCCACAGAAGCGAATTGTAGCTGGCCAAAAACGCGAAAAGCGCCACGGTGGTGAGCATGGGCTTGGTAAGCGGGGCGGCGATACGCACCAGGAACCGCAGGTGGCCGCATCCGTCCACGACGGCCGCATCGAAGAAATCGGCCGGAAGCGCGAGGAATGCCTGGCGCATCAGAAAGATCGAGAAGGCATTGGCGCACCAGGGGAGGATAAGCGCGCTGTACGTGTTGTACCAGCCGAGCTTCGTGATAAGCACATAGTTCGGAATGAGCGTAACCTCGAAGGGCACCATCATGGAAGCCAGCACCACCAGGAACAGCACATCGCGGCCGCGAAACCGCAGGCGCGCGAAGGCATAACCGGCGGTTATGCTGGTAAAAAGCACACCCAAGGTGGTTGCAGCCGCCACCACAAAGGAGTTGAGGAAATAACGGCCAAACGGCGCCACGGCGAATACACGGCCCGGATTCTCCCAATGCCAGGTTTCGGGCAGCAGCGCGAGCGTGGGCGCAACCGCTTCTTCAAGCGATTTGAAACCCGTGCCCGCCATCCACAGAAACGGCCACGCCATGACCACGCCGCCCGCAGCGAGCAGCACCATGCGCAAGATGCCGCCGGCCCGTTTGTGCGGGCGCATCATGCGTAGTACACCCGGCGGCCGATAAACCGCCATTGAACCAGCGTCAGCACGACAATGGCGAGGGTGAACAACACCGCCGCCGCCGCGCCATAGCCGGGATTGTGCTGCCGGTAAAGCTGATCGTAAACAAACAGGATAATGTTCTGTGTGGCGTGGAAGGGCGCCTTCTGTGGATTCTGGGTAAGGGCATAGAACGAGTTGAAAGCTTGCAGCGCGCGGATGATTCCCACCACGAGCAGGAAGAAGAGCGTCGGCGAGAGCAGCGGCAATACCACCCGCCACACCCGTTGGAACGGCCCGGCGCCGTCGATCCGGGCGGCCTCCTCGAGTTCGCGGGGAATCGCGGTGAGCCCGGCGAGCCAGATAACCACCATGAATCCCGCTCCGTGCCAAATGTCGAACAAAATCACGCAACAAAGGGCCAGGCTCGGCCCGAAGTCCTCGGGTAAAACACCGCCGCTGAGAAGATGCAGCACGCCGTCGCGCTCGATCAGCCACTGCTGAGCCGGCAGGCCGAGGCGTTCGAGCAGGGTGTTCGCCACGCCGCCCGGATGGCGGAACAGCACACGCCAGACCATGGCAGCCGCCACCGTCGAGGTAACGTAGGGCAGGAAATAAACCGTGCGCAACAGCCCGCGCCCCCGCACAGCGCCGCGCAACAAAAACGCCACCGCAAAACTAAGCACCAGCGTTGGCGGCACAACGCCGATGGTGTACCACACCGTCACACGCACGCTATTGCGGAAGGCCGGATCACCCAGGACACGGGTGTAATTGCCGAGGCCGGCAAAGACCGCATCGAAGCGGCCATAGTCGAACATACTCATGTAGACAGCGCCCGCGAGCGGGGCAAGCGCAAACATCACCAGGAACGCCAGGGCCGGCGTAAGCAGTGCCCAAGCCAGCGGCGACTCCCCGCCGCGGCGCAGGCGGCGCCGCTCGAAAAAGTCGTCGAGCGCACCGAGCGCATCGCCTGGCAACCCGCCCAGGCGCGCCAATTTATCGCGTGTGCGGCAGCGCATGGCTGGTAACACTCGCCGAGACTTCCGGGCCGATCAAACCGGCGAGCAACTCGAGGTTGCGCCCGGTGGCGCCCTGATTGTCGAGCACGCATTTGCGCGCGCGCGTTCCCATGTTACGCCGCAGCGTGGCGTCACCCAGGAGATCATGGAGCACCCCGGACAGAGCGCCCACTTCGTAGACCCGCTTCGCGCCTTGGGCCTGCAACAAGGTGCGCGCCGGTTCCGCGAAGTTATCCATGTGCGGCCCGAACACGGCAGGCACGCCCAGCGCCGCCGGTTCGAGCGGGTTGTGGCCCTCGACGCCCGGGTAGAAACTTCCCCCGATAACCGCCGCATCGGCCAAGCTGTAGAACGAAACAAGCTCACCCACGGTGTCCAGAAAGAGCACGCGCTCACCCGCTGGCGCATGACCGGCCTTCACCGCGCTGCGCAAAAGCACCGCCTCACCGGCAAAGGGGGCCATGGCCTCGCGCAGACGCTCACCATGGCGCGGCGCAATGACAAGGCGCAGTGCGGGGAAGGCATCGCGCAGTGTCCGCCAACAGGCGGCGGCAAGCGCCTCATCGCCCGGGCGCGTGGACCCGAAGACCAGCACCGGCGCCTTGCCCAGGCCGTTTTCCGCGCGCAGGCGCTGGCGCGTGTGCGGCGGCACGTGCGCGGGTACGGCATCGAACTTCGTGTTCCCCGTTACGTGTACACACGCGGCGGGCGTGCCGAGTTCGCGGAACCGTGCGGCGTGCGTCTCGTCTTGGGCGCCGACCGCAGTGAGCTGCGTGAACAGCGAACGCGCCAGCACACGCAGGCGTTGATAACGCTGATAGTGGCGCGCACTGATCCGGCCGTTAACGACGAGCACCGGCACACCCCGTTCGGCACACGCACGCAACACGTTGGGCCATAGCTCGGTTTCGATCAGGACCAATGCGGCCGGCCGCGCCTCGCCCAGAAAACGCCGCACCGCACCGGGCGTGTCGAATGGAAACCAGGTAAGCGCGGCGATATCGTTGCCGGCCGTCTGCGCGATGCGAAAGCCCGCGAGCGTCGACGCGGTCAGCAGGCGCGGATACGCGGGGAACCGCTCCCCCATGGCGTGCAGGAGCGCGCGCGCCACCCCGACCTCCCCCACACTGCATGCCTGCACCCAGAGCGGGGCCCCGGCCAACGGGGGCACCGGGGGTTCAAACCGGGCCAGCAGCGGCCGGTGCCTCGCATGCGCGCGAAGCCACAAAGCACCCACAGGCGCCGCGGCGCGCACCGCGCTATTGTAGAGCAGGTAGCGCATGGTTCCTGCAAAACGGGCGGCTCGCCGAAGCGGCCGCCCGTGGTTAGTCAGGTCTTCAAAACCGGGCATATCCGGTTCAGCCTTCGCTCGCTCCTGCCGGCGACTCGAAGAACTTGGCGCCGCTGCTGTCGATGATGTCGGGCGTCACGAAGATGAGCAGACTGGACTGGCTCACCTCCCGGCCTTTACCCCGGAAGAAGAAGCCCACCAGCGGAACCTTCGACAGGTAAGGGAACCGGTCTTCGTTGCTGATCGTCTGGTCCCGCACCAAGCCGCCAAGCACCAACGTGTCGCCGTCGTGCACAATCACGTTGGTCCATACGGCCTGCCATGACGTTGTCGGCAGAATCACCGTGCTCGGCACTTCGATGCCATCCACGATCGAGTTCTGTTCGAAGGCCTTTTGCCCGATGCGCGAGCGTACTTCCGGGTTCAGCCAGAGCCGCACGAGGTCATTGTCGCCGATCTGCGGCGTTACCGAAAGCGAGATGCCGAAGTTGAACGGCGCCGGATTCACCCGCTGGGTGAAGGTCGTGGTCGGCGTGCCGCCGAAGCCCGCATCGCTCGTCGAGACCAGCGTGTCCACCGCCGTGACGAAGTATTCCGTCGTGAAATCGGCAATGACTGCCGGCTTCAGGTTCATCGTGGTCACACGCGGCGCACTCAGCAATTCGCTTTCCTCGAGGCTGTCCAGGAAGTCGAAGGTAACGCTGAGCGAGTCGCCGTCTTCGTTATTGACGATATTGCCGACGATATTGAAGGTGGACTGCGAAGGCGCTGGATTCACTACACCGCCCAAGACGGCGTCGGAGATGGTGTTGGTAATCACGTTCGAGCCGTCGGGCCGGGTGTAAAAGGGAATCTGCTCAGCGACCCCGTCGCCGTTGATATCGTACTCGTAGAAGCTTTCATCTGTCGTCGTGCCGTCTGTAACATCGCCCACGCCCGTTCCGACGTCTGTATCCCCGGCCAAGCCGGGAATTTTGCGCGCCCGGCTGTTCTGGTCCGACATGCTGAGATCCCATTCGAACCCGACTTTATCCATGTCCGATACGCGCACGGTCAGGAACTTGGCCTCGATGCTGACCTGGCGCGGGGTCACGTCGATCTTGGCAATATAATCCTCGAGTTCTTCAAAGTTGCTGGGCGTATTCTTCACGATGAGCATATTCGTGATCGGGTTGTACATCATTTCCGACAACTGCTCACCGGTTACAGGATCGTAGACATCGCTCACCAACCGGCCCAGCAGGGAAAGCACCGGCGCTTCACCCTCGAGGGCGGCCGACAAGCCGCTCTGCAAGCCCTGCCTGGCGCCGCCAAAAGAGCTGGCGCCGCCCGGCTGGCCCTGATATCCCAAGCCTTGTTGCTGATTTGTGGTCGTTGCACCGGTACCGGTCTCACGAATGCCGAGCAGGCCGGGATTCGCCGGCGGTTCACCGACTTGCATATCGCTGATCGTGGTGAACAGGTCGGAGATATTGCTCAGCGAGGTCACGTCGGTACCACCGCCACCGCCACGCATGCCGCCGCCACCCATGCCGCCACGCATGCCGCCGCCACCATAACCGCCACCGCCGCCAAGACCACCGCCCCCATAACCGCCACCGCCGCCATAGCCGCCGCCCCCGAACCCGCCGCCGCCGCCGCCATAGCCGCCGCCGCCCAAGCCGCCAGAGCCGCCATAGCCGCCGCCGCCC
>CAZMVU010000004.1:33355-71379 GCA_964569295.1 uncultured Nitrospirales bacterium
AGCCGCCGCCGCCCAAGCCGCCAGAGCCGCCATAGCCGCCGCCGCCCAAGCCGCCAGAGCCGCCATAGCCGCCGCCGCCCAAGCCGCCGCCGCCATAGCCGCCGCCGCCATAGCCGCCGCCGCCATAGCCGCCGCCGCCGCCATAGCCGCCGCCCAAGCCGCCGCCGCCGCCATAGCCGCCGCCGCCCAAGCCGCCAGAGCCGCCCGATACCCCGCCAAAGCGGTTGCGCAAGACGATCTTGAAGAGCGTTTGCTGCCCGGCGTTACGCAGTTCGTAGAACCGCGTCTCTAGCTGTTCGAAGGTCTCCTCACGAATCCGCTGGGGCGTGGTAATCCAGATAAAGCTGTCTTTGACCACCTTGTAATCGAGCCGCAGGGTGCGCAGCAGCGCACGCAGGCCTTCACCGAGGGTCACATTGTGCAGGGCGATGTAGGGTACATTACCGCCATACGGGACGTTGTAGGCGGCACCTTCGCGGCCTTGCCCTTGTTGCCCTTGTTGCCCTTGCTGCTGGCCTTGGAACTGTTGCCCGCCAAAGCGGGGCGCCCCGCCGCGTGTGCCGGGGCCCGTGGGTAGCCGGCCGGTCCCCCCCGGACCACCTTGATACTGACCAGGCCCGCCCGGCCCACCGGGACCACCGGGACCGCCGGGGCCGCCCGCACCCTGCTGCCCGCCGGATGCGTCTACCGATTCCGGGGGGGGCACAACGCGGTGATCGATGACAATGTTGACATCCCACGTTTCCGAGATGAAGCTGGCAATCTCGCTGATATGGATGTCATCGAACTCGATATTGACGGGGGATTCGAGCGCTTTGTCGATCTCGCCCTGTTCCTTGGGTGCTTCGTAGTCCTCCTCGACAACGGGGACACGCATCTGATACGGCTTGATGCCGCGGGCATCCGCGCCTTCGGGAGGAAGTTTCGCGTCCCAGACATAGCGCTGTACTTTACCCCGGAATTCCTCGACCTGCTTGCGTTTCTCGTCGATATCCAGATCGACCACGCCAAGCGTAGCCTCATGCAGGCCATCGGCCGCCTCTTGATTATTGGGCTCGATAAGCAGGATTTCGTTGTAGATTTCAACGGCCGTCTGGTACTTTTCCGCCTCGATGTATTGCTCGCCCCAATCGAGGAGCTGATCGACCCGTTGACGTTTGAGTTCCTCGGCCGTCATCTGCGGGGTCTCATCTTCCGGCGAGATTTCCTCGGGGCTGTACCGCTGGAAATCCGGGATGGCCGCCGGATCGGAGCCGCTGGCCTCGATGAGAAGCTTTGCCTCGCACTTCTGGCTGAAGTCGCGGGCCCGCTCATTGTCCGGATCCAGGGCGAGCGCGCGGTTGAACTCGGTCAGCGCCTCATTGAAGAGGTTCTGCTTAAACAGTGCCACGCCTTTTCGGATGTGCTCGTCCTCGGGGGACTGGGACTCATCCGCGCCCTCGGGTGAGGCACCCTGGGCCGTGGAGCTTGTACCGGGTTCGACCTCGGTTTCGGGCGGCAGGATGTCGGCCGCTTCGGCGGTATCCTGGGCCATGGCCGGTGTTGCGAGCCACAGCACGGCGAGCAAACACCCCACGCCTATCCGGGTGTACATTTTGTAACTCATCAGGGTCTCGTCCTCCCGCTGTTCAATGACACTATAGCGGATTTCCGCTGATTCCTCAACATGTGTTCGCAACCCTATTGCACGTTGAACGTACGGCTTTGGTTGTACTCGGTTGAATAGATGGTGGCGGTACCCGCCTCGATATCAATGGATTCCAACCGAAATTCGCCAAAGCCCTCTCCCTCATCATGCCATTCGGTAACGTTGCTGCCATACTGGAGCTGTGCGCGGCGTCTGCCCGGCATGGGCTCGGACACACGCAGCAAGCGCACCTCCCAATCCGCCGTCTCCTCCGCGTCCTCGCCCTCGGTGGTGGCGTGCATGAAAAACATGTTCTCTTCTTCGAGCGCGCCATATTGGCCAAATGGATAGGGCGCCGGCGCCGGCGGTGGCGTGGCGGGCGGCAATATCCCTTCCTGTACAAGCTCGCGTTCCTTCTCGTCGCCTATTGTACGTGCGGGCGGCGGGTAAAAGCCCGACGTGTCCGGCACGTCCTGCACAACGCGAACCACACGCATGCCCAGATACACGACCATGACAGCGAGGATCAGGCGTTCTTTGTTGAGCCATATCCAGTTGCCAATCTTTCGCAGCTTGTCGCCCATAATGCGTTAACCCGATATGTACAGGACGTTGCGCTTGAACCACGTCCACATTTTGCTGAAGGCACCGGGCTCTTCATACACCTGTTCACGCTGGGTGCTCCGCTCTGAGAGACGCCGCTGAAGGTCTGAGCCGGTCGTTTCCCCCGCGTCCCTTTGCCCCGGTCTTGCGGCAACTGTGGCTTGGCCGGATTTCTTCCCGCCGCGCTTTTCAGGCGGCACCCAATGGGCCTGTGTAACCAACATCTTAACGTCCAACTCCGGCTGATACCATGGGTAATCCCAGCGCACCTGAAGACGGTCCACGTTGAAGTAGCGCTCTTCCAGGCGCATTTCCTCGAGGAAATCGATGAGGTCGCCCAAGCGCATGGTGAACGCAAGGCCCATCGTCCGGAAAACCAACCACGATCCGGTGGCGTTTTCCACGCGGTTCGGCCAGATTGTCATTTCCTCCACGGCGATTGGATCATACTCGAGCAGGTAGTCGAACATCGAAATGCAGCAACTCAGCTTGTCGAGTTCCCGCCGCGCCATCCGCTCGGTCACCTTTTCCATGTTTTTCCAGTCATCGAGGGTGGCGACACCAAACATGCTGCGCAGGTCCCGTGGGTACTCCAGGCGCGGGCTGTCCGTGCGGATGGTCTCCCGCAAATTATCGAGCAGCCGCTGTGATTCCTCATCGTACCAGAAGCGGGCGAACATTTCCTCCGGCCGCTGCTCGTAAAGCATTGCCCAGTCGCCGAGGGAGAATGGTTCCCCCCAGTCCTCGCGCGCATCCATCCAAGGCTGGGTACGGCGCTGCATCTCGCTGATGATAACGTCGGGCTGTACGCCATGGAAGGTGTCCTGGAACTCTTGGAACGTGGCCTCGAGTTGATCGGCGATACGCTCGTCTTCCTGGTACTCCTCGATCTTCGGCATGACATAGAAGTAGGTCACGCCGAGCGCCACCGCGAGCAGGGCGCCGATGATGGCGATGAATATGGCCTGCTCTTTGCTTATATTCATGACTGGTTATTCCCGCGCGCGCCGCCATTATTCCCTTGCGGAAGCTGCCGGCCCATTTCGAGATTGACGGTGATCTTGAAGGAGTATACGATGTCGCGCTCCCACTCGGCGGGTTCCGCCGACTCGCCGGTCCACAGCACGGACTCGCTGGTCCGTTTGACATCGCCGTCTTTGAACATCACATCGGCGGTCCACAGATACCAGCCGTTCGGGTACTGCACCGTGGCATTGCGCAAACTCCGCACGTAGGCCTGAATATCCTCGGGCTCGCGGGCATACCCGCGTATGCGCACCCCGTCGGCCGCCGGGATATTGTGCTCCATGGGGCCCGACTCTTCGCTGCTTTGCCCTTGCCGGCTGCGCCGTGGTTCTTGCCGGCGTGTAATGGCGCCGCTACGCGACGCGGCGCCCGAGGGCGCCTCGACCGAGTCGAACCCACGCACCTGACCGCGGTCCCCGCCAGCGGGCCCCCGGGCACGGGCACGGCCCCGGCCCCGGCCCCGGCCGCCGCCGCCGTCATTCTGGTTAATCTCAACCGTCTCGAATTGGGTGATCCAAAGGCCGGCCGCGGTAGGGCGTGCGTCATTGATAAGCTTCAAAGATTCCAGCCAGGCGCGCCGGCGGTTGTAAATGGCGCTGAGCTTGGCTTGTTCGTCCATGGGGGCCTGCACATTGCTTTGGGCAGCGAGCAGGCGCTGGCGCTCCTGGGATTGGGAGAACGAACGTTGGGCATTGTCGCGGTAGGCGGGATCGTATTTCTCGAGCACGGAGCGCAGGTTGGTGATCTTCTGGCGGGTGACCTCGTTCTCTTTCGCGTAGATGGGGATAATGGACGCGAGGATGAGTGCAAAGGCGGTGAAGATAAGTACCCAGTAGAAGGCCTGCTCGCGGCGGCGGGCCGCCTCGAGGATGCGCGGCGGAATGAGGTTAATCTCGATGGGCACCGGCTTGTTGCACCGCAGTGCAAGGCCCAGCACCACACACGCCTGCTCCGGGTTCTGGTTGGCGGCCTCGGCCTGGGGCAACACAGCCAGCCCGGCAAGGGGTTGCGCGATGCGCACCTCGATGCCGAGTTGCTTCTGCATGTAGGGAACGATGTTGCGCAGGCACGCACCGCCGCCGCAAAGGATGACGCGGTTCACCGCGCCGCCGCCGGGCAGCGATCGGAAGTAGGCGAACGATCGGTTGATCTCCGTGATCAGGCGCTGGAGCACCTCCCCAATCACCTCCCCGCCCTTGCCATCCACCTTCGGGTCGCCCGTGGGGGCGAAGCCACGCTGGCGCTTCACGCGCTCGGCATCGGAAAAATTCTGCCCGAACGCGCTCGCAATGGCAAGGGTGACGTCGTTGCCACCTACATTGAGCGGGCGGGTGAAGCGAAACTGGTTGTCGCGCTCGATAACGATGTCGGTGGTGGCGGCGCCCATGTCCACAAGGGCCACACAGCCGGTGCCGTCGCCGAATTCGCCACACTGCTTGAGCCAGTTGTACGCGGCAAAGGGGCACACGTCCACCATGTCGATGGAACGCTTGGTTTCGCGCAGCACGTCCAGATGCTTCTCGACCACATCGACCTTGATGGCGGCCATCATGACATCGTAGCCGCCGCCCTCGCTGCGCTCGAGAATCTGGTAGTCCATGGCGATCTGGTCGAGGGAGAAGGGGATTTGCTGCTGGATTTCGTAGCGGACGATCTGAGTGACCTTGAATTCGGGGACGGGGGGCAGGGTGCGGCTGCGGGTGAACACGGATTGGCCGGGCACGGCGAATACCGTGCGTTTGGTACGCACTTTGGCTTCCTTGAGCACGGACTCGAGGGCCTTGATGCGATCGCGCTTGCGCGCGTCCTCATCCAGGGCGGGATCCGAATTGCACTCCACCTGATAGTATTTGGAGAGCTGAAATCCCGTCTTGGTCTGGGACATTTCACACAGGCGAATCGCGCTGGAGCCCATGTCCAGGATGAGCCGCCGTTTCCGCCCTGGTTTCAAAGTGACCATACGCCTGCTCGCAACCCCAAGGCCCCGATGTGCGGGCCCGTCCAGTTCTGTTCACACGTTTCTCGCACCGCCAGCGGGCTTCCGGCCCGCAAGGTGAATTCTGAGAAGAGCGCGTTCTTCAGGAATTTTATAAACCCTTGCGACTTATTGTAGTAAAGTACAAATTGGTTGTCAAGACAGAATCTTTTTGACAATAGTTTCCTTTTGCGGCCCATGCAACGCCCTGAAACCGCCTATTCCTCCGGGTTTTCCGGGAGATCCATAACGCAACGGAACCCATAATCCTCGCGGGCTACGTCCATCCGGTCGAAGTGGCGGCGCACACAGCGCGCATCATAACGCCGGCTCAGGTACGAGCCGCCCCGCAACACCCGATAGATTTGCCCGTAGTCCTTGTTGATCTCGGTGTTCCCAGGATAGGCTTTATACCAATCGGATGTCCACTCGTACGCATTGCCGGCCATATCCAGCACCCGGAAGGGCGACGCGCCGAGCGGAAACGAGCCGCAACGCGTGGGACGGCCAATGTCTGATGCCTCCACATTGCACCGCTCTTTGTCAAACTGGTCGCCCCAGGGATAGAGGCGCCCGTCCGTGCCGCGCGCGGCTTTTTCCCACTCGGCCTCTGTGGGCAGGCGCTTGCCGGCTTTCTCGGCGTACTCGCTGGCCTTCATAAAAGTGACGCCGGTCACGGGATAGTTGCCGTCGCCCTCGGAAAAGGAATGGTCGGGAAAGATTTCCTTGAACTGCGCATTGGTTACCTCGGTGCGGTCAATGTAATAGGCATCGAGGAAGATTTCCCGTTGGGGGGCTTCGTCGGGCGCCCCCTTGTCGAGGCCGAACAAGAAGGTCCCCTCCGGGATAAGAACCATGCCCGGCGGTTCCTCGCCCGGTTCCAGTTGCAGCTCGATCTTCTCCTCATCGTTCGGGCCGAGAGTGACGACCTGTTCCTTGCGCAGGTAGCCGCCGCGCACAACCGCCACGGTGTAGGTGCCCGGGCGCAGGGAAAAGCGTGCGGGGGTGCTGTCGGTCTGGGGTTCCTCATTGATATAGATAGCGGCGCTGGTGGGGCGAGTATAGACCGTGAGTTCGGCCTCGCGCGGGGTGAGCTTGTGCAGCCAGTCATAGCTGTAGTTCGCTTTCACCTCGAAGTCCTTTGTCGACGGGAGATAGTCTTCATGGCGCACTTCGTAACTATACTCCCCTGTTTGCAGGCGCTCACGTTCCAGCGGGGTTTTGCCCAGCACCTTTTCGCCGTCGAGGATCACCTCGGCGCCCTCCGGCTCTGAACGCACGCTGATAAACCCCACTTCCGGTTCGAGGCTGAGCTTCACCTCGCGGTCGGCGCCGGGCTGCAACGTGAGGCTGTCGTGGGCGCTCTTGTAGCCTTCCTTCTGCGCGACTACCGTCATCGCGCCCGGGTCGAGGCCGGTTAGTGTCACGGGACTCACGCCACGCTCTTCGCCGCGCGCAAGAATCCGCGCGCCTTCCGGTTCCGTTTCGATGGTCACACGCGCGGGCGCCGGTTCCCCCGAGGAACCGCACCCGGCGAGCAGCACCGCCACAACGGCGCACACCGCCAGCAGCACGCTGCTCGAGGGCAACACACCGTTACTCGATACGCGCCGGCGCCTATAGCCTGCCTCGCACAAACACATTCCTGCACTCCTCCCCACCCAAACCTGTACCTGCACCACGGCGCCACGCCGCGTTTGGAACGGCGTCACGCACCATCCCCATGCCGCGGAGCGCCGCTCCCTGCTCTCTATTGTACCTGCTTGTGTGCAAAAGGCAAATCGCGTGCGGGGTTGTATCCCGAAGCACGGCTGCGTTGTACGGCTTTTTTCCGGCGTCCCGGCCGGAAACGGCGGTTATTCTAGCGCCGTTCGAAGAATTTTACCGGCTGCTCTTCACCCGGCGCCTCGCCCGGCGGATACACGGTAAACGCCTTGACCGCGGGGCTCGGGTCGGGCGTACCGAAGGGGATTTGCGGCAGCATCGGCGCGGTGGGATCGGCCACGGAAATGACCGTCGCCACGAACCGGTAGTCCACCGCCCTCGGCGGCACCTCTTCAGGGCGTCCCTGCGCATCGTCCCCGAGTGCCCGGCCCCAGTAGTCATAGGGCAACTCGACAACGACAATACCGTTCGGGCCCGTCTGCTCGAAGTGCGCCGCCGGCAAAGGCGGCACATCGGTGGGTTCCGGCACCTGCACCCCGTCGCGCAGCATGTGCCAACGCACGACGGCGCCCGGCGTCGCGCTCTGGTACGCGATGGTGAACCGCGCCAGAATCGGATCCGCCGCCGAGAAGGGCACTTGCGGCCCGCTGCCGATCGGCACGTCCTCCGGGCCGATCCGGGGTTCATCCCGGTAGCGGGGCGGCCGATCATAGAAGAACTCGCCGATCACGCGCGTCTCGAGCGTGGGCGCGAGACCAGGGTTGAACCAGAAATCGTAGTCGATACTGAGGTCGATGCTTCCTGTGTCGTATGCAAGGTCAGCAAAGCCGTTCAGCCCTTCGCCCTGGGGCGCGGGCTGCACATTGCCCGCTTCGTCGACCCCGGCCACGGTAATCATGAGGAACCGGTTCTCATACTCCTGATCGCTGTACACGGCTTCCGGCACCCGGAACTGGCCATCACGGCTGTAACACGACCACCGGTCATCAATCGCCTCCCAGCCGCCGGCCGGATCCTCCGCCCACAGCCGCACGCTGTAGGCCGGGTCCGCCGGGCTTACGCCGCTCGGCGCCGGGGTCGGCCGGTCGAGGCCGAACGTGAAGCTGGGCGCCTCGGCCACCGCGCCATTGTTTTTGGGCGACGTGATCTCGGCGGGGCTCGGCGGCAACCACCAGATTCCCGTGCTTTTGTAGTCCTGCGCGCTGCTCTTGTTGAACGCGCGGTCCACGGCCACCGGCAGCATCTCGGTCATCCAGTTGTCGTTGTTAATCCGGTCCGCCGGCACCAGGTCCGAGAGTGTCCATGCGGGGCGGATGCTGAAGCCTTCTACCTGGCCTGGCAGCACGGCTAGCGCTACCCGGTCGTCCGGGAACAGATCGCCGCTGAAGGGGTCAGCCCAGTGGGGCCGGGTGCGCCGCGCGATCGTGTCGGCGGTGTTGAACGTGTTGTCCGTCAGCACGTCACCCGCCGTGTCTCCCGTGCTCAGCTCGGCATCTGCATAATCCGGGAACCCGGCCACCTCGACCTCGGGCGCGTCCTCGGGCGCATAGTCGGTGAATTCCACCTCCACCCGGAAGCTTAGGTCCTGGAGCGTGTCAAGCGGGTCCACCGTCGCGCCGGTGGAATTCAGGAACACCTGCGGGTTGCGCTCACCGCCGGCCGCGCGCCGCAGCGCGGCGTTGTTCATCGGGAGATCGTCGCTCCCGGACGGCCAGAACCCTTCGCCCGCGCACAGGCTGATGCCCGGGGCGGACGCCTCGCCCTGCAAACCATTCATTGCGACGGCATTGGACAGCGTAGCGTCACCGGTCACCGGTGAGCCATTCACGGTGAGCACCGGCGGTGTCGTGTCGATGACCGCGCGGTCACTGCGCTCGAGGGCGCTCGCCGTGACTTTATCGTCCCTCTCGTAGGCGCCCTTGCCCAGAAGCGGCTCACCCGGCACGTCGAGGTAAACCCGCATCCGCCCGTCGATGACCTGACCACCGACCTTGGTGGCGGAGACAGGCAGGGTCACGTGCCCCAGGCCGTCCCCGTCATTCACGATAGCCAGTTCGGCAACGGGTTCGGCCGGAATAGACGCCTGCCACGCGGCTTCCGGCACGAGTTGCACGTCCGTTCCCGGGTTGTTTGCCGCTTCGCCATAGATATTCACGGTGAGCGTGGCGCCCTGGCCGATATAGAAGGTCTCGGGGTCGGTCACGTAGTTGACCGAATAGTTCACATCCACCTCGTAGTCGGTGTAGGTCCACAGCAGGTCTAAAGCGCCCACACCGGTCTGGTAATCGGCCCCGACCTGGGTGCGCGGGCGGCGGCGGGGCTCGCGTTCGAAGTCGTAGGTGCCGAAGCGCGCGAGGACCGATACGTTCGCCAGGGCCTCCATCAATGCGTCTCGCGCCGGCACCGCCACGGCCAGATCGCCCGGGAACAGCGCGTTCGCGGCGAACACTACGCCGGTGGTTTCTGCGTCGACCTCGTCTTCAATATCGAAATCCGGGGACGTCTCATCCTCGCCGCCGTTGTAGACCGCGCCCGAGAGATTGCTCACGGCGCGGCCGGAGACACCGTTCGCCGCATCGATCCCGAGACCGCTGTTGAACACCAGTAACGAGCCATAGAGCCGGTGGTTACCGGCGTCGAGCTGGATGCCCGGCCCGGTGTTGAACAACATGGTGCACTGGCCGATATAGCTGGCGCCCCCGCCGAGGCGCAGGCCGGCCTCCCCGTTGAAGGCGAAGATGCTGTTGGCCGCGACCAGCGTGCTGCCGTTGAGGTCGATGCCGTGCGCAGTGAAGCCCCGGACCAGCACCCGGTCCATGATGAGCTGGCTGTCGTTAAACCCGAGCACGGCGTTCTGCGCGCCCACGCCGCGCAGCGTGAAGCCCTCGAGCGTGAGCCGGCTGTTGGGCGAAAGCTGGAACCTGCTCTCGCCGCCCGGCTCCGGCGGCTCGTCGGCGGGTCTGGCCGCCAGGCAGAAAGCGCGTTCGCCCTCACCGGCTTGCGCGTTGGCCCAGTAGAACTCGCACACGGCGTCCTCATTTTCCAGGGGCGCTTCGGACATAATGGAAACCGCGCCGCTCTCGAGGCGGACCGGCAACGGCAGGACCGCGGTGTAGCGGTTCACGGTGTACTCCACACCGTCGACGGTTGGTGTACCCGCCAAGCAAACCGGCTCGGGCTCGATCGCGCCGAAGCTGAGGTAGGGAATAGCGTCCGATTCAGGCTCTTCGTCCCGATAGAATTCGATCCGGAAAGTGGGGTCTTCGTGGCCACAGTCGTTGCGCGTGCCGCCCCACCAGCTCACCCGGTAAATGTACCTCTCCTCGCCGGGGTCCAGCAGGTCAAAAGCGTCCCGCGGAACCGGGGCCTCGCCCTCATAGCTCCGTTCCAACTCGAAATCCACCGTGTTCCCCGGCTGCTCCGGTGGCTGGCTGAACGCAGGATCGCCGGGGCACGACAGATCGCCGCCCACGGAAACCGGCGCCCCTTTCAGACAGAAACCAGGCTCACCACTGTCCTCGTGCACGAGCCAGGAGAAGCTGCAATCGCCCTCGTCTTCCTCTTCTAATTTCTGCGCGGAAATCTCGATGGAGCCGTCCGGCAGGGCCAACGACGGTTCTGGGAACGTGGTCTCGAATTCGTAAATCCAGCGGTACTCGGGATCCGTCGGGTTAGGGGACAGATTTACCGGCCACCTCCGCGTACGGGCCGGGTAGATGTCCGTGTATTTTTCGTACTCATTTCCTGGGTCATCGTACAAGGTAATCGTGAACCGGAGATCGTCGAAGTAGGGACCGCACACCTCGCCGCCGGCGCCGTCTTCTACGATGCCCCACCAGCGCACACCGCCGATGGCGTCTGTAACGTTCTCGAAGCCGCTGCTCGCCGGAGAATCATTCTCATTGCTCTCGACCAGTTGGCCGCGTTCGTCCACGTCTACAAAAGCAACCGGCAGCTTCGAGAAAACCGCATCCCCCGGGCAGGTGGGATCAGGCGGGTCCACAGCCTTCATGCAGAACGCCGCATCCCCATCACCCTCGTATGCTACCAGGTTGCTGCCGTCACCGTCCTGGTCGGCGACAACGCGATCAGTCCCCTCTTCA
This sequence comes from uncultured Nitrospirales bacterium, assembly GCA_964569295.1. GTDB lineage: Bacteria > Hydrogenedentota > Hydrogenedentia > Hydrogenedentales > JAGMZX01 > CAZMVU01. The sequence continues at coordinate 44,355 of CAZMVU010000004.1, forward strand.
CTTTTCAGCCAGCCGAAGAGGCAGTCGTTCTCCTCATTGAAGGCATCGTTTTCGGCCGCCGCGATGGAAATCCAAGCATCCTTCATTCTTATCGGTTCCGGCAGGATGGTCTCGTATTCATAAACGCTCAGTTCTTCGCCACCGAGATCCACCGTCTTCACGAGTCTGGCGATGACATCGAGTCCTTCAAAGTGCTGCACTTCCGGCATATTCAGCGGCAGATTCATATTTGGCAAATCGGTAGTGGAATCTTCAGGCCGGATCTCGATGGTAAAGCGCGGGTTGTCGAGGTGTTCCTCGGTGCATGGTTCGGGACCGTCCCCGTCTTCCTGCCAGCGGATGCCCCACCAGCGCACCTGCAACCAGGGATCGTCTACAAATCCCCCGGCCGTTATGTCGTAGTCGTCATAGATGACCTGTTCGTTGCCGCGCCTGTTGCTGGACCAGGCCGCGTCGTCAATAGCCGTTATAGGATCAGCCGGTATTACCGGTGGCTGGCTGAACGCAGGACCGTCAGGACAGTCTTCGGTGGGATCGCCCACCTCCTCGCCTTCGCCTTCGCCCTCGCCTTCGCCTGGTCCCTCGCAGGAAACTCCGCCGTCGCCGCCGTCCTGGCCATCACCCGCGCCTTCCGTGCCTACATCGACGATCACATTGTAGGGTTCCCACGCATACGCGTCCGCGGCCCTGATGGTCAGGTTCTCGTTGTCGCCGAGCGTGTACGCGGTCTCGAGCGCGAATTCTTTCCCGTCGAGCACGATGGTATGGCCCGTCTCTTCCTCGCCGAGGGGCACGATATCCGTTGCATCGAGGGCGTCTTCGAGCGTTTCGAAGATGAAGGCCGGGTCCCTGTCCTCGTCGTCGCAGCCGTCCGGACACACGTAGAATGTTTCTGCCTGGGCCGGTTGCACCGCGAGGCCCATCCCGCCGATGACCAGGCCCGCGATCACGGCGCACTGTATACCGCGCATAACACAATCTCCTGTGTTCCGTCGCCGCCCCGTTTAGTCCGTACGCAACGGCTGGGGCGTTGGCCGCGGGGTCCGGCGTTCGTACACCGAGGTCACCCGCGATTCCGCTGTCGCCACGAATTCGTCGTCATCACGGTAATTTATGAATCCGTCGTTGTTGAGATCGATTCCATAGCCGGACTGCACCGTGGCCTTGATGCGGAACAGATCGGACCGGGTAGTCACCATGTTGGCCATGCGGCGGAAGCGTTGATAAATGTCGTTGAAGCGTGCGTCCGGGTTGTCCGCATTGCTCAGGGGATAGACCTGCTTGAAGCGGTCATCGAGTCCCGGGTCCCGCTCATTGGCGAACATGCTGCTGTTGAGTGTGAGCTGGGCCGGGCTCGTGTAGTAGCGGCCGTCCATGTGCTCGGGCATGCCCTCCTTGAGCAGGCCCGTGAGCTGCAAGGACGCACTGCGCATCTCTCCGACATCGCGCAGCACGGCCCGGGGGTCCGACTCGCCGTCGATGGGCGCCACGTTGCGCAGGGGCGGCACGGCACGGCCCGAGAACTCTTCCGGCGTGGGCCAGGGGGCGCCCGGCGCATAGTCTAGCTCGGGCGCCACGCTCGGCATGTCGAGGTTGTCCCGGTAGTAGGTGTTGAAGTTATTGTCCGTGTTCTCGAGGTCGCCGTTGATGATACCGGGCAGCCCCATGAGCACATTGAAGAGCTGGGGCGTATTCTCGTTGCCGGCCAGCATGGTTTCGCTGGTGTTCACATTGACCCGCCCGCGGGTGCGCCCACGCGGCGCGAGCACGACATGGGTGATCATGTTGGGCACGGCGGCGGGCGACACATTGCGCACGCGCAGGGCGAGGTAGTTGTCGGTCACCTCGACGCGTATGGGCCGCCAGTTGCTGTAGCCCGGTTCGCCATAGAGGACATAGCCGTTCGTGCCGGGCTGGCGCACCACGCCCTCCCACAAATCGGCCGGGTTGCCCACGGTGGGGTCGCCGGGGAAATTGGTGTCCGGTGGTTCGAGGGCCTCGATGGGGAATTCCTCATCCGTCACGCCCGGCGCGACGGCGCGATCGCCGCGCAGAACGCCGCTGGTCCGCGTGCGGCTGGTGTGGACTTCCATCTCGAGCGCCATGTTCATCTCATTGCCGGCGAGGGCGTCTGCATCGGGGAGGTGCCGGCCGATGGTCACGGCGCCGTCGCCGGTATTGGTCGGCTGGAGCAGGTTTTGGCCCGCCCAGGGCGGGTTGTCCGGGCCGTCCGCCGTGACGGCGGCGGGGAGCTGCGCGCTCGTGGCCATGTTGTCGCCGCGCGCCAGAGCCTGGCGCAGCCCGGGGATGAACGTGCCCACGTACAGCGTGTATACGCCGTTCTCGAGGCCGTCGTCCGCGTCCCACTCGAAGAGCCCCTCGGCACGCTGCACGCGGTGCCGTGTGGCGGCCGGGGTGCCGGGCGCGCCGTCCGGTACATTCTGTGCCACATAGGCCACCACGCGCTTCTCGACCGGCCAGCGCCCGGCGAATCGGTCGAGGCTCGAGGCGTCCTGCTGCGGGCGGTAGCCGGGAAACACGCTGTGTATCAGCCAGTTGCCTTGCTGCCAATAGAGCTGGTAGGGGTTGAACAACGTGGGCCATCGCGGCAAGACCACGCTGCTATCGGCCGAGACAACGTCTCCGTCCTGGAAGTCCACGATGGGCAGGTTGGTGTAGCGAATACCCGTTTCCCGCATGTCCGGTTCGTCGGGGAAGGCGAACATGAAGACCGGGGTCCAGGCCGCCGGGGCGCGCGGGTTCGGGGCGCCAGCGTCGTCGCCGCTCCACGCATAGAGATCGGCGATATCCACACCCAACGCCGCGGCTTCACCCCGGTTCGGGCGGATGGGCCGGTAGGTGGCCTGGCCCACGGTGAGCACGATGCTGTCCGTGCTGACCGTGTCGATGGCGCTGGTGAGCAGGTCTTCCGCGGGCAGCTCGGTATCGATCTGGTGCCGCACGAGCGGTGTGTCGTTGCCGGCAATCCTGCCCCGGTCGGCCTGGCCCAACAGGCCGCTGCGCAGGTTGATCGGGTCGTAATGCGGGAAGGTGTCGCCGCCGGGGCCGCCGGAAACGGTCTGATTCACGCGGACCATCGGGTTCAGATACGTGAGGTCAGTGGACCCCACCGTTTGCCGGGTGTTGAGCATGAGGTGGTCGAAGCGCACCCGGGGCAGGCCCAGCAACTCGCCCGGCGAGGCGAATTGGTGGTTGCGGATGCCGGCCATGCGCAACCCGAACGACGGGTTGTCGAGGTCAATGAAATCGCCGCTGTCGGGACCAACGTATAAGGGAAACTCCTCGCGCTGCGGCGCGCCCTCGAGCGGCGCGCCATCGAGCAGCGCGCCCTCGAGCAGCGTGGTGGCGAGGTTGCGGCGCAGGGGCGTGCCGCTGTAGGCATGGCCGAACAGGAGCTTGCGCGCATCGAGTTGGTCCTCAGACAACGGCTCGAGGTCGGGGTCGAACCGGAAGTAGGCGTAATTCTGGCCAAGGTCAGGGCCGTCATAGAACGGGGGCGGCCAATTGTCATGGTCCTGCTCGCGCTCCCACGGTGTGATGCTCTCGGCCCAGTCGTCGTAGTTGCCGTCGGTGGCCTGCCAGCGGTTGCGCGTGCCGAAGCGGTCGCCGTGATACATCGGGTGCTTGCGCTCGAGGGACCGGTAGAAATCGAGCCCCATGTGGTTCGGCGACCAGGCGGTCGGATAGTCCGGGTTCAGGTTGACGCTATAGGGCGAGGGCACCACGTCGTCGATGCTGCGGTTCTCGACGTCCACCTGGTTGTAGGTGACCCGGTCCACCACGCGCCCACCCTGGTCGGGGGGGGCGTCGTAGAGCGACACGATCACGTTGTCGCCGGGGAACCAGCGCCGCTGCACGAAGGCCTTCCACTCCGGCGGATCCAGCTCGGAACCGATGTACGGCGCGGGCACGGTGTTCGGGTGCGTGGCGCCGTCGATAGGCCATTCGTAGCGCTCGACGTACTGGTCGCCGCCGACGCCCGTGAAGAACAGGCTCTCCGCATCCGCCTCGATGCCCTGGTCGCCACCGGCGACCAGGTGCAGGTCGTACAACACGCCGCCCCGGTTGTGGAACACGAACGGCAGGTTCACGCCGCTATAGTCGCCGGCATAGAAGAATTGGCCGTTGAGGAGCTTCCGGCCCTCGTCGATGCCCTCATCGGGTTCGTCGATGAAACCGTCGAGGTCGTTGTCCACCATGTCCGAGGCCAATACGCCGCGCATGAAACCGTCCCGGGTTTCATAGCCGCCGTCGCCGTCGTTGTCCACGCCGTCGAACTCGGGGTAATTCGGGAAAATGCCGCCCTGAAGCACAATCTCCACGATGTCTTCCAGGTCTTCCGGCGGATTCTCCCAAATAAGCGGTACAATACGGTCCCAGGGCTTGTTCGGGCCTTGCAGCACGCCCGGGATATCCGGTGTCGAGCGGTAGGTGGCGTCGGAAGACACGGCGGCATCGCCAACACCGTCGCCGTCGCGGTCGACGAAATCGGCATAGTTTACGCTTTCCGGGTCTTCTTCACTGGGCGCGGGGTCTGAACCGGCCCTGAAGTCGTCCAGGTTCGGCGAATAGCGCTGGAACACACTGCCCGTCGGGTCAACGGCCTCGTCGGCCTCTTCTTCACCCGGATTGTACTGGTAGTTGTAGCGCACGTCGGCATAGGGGATGGGCGGCGCGGTGACGAAGGCGTAGGGCTCGGCGAAGACGTCGCCGGTGCCAATCGCGCCCTGGGCGGCGCCGATGCCATTGCGGGAAACCAGGGGGGCGTTCGGGTCGGCGTCTATCCGCTGGAACAGGTCGAACTTGTCTACCGTAAGCAGGACCATGCCGCCGGGGGCCATGACCGTGCCGTCGGGGATGGTCAGGGCGCGCGGCGCCTGGCTGAGCTGGTCATCGATTGTGACGCCGGATACCTGCGGAATCCCCGTCTCGAGGGCCCAGCCGCTGATGTCGACGGGGTCGTCGCTGGTGTTCACCAGCTCGACCCACTCGTGGTCCGGTTCCTGGCTGAAGTCGAAGAAGTTGATCTCGAGGGAATCGCCGTCCTCGATGTCCGCTTCCGGATCAAGCATGATAGCCACGTTCAGCGCGAAACCCGGTGGCGGCACCAGCACCGTGTGCGTGCCGGGAATTTCAGTATCGCCGGAACCATCGGGCACTTCCAGTGGCGCATAGGGGCTCAGCGCGCCCAGGCCCGTCCGCAACGAGCCGCCGGCTGTGCGGCCCGGGTTTTCCGTGACCGCGAGGCCAGGCTCGAAGTAGCTGGCGGGGTTGATAAAATCCGGGTTGACGTTTAACAAGGCGGTGATGAAGCCGTCCACTGGATCAAGCATCGCGTCGATCGGTTGCTCATGCGGGTTGCCGTCGAGGAAGACCCAGCCACGGCGCTTGCGGTTGCTGCCGTCGATGGCCATGTGCTCTTCGCGCACCTCCTGGAAGGCATTTGCGATGAAATCGCCTTGCGGCCTATCCGGTTGCAACCAGAGGTTCATACCCGGTAATGGCTCGAAAGGCCGGTTGCCGATCAGCTGGGCAAGGAAGTACATATCTTCGAGAATGGTGGTGGCCTGTTCACCGGTATCGGTGTCGGCGTACGGTTGGATCGCGCCGTTGGTCTCGAAGGCATCGTCGTCGATCGGTACGTATTTGATCGCGTACTTGATCTTGCCGCCCTCGGTAACGCTCATCTGACCGGCACCGGCGGCGATGTTCATGGTGAGGTAGTAGCGGCCCTGGGGCAGGCCGGGGCCGGCCACAAAGAGGTACTCGATGGCATTGGGCAGGCTTTGCTGGTGCTCCTCGATGCGTGAATTCCGGTCGGGGTTGTCAATATCTTCCGGGTCAATACCGCGGGTCCACTGGCGGGTGGTGGAGACGAGCGTGTTTTCGCCCAGTACGCCGGGCCCGCCGGCCGCGTCATATAGGCCCCAGTCCCCGACACCCAGATCCCTGTCGTCCAACCGGTCGAAAACGGTCGCCAGGGTCTGCGTTCGTATGGGGAACTCGGGCAGATCGGCGACAAAAGTGGGCTCGCCGTCCTCGTCGATTCCCATGGTGACATTGTAGAACGGCGTCGGGTCGCGGTCGACGCTGTAGGCGTTGACCGGCTGGGTACCCGGGAAATTCACGGCATCGGGTGTGGCTTCGGCTTCGACGCGGCGCACGGCGCGGACCATGATCTCGTTGATCTTGACGGCCTCGTTGCCGGCGGCGGTGTAGGTGATACGGCGTTCCTGGGGCTTGACGACAATGTCGCCGCCGACGTCGGCCACCTGCTCGACGCGGTCGGCCCACCAGGTATCCTTGATCTCGAGGTTCGGGAAGGTGTCGTCCTCGAGCTGGTTTTCGGCGTACTGCTGGACGTCCTCGAGGTGCATGAGTTCTTTTTCGGGAATCTCCTCGCGCGGGCCGGGGTCGTCGAAGGGGTAGTCGTTGAAGAGGGAACCCCATTGGAAGACGTCTTCCTCCGGATCGCCGGCGGCGGCCGCGGCGTGTTCCTCGGGGCGATTGATGAGATCGTGCGGCTCGGTGGTGAGCACGGTGCGGGCATGGTCGCGGTCGCGCGCGTCGGCGATGTCGACGGCGGTGAGCATGGCGCTGAGAATCGGGTCCTCGGGCATGCGGTGGCCGAGCGCGGGGTTGCTCGAGGGGAACACATCGCTGGGTCCGCCCGCCTCGTTGAGGCCGTCGTAGGGTTCGTACTGGGGCAGGCCCACGCCGGTGTCCTCGTTGTAGTCTACATACACGTCATAGAGGAAGCCGGCGGGGCCGTTGTGCCTAATGGACTCGGGCGCGCGCACGGCGACATCGGCCTGGCGCAGACCCTGGAAGAACTGGCGCGCGGGAATGGGCGGGGCGTCGGCATCGGACTGCAAGAGATAGGGCTGATCGAGCGCGGGGAATTCCGGGTCGGGCGCGGTGAGATCGAGGCTCGGGCGCAGGCGCGCGGTGAGGATGAGCCCCGCAGTAAGCTCTTGGGCCGTGGCGCGGTTGAGGTCGAGCCGGGGCAGGGTTCGAATACCGCCGGGGCCGGTAATGGTGCGCACGTTGCGATCGGTGGCATAGGGCGAGATCAGCCGCTTCAGACGACTTCTTACAGAACGCGCGAACTTCTCTTTTCCAAAGTAAACCGTTTCGACGTCTTCGTTGGTGCGGAAGACCTGGTCGGCGAGTTCGCCATATTCGTTCGCCACGTTGTTTACCGACGGCGGGTCGTTGTTGAGCGCACCCTCGCCGCCGGGGACGGAATCGCGCTCGGCGATGCGGTTGCGCAGTGGGCGCGACAGTTGCAGCTCGCCCGGCTCGTCCACGCCCTCGAAGGCGCCCAGCCGCAGAAAGTACGGGGCGAAATTGCCGCGCAGCTCGGTGTCGACCGCACGGTACACATCGAGCTCTTCGTCCGCCAGGCCGAAGTTGCCGGCGCCATAGTCCCGGTTGAAGTTATCGGCATTGCTGAAATCGGCGATGCCCAGCAGCACATCCTCGGCGAGACTGCTCAACGGCGGCACATAGAGGCCCTCGTCGACGAGCTGCCGGAACGGCGTTTCGCCGGACACGAGGTCGATGTCGAAGTCGCCGTCGTCGTTGATGCCGTTGAGGCCGATGACGAGGCTGTTCATGTTGTCGTCCACGCGGCCATAGCCGGGGAAGGCGACATCGGTGAAGTAATCGCCGAGGCGGAGGACAATGTCGTCGAAGCTTTCCTCCTCCTGCGGCGGGTCCAGGAGGTTCCCGCCTTCTTCCGTCACGGGCAGATTCAGTCCCTGGGGCGAACCGGTGAGGTAGCCCCAGAGGTTCGCGCTTCTGGTCAGGCCGATATCCGGCAACACGCGGGTTTCATATTCGTGGGGGGTGGCGCCCTGGTCCATGGCGCGGTGGACTATGCCGTTCTGTGGAACAGTGGCATACTCGCCGACCTGATCGCGGTAGGTGTGGCCGCCGGCGGCGTTCGGGTTGACCTTGCCCTGTTCGTCGCTGATGTGGATGGCGGCGCGGCCCACGAGATCGCACACGGGTTCGCCGGTATGGGTGACGCGCAGGCGGTATGACAGGTCGGCCAGATCGGGATTGACGGGCTCACCATTCATGAAATCCAGGGGATTCGCATACAGGGCTTTCCAGTCGTCGTTGAGCGTGTCATTGTCCATGCCGGCGCCAAGGCGCTCGAGGTGGATGTCGTGGTAGGCGTTGCTGGCTGCGGCGCTATAGAGCGATTCAATAGTGGGCTCACCGGCGTCTTGCTCGCCGTTGAGGTTGTCATCCCGAAACAGCCAGTTGCCAACGGGTTGCCAGGACGCATCGCTGCTGGAATACAAGAAACGCGGGTCAGCTACCGTGGCGGGCGGGCCGATGTAGGCATAGGTGGAGTATTCGTTCGCGAACATGTCGTAGTCGTTGTCGACGGCGTCGACATGCGTGTTGTCGAGTTGCACGACGGTGACGGGCGTGGGCTCTTGCCCTGGCTGCTGGCTGGGAATGGCAACCACGAACTCGATGGTGTCGGGCAGGGTGATCTCGGCGGGCACACGCTTGGGTTCGCCCGTGTTGTCCGTGACGGTGACCAGATCGCCGTCGTTTCCAATCACGCCGTTGGCGTCGAGATCCACCTTGATACGAATGCCCGGCAACGGGCAGGTGAGGAAGAAGCCGAGGTTGTTCGGGGCTGTAGCTGGTGGCGAGTCCAGCAGCACCGAATCCTCGAGGTTGAGCGGGTCATAGATGGGGTCGGAGTCCGGGTCGTCAGGAATCTCCCAGCCGGCCCACTCGTAGGGCGGCTCGGCATCTTCATTGGCCGGGTTGTCGTCCTGATCGACAAAGCCGTCGCCGTCGTTGTCGATATTGTCGTTGCCGCCGTAGTAGATGAAGGGCGCCGCCTCGATGGCCTCGTCCTCATCGAATTGCTCGTCGGGCTGCCCGTCGCCGTCGGAGTCGACCTCATCCAAAATGCCGTCGCGATCATTGTCGATGCCGTCGTCCTGTTCTTCGTCGGTCATGCCGTCGAGATCGTTGTCGATGCCGTCATCCGGGAAGAACAGGTCGATGGGGATGGGAATCCACATGGAGTCTTTGAGGCCGTCGCCCGTGTTGTCGACATCGGCCCAGAAGTCGACCTGCTCGGCGGAATACTGCAGGTTGTCCTTGTCATCCTCTTCTTGCCGCTGTGCGAGCAGGTCGCCGAACACGGCGGCGCCATTGGGGAATCGGGGCGTGCCGTAGAATTTCGAGGTGGCGAAGGGGAAGAACTCGGGGGGAAAGTTGTCGCCCACGGGAATGTCGAGGGTATCGTCGTAGCGCACGAAGCGGAAATCGCCGAAGGCGTCGGCGGCATCGAGGCGGAGCGGATCGCCGTCGGGATCGTCGGCATCGTAGAGTTCGGCGTCGGGGGCGTAGAGCACGGGGGTGGGGCTGTTGTAGCGGTTCACCTGCTCGACGCGCGGGATGGCGAGCCAGTTGCGGGTTTCGGGGCCGAGGTAGAGGCGCTCGTCGGGGATCCCGTCGCCCTCGAGATCGATATAGGGCATACGGCGCATGTCTATCTGCGGTATGCCGCCGGCCCAGAGCGGGCGCGGTGCCCTGTTGTCCGGGTCGGTGGGCGTGGGTGCGGGGAGATCGCGCCATGTCCAGGGTTTGCCGGCGAAGGCCGTGCCGCTGTAGAGGCTGCGCCAGCCATGATCGGTCGAGGTGGCGGCGGGGTGATCGAGCAGATCCTGGTTCAACTGCGCCACGGCCATGGCGATGGCGGCATCGCCCAGTAGCTCGACGCGCACGGCGTTCACGACGTTCGTGGCGGTCTTGATTTCGACGCGGGTCACGGCGAAGAAGGTGAGCGCAATGGCCAGCAGGATGGTCATGATCGAGATGGCGATGATCAATGCGGCGCCCTGGCGTCCATCGCGCCGGCCACGCGCGCCGGGCAGGGCCTGCACGAAGGCCCGCGGTGTATCTGCGTTCCTGTGGAACTTCATTGTGTACCTGCCTCACACATCATGCAGGCGCACCGGGGCGCGCCGGCCGATTCAGGTTGCACTTTTTGCCTCGCGCCGGTTCAAGTCCGACGCGCCGCCGCGGGTGGCGGAGGAGAACACGTTGAACTCCTCGACGAACCAGCGGCGGAATTCGCGGGTGGTCTGAAAGGTTGGCGGCACCGCCAGCCAGAACTGCGCGCGCACGGCCGTGGGCAGGCGGCCATCGAGCAACGACCCCTGGCTGACGCCATCGTGCCGGGCACGCACCAACTTCTGATCGAACTGCTCGAGCGCATCCCGCGGCGTGTCTTCGCCGTCGGGGCCCAGGCCGTTTACGAAGTTTCGATAGCCCTTAAGATTCTGGGTGTGATTGAACGTGGACACCCACATGCCGGGCTTGGGCAGTTGCACACTCGTGTACTGGAACACCGCGGGTATGTCGAGCACGTCGTATTGCGGGAGATCGGGGGCGTAGGCGCGCACGATAATGTCTTCGGTGATGACATAGGCCTCGGCGCGGGGCCGCGGATCGTCGTTGACCAAGGCGGGCTGCGCCCAAAAACGGGGCAAACGGCGATCGCCCGCGAGCATACGCACCCAGATGGCGCGCCGCTGCGCCCGCAGCATGGACTCGATGATGCCGGCATCGAGACGGCGCACCAGGTCCGCATTGTCTGCCATCAAGACCCGCAGGTCGGTCTCGGAGGCGCCTTCGCGAAAAACGTTTTCCAACGTGGGCTGCTCGATATTGTTCAGGTTCGCCAGTATAGGCTGCAAGGACGGGTCGATGGCGGCGTTCAAGGCGACGTAGAGCCGTGCGCTTTCCGGTTGCTGGCGATTCATCCTGTCCAAGCGCGGAGCCGCCGGGTGGATAACCGGCCAATCGAGCGCGTTGTCCTCGCCGCCATAGGGCAGCGTAACCTCGAAGTCATCGAGGTTGTCGATCGGTTCCTCGTAGCGCAGGATCGAGCCGGTGCGCACCACGATGTCGAGTTCGACGATAGTTTCGTAGAGGTTCCGGTCGTTATTCCTGAGGTACTCGCCGGCAGAAGTGTTCGTGCGCGTAGGATTCTGCGAGCCTTCCAGGTAGAGCGGGAGGTCCGCGTAGTCCTGCGTGATGTTGGCGATGGCCTCTCGTTGGGGGGCATCCAGTTGCGTGTCGAGCAGGGTAACGAGATCGACGATGGCGTTCTGCGCGCTGACCAGGGCATCGCCGCCGTTGGCGCCGGCGTTCTGAATGCCCTGGTTCCAGAAGAGGTTGTGGAGCACGCCGTAGAATTCGCCGAAGCGCGATTGAAACTGCTGTGCTTCGGTGTTCGGGTGGAGCACGTAGGTGACGCGCTGGAGCGCGCCATCGTCCCCGAGGCCGACAAAGGTAAAGCCGTCCTCGATGCCGAAGAACTGGTAGCGGTCGCCGTATTCCGAGGCGGTGAAGGCACTGGCGAGATCGCGCTCGAGCACGCCGAGGCTGGCCCGGGCTTTATCGAAACCCTCCTGCTGCTGGTAGCCGAAGAGGGTGGTGCCCAGCGCGTTGGCGAACAGGGTGGCCAGGCCGCCCATCAGCACAATGAAGATCGCCATGGCCACGAGCAGCTCGGTGAGCGTGAAGCCGCGGCGCCGGTGCGCGCCGGGAATGGGGCTGCTGCGTATGCGGCGCGCAAAACTCATGGGGTGGCCTCCGGCGCCGACACTTCCATCAGCCGCACAATTTTCCGGCTGGGCAGGCGTGCGGTGACACTGGTGCGGCAGCGGCGTTCCGGGCCGCCGAGGAATTCGACGGTGACCCGCCAGTCGTAGACCTTGTAGGCGCGGTTGATCGAGGCCAGGGTGTGCAAGCCGTGAACCTTCGCCCAGGCGCGCAGGCGATCGCCGGGCGCGGTATCGGCGGGCAGTGGCGGCATGTCGTGCGTGCGCCCGGCCACGCCGGGGCCTGCCGGGCCGGGACCGGGCGAACCGCCCAGCACCAGGTAGGCGCCCGCCGCGCCCAAGAGCAACGCCGCCACCGCCACACCCGCCACCACCGCCATGGGCACGCCTTGTCTTTCCGGAGTGTCCGCCATGCTCAAGCTACCTCTTGACAACGTGGATCGCGTTCCGTCCGGAGGAACGCGCCCCGTTCGTGTACTTTTCGTGAACAGCACCCATCGGGCCAGCGCCCTGGCCGCTCACAACTTGGTTACATAGACCACGAATTTCTCTTCCCGGCCATCGACCATTTCGACCGCAAAGGTGACGCGGAACAGGTCGATGTCGCCGCCAACACGCTGCACGGATGATCGCCAGCCCTGATAGAGGGCATAGGCGCGCTGGGCCTCGTCGAGCGAGCGCAACGCATTCTCGCGCACCCAGCTCTGCAGCTGCGATCCGACGCCGGTCACCTTCACCTTGCCAAGCTGGGTCTTGGCGAGCGACGCCACCACGGTGCGCTCGGCCGCGATCCGCTGCTGGCGCACGGCCACGGGGAAAAGCTGCATAATGGCGATGATGCCCACCGCCAGAATGCTCAGCGCCACGATCACCTCGAGCAGGGTGAACCCGGCGCGGGCGCGTCTTCTCGGCTGGGTGTTCATTGCGCATCCTTTACACGGCCGGTCGACTTGTAGAGTTGAAGTGCGCGCGTGCGCAACTGTCTCGGCCCGTCCGGCAACTCGATAATGCGATTATCCACCGGCTGGTTCGGGCGCAATCCCATGTGGATCGTGAAGCGCTCGGCCTGCCCACTGGTCTGCATGCTCCCGCGCGGCTTAAAGATGTGCCCGGGGAACCAGGCCCAATATTCATCGAAAACGAAATTCTTTTGTGGATTCTTGCGGGCCTCCTCGAAGTCGCCTTCTGCCTGCTCGAGGTCGAAGATGACCCGGAGCGGAACCATGCCCAGTTCGTCAAGCTCATCCCGATCTGTATCCGGTTCATACCGGGGCCGGTCGCTGAAGAAGGCGTATTCATAGGGCACCTCGACCGTGCTGCCACTGCTTTTGATCGGCAACAGGCACACGTCGTAGGGGAATTCGGTCCACTGGTCTTCCGAGGCGTCCACGGGGGCGTAGTAAACCTCGTCTTCGTCTGCAAAGGGGGGCTTAGTGAACGGACCCTCCTCGACCTTCTCGACCATGGCCATGCCCACGATGACCCGTGCCGGATTGCCGGTAACCGTGTCTATGATCGGCTGTTCGATGGGACCATCATTCTCAGGCTCCTCCTCCGTAGGCGAGGTAAAGTTATCGAAGACATAGACGACGCCGGCGTTTTTGCGGAAGGTCAGGGCATGCACCTGGGCGCCCTTGAGCTGGGAGTAGAGTTCGCGGGTGGTTCCGGCGAGGTTGTCCTGCGGCAGGTAGCGCAAGAAGGCGGGGACCGACACCGCCCCGAGCAGGCCGATGATGGCCATCACGACGAGGAGCTCCACCAAGGTGATTCCGCGCCGGCTTTGCTGCCGCAGTGTGTTCACGGCGTGTCCGCCTGTCCGGTTATGTGGCCAAATACCCAAGGGTCCTCTGTGCGCACGCACGGGCGTGCGCACACGATGTCTTACCATGATCGGGACAACGCGCTAATTGTAGAAGCGGCTCCACGAATTCTCGGAGTCCCAGTTGTTGATGTCGTCGCCACCGAAGAAGAAGTCCGGTTCCTGGTTCTGGTGGTAGTATTCGGGTGCGTCTTTCGGATACATGTCGTCCAGACTGTAGTCTGTTTGACCGATGATGGGCCGGTTGTCGTAAATGGCCTGGCCCGACACCATGTTCTGACCGTAGGAATAGATGAACGCGGCGGCGGGGTTGCGCGAAGCGGGGAAGCCTACCCTGTCCTCCTGGTACTCATCTTTGATGAACCCGAAACCCGGGAGGTCCCACCTGGCAGTAAGTTGGTCCCTGACGTCCTCGCGCCGCTGTCCGGGCAGGTTCGTGTCGCCTTGGGCTTTCGCGAACGTCCGGAAGATATTCGGCCCCATGGTGCGCGGCCAGGGCGCGGGGTAAATCTGATAAAGGTTGCCCCACGGATCGAAACCCACGTCAATGTAGCTGGTTCCGAGGCCCTTCACCACCTCGCGGCGAAGAAACGCACCATCATCCGTATTAAGCGCATTGCGGCCTTCGCGCAGCAATGCGTACAGGCCGCGGGTGTAGATGTCCATGGCAGCGCGGAACTGATCCGGAGCCGCATCCACACCGCCTTGTCTACTGGCATCGCCTACTACCATCCCGCTCGGCGCACCGATCTCGACATGCACCGACTCCGGATCGAAGAACTCGTGGAGCGAGTTGCGTCCGGCGTCGGTGAGCATTTTCGAGAGCGCCAACTCGATGCCTTCGATCTCGGAGATGGCGCGGGTCATGCGCGCGCGGCCGATCCATCCCACGATGTTGGGCACAACGATAGAGGCCAGAATGGCGATGATGGCCATCACGACCAATAGCTCGATGAGCGTGAAACCCTGTTTCCGATTCATTTCTCACGTCCTCCTGAACTGCCTGGCAGGCAGGCGTCCCTGGCCTCTAGCCCAACCGCGAAGCGGACTGTCCGCCCCGCGCATTTGCAATCACACTGTTTCGTTTATCCGCCGGTAATGGCGTCGCCCAACGTGAAGATGGGCAGGTACAATGAAACGACAATAAACCCGATGATGCCGCCGAGCACGATAATGATGATAGGCTCCATGAGCGCAAGCATGCCCTCGACGGCCGCCTCGACCTCCGCATCGTAGATGTCGGCCACCTTCATCAACATCGCATCCAGTTGGCCGGTCTCCTCGCCCACGTCGATCATGTTGACCACCATGGCGGGAAAGACCTTGGCCTCGTCGAGGGGCGCAGCGATGGTGTCCCCCTCTTTGATCGAGTCGTGCACCTGGTCGATGGCGTTCTGAATCACCTCGTTGCCGATGGTTTCGCGGGTGATCTTGAGCGCCTGCAGAATGGGCACGCCTGACGTAATCAGCGTGCCGAAGGTGCGCGCGAACCGCGCCACCGCCACCTTGGTGACCAGGTCGCCCACGAGCGGCAGCTTGAGCACGCCCCGGTCCCAGACATGCTTGACGGCCTTACTCTTCATCATGAGCTTGATAATGATGATGGTGGCGTTCAGCCCGACGATGAGCTTCCACCATTCATAGACCATGAAGTCGCCCGCCGAGATAAGGAACTGCGTGGGGGCGGGGAGTTCGGCATCGAAATCTTGGAAAATGTCGGCGAACACGGGCACCACCTTCACAAGGAGAAAGCCCACGATGCCCGTGGCGATGATGAGCACGGCAATGGGATAGATGAGGGCGCCGCGCACACGGCGCTTGAGGGCCTGGCGGCGCTCCATGTAGTCGGCGAGGCGGTTCAGCACCACTTCGAGCATACCGCCGACCTCGCCGGCGCGGACCATGTTCACGAACAGGCGGTCGAATTGTTTGGGGTGTTTGGCGAGCGCCTCGGAGAAGGTCGAGCCGGACTGAATGTCGGCGGAGACTTCGCGCAGAATATCGCGCAGTTTGCAGGGCTTCAACTGGGTGATGAGCACGTTGAGGCTGCGCAAGAGGGGCAGGCCGGCGTCGATGAGCGTCGAAAGCTGGCGTGTGGTAATGGCCAGCTGCTTCTGCTTCACCCCGCCGAAATAGATTTCGTTGAGGCCGGATTTCTCTTTGCGGGCCTTGCGTTCGTCGCTCTTACGGGCCTCCCGCACCTGGGTGGGGTACAAGCCCAGTGAGCGCACATCATTGATGGCGAGCGCCTGGCTGTCGGCCTGCACCAGGCCGAAGGTCTCCTGGCCCTCGTTGTTCAATGCTTTGTACGCGTATTTCGGCATGGGAAGTTCCTCCCCCGTTAATCGTCGTACTTATCCGTGTGGGCGATTATCTCGTCCGCACTGGTGACACCCTTCACGCACTTGATGATGCCTTCTTCACGCAGGGTGCGCATCCCCTGCTTCTTGCGGGCGTAGCGGCGCATCTCGTGGGACATGACCCGGTCGAGGATCATGTCGGCCACGCGCTCATCCATCAACATCATTTCGAACAGGCCTGTGCGCCCCATGTACCCCATGTAATCGCAGGCCGGGCATCCCTTGGGCTTGTACAGGCGCAGGTTGGGGTCAGCGCGATACGACTTGGGCAGCCCGAGTTCGTCCATCTGTTCTTCGGTCGGGGTGTACTTTTCCTTGCAGTGGCGGCATAACACGCGCACCAGGCGCTGGGCGAGCACACCCTCGAGGGAAGCGACGATAAGGAAGGGCTCGACATCCATATCGAGCAGGCGCGTTATGGTCTCGGGCGCGTTGTTGGTGTGCAGGGTCGAGAGCACCAGGTGGCCCGTGAGCGACGCCTCGACGGCAATCTGCGCGGTGTCGAGGTCGCGGATTTCACCGACCATGACGATGTCGGGGTCCTGCCGCAGAATCGAGCGGAGGCCAGCGGCAAAGGTAAGGCCCACCTCCTCATTCACCTGCACTTGAATGACCCGGTCAATCTGCAATTCGACCGGGTCTTCGGTGGTGATTATTTTTACGTCGGGCGCGTTGAGTTCGTTCAAACAGGCGTACAGGGTGGTGGTCTTACCCGAACCCGTCGGGCCCGTCACCAGGAAAATGCCGTTGGGCTTGGCGATCACGTTCTCGACATGGTGTTTGATCTGGTCGCTGAGGCCGATGCGGTCGATGTCGATCTTGACCGCTGTCTTGTCGAGGATACGCATCACCACCGATTCGCCGAACAGGGTGGGGAGCGTGGATACGCGCACGTCGATCTCGGTGTCGCCCACCTTCAGGTCGATACGCGCGTCCTGCGGAAGGCGGCGCTCGCCAATGTCCATCGAGCAAATGACCTTGACCCGGCTTACCAGCGCGATGCACAGCGCCTTGGGCGGGCTCACAATCTCCTGGAGAACGCCGTCGATGCGGATCCGGATGCGGAAATCGTCTTCGTACACCTCGAAGTGAATATCGGAGGCGCGTTTCTGCACGGCCTCGAGGAAGACGAGGTTGACAATCTTGATTACTTCGGGCTGTTGCGCGAGTTCAACCAGGTTGTCGGTATCTTTGACGACCTCCTGGGTGCCCAGCTCTTCGAGGGTGAGTTGCGCGGTGCCCACGCGGTCCTGGAGATCCGAGAGCATTTCCTCGATAGACTCGCTCTCGAACGAGTAGTTGGTCTTCCAGGCCTCGGCCACATCGTGCTGGTTCGAGACGGCGCCGCGTACTTCCATGCCGGTAATCTGGCGCAGGTCATCGAGTATACGCAGGTTGAGCGGGTCCGCCATGGCCACCAGCAGGGCGCCGTCCACCTCGCGAATGGGGATAATGCTGTAGAACTTGGCAACATCCGGCGGGATTTTCCGGATGATGTCCTGATTGATCTTGAGCTTGGTGATGTCGATGCGCTCCATGCCGCGTTGCAGGGCGAGCGCTTCGATGATGTCCTGCTCTTCGCAGTAGCCCATGCCGACCAGGATACGGCCGAGCATGTCCCCCGTGAGGCGCTGGCGTTGCAGCGCTTCATCGAGTTGCAGGGGCGTGATAACACCCTGCTCGACTACGATATCCCCAAGCTGTTTTTGCGTGGTAACCGCCATGCGATCTAGCTAGCTCCTGATTGCGAAGCCGGGGCCGCTTCGCCGTCGATGGGGCCCAGGGCGCGCGCATTGGCATCGAACTCTTCGGGCATCTGCGCCTTGGCCAGCACATCTTCATACTTGCAGATGCCTTTGCGGTACAACGCGAGCAGGTGCTCGTCGAGCAGGTTCATGCCGTACTTGTGCCCGGTCTGAATGGAGGATGTAATGCGGTAGGACTTGTTCTCGCGGATAAGGTTCTGAATGGCCGGCGTGGTAATCATGATCTCGAAGGCGGCCACACGGCCGAACCCGCTCTTGCGCGGGATAAGAGCCTGGGATATGACAGACTTCAGGTTGCCCGCGAGCTGGGTGCGAATCTGCTCCTGCTGGTTCGTGGGGAATGCGTCGACAACACGGTCGATGGTGCGCACGGAACCGGTGGTGTGCAGCGTGGCGAATACGAGGTGGCCCGTTTCCGCCGCGGTGATGGCCGCCTCGATGGTCTCGAGGTCGCGCATTTCCCCGACGAGAATCACGTCGGGGTCCTGGCGCAGGGCGCGGCGCAGGGCCTCGGCAAAGGTGGGCACATCCACGCCCACCTCGCGTTGGGTCACAATCGAGGTCTTGTGGTCGTGGTAATACTCGATGGGATCCTCGATGGTGATGATGTGCAGATCCTGGTTGATGTTGATGAAATCGATCATGGTCGCCAGCGAGGTAGACTTGCCCGAGCCGGTGGGCCCGGTAACCAGGATAAGTCCGCGCGGCTGGTTGATCACCTTCTTGATGATATCGGGCAGCCCGATCTCCTCGAAGGTGAGAATCTTGCGGGGAATCAAGCGCAGCACGAGCCCGACATAGCCGCGCTGCTTGAAGATGGACACGCGGAACCGGGCCACGTCCTCGAACGCGAACCCGAAGTCGGCGCCGCCCACTTCCTGGAGTTCCTGCTGGTTGTCCACGGAGGCGATGGACTTCATGAGCCGCTCGGTGTCTTCGGCGCTCAACGGACTGTCGCCAAAGAATTGCAGGCGCCCATGCACGCGCCCAACCGGCGGGTCGTCTACCGCGAGGTGCAAGTCGGAACCTTCGCGGTCGATCAGCATCCGCAGCAGACTGACCATCTCATAAGCCATGAAACGTCTCCTTCTGTTGGCGTTCGCGCTACCTTACGCGCCGACAGCGCTCGCGATCTGCTCGCGGCTGATGGGTTCGTCGGTACGGGTGCGCCGGTTGACCTCTTCTATCGTGGTAATGCCGCTGAGCGCCTTGCGCCACGCATCGTCGCGCATGGTTTTCATGCCCAACTGACGTGCACGCCGGCGGATGGCCGCCGCCGACTCGCCCTGCATGACCATAGTGCGCAGTTCGTCGGTAGCGACTAACAATTCATACGCGCCCAGGCGGCCCTGGAAACCCGTGTTGTTGCAGTGATCGCAGCCGACGCCGTGATACAACTCGACCTCGTTCATATCGACCGGGAACCCGAGGCGCTGCACCTCGCGCGGATCCACCTCCTGCAACACTTCCTTGCAACTCGTGCAGATAGTGCGCACGAGGCGCTGTGCAAGAATGGCGCGTACGCCCGAGGCCACGAGGAACGGCTTGATGCCGATGTCTATCAGGCGCGTAAACGAACTCGAGGTGTCGTTCGTGTGCAGGGTTGAGAAGACGAGGTGGCCGGTGAGCGCCGCTTTGATGGCGATCTCGGCGGTTTCCTTGTCGCGAATCTCCCCCACCATGACGATGTCGGGGTCCTGCCGGAAGATCGAGCGCAGAGCCCGGGCAAAGGTCCAGCCAATGTCATGGTGGATTTGCACCTGGTTAATGCCGCCTATCTGATATTCGACCGGATCTTCCACCGTGACAAGCTTCGCTTCGGGCGTGTTGAGCGTGTTGAGCGAGGCATAGAGCGTCGTGGTCTTACCCGAGCCCGTGGGCCCCGTCACCAGCACCACGCCGGTGGCGTGCTTGAGGATAGTCTCCCATTGGCGTTGATCCTCGGGGGTGAAACCGAGCTGGCCCAGGCCAAGCATGAGTCCGCTCTTATCCAGGATACGCATGACCATGCTCTCGCCGTAATATGACGGGAGCGCGGATACACGCAGGTCGATCATCTTGCCGCCCAGCATCATCTTGATACGGCCGTCCTGCGGCACGCGGCGCTCGGCAATGTCCATGCCGGACATAATCTTGAGGCGCGATATGATGGCCGCCTGGGCGCGCTTGGGCGGCAGCGGCTGCAAGTGCAGCACACCGTCGATCCGGTAGCGCACCTTCACATCGAATTTGCCGGGCTCCACGTGAATATCGCTCGCGCGCATGCGAAAGGCCTCGAGCACCATGTGGTGGACATACTGCACCACCGGGTTGTCCCGGTCCTCATCTTCGTCCTCTGACCCTTGGGTCTGCACGAGCGTCGATTCATCCACATCGAGCTCATCTGTGGACAGGCTGCTCATGCTGATTTCGCTCTGGGACAAGCTGCCCAGGCTCGACAACGAGCTGTCGAGGCTGCTCACATTGGACATGGAGCTGAGGGTGGACATACTCGACGCGCTGCTTGCCGTGGAAAGCATGTTCTCCACCGAGGACTCCTGCAACCCGTAGTACTTGTTGAGGGCGGCCGAGACTTCATCCGGCGTGGTGATGACCGGCTGCACCTGCCGGTCGAGCAGGCGCGAAAGATTGTCGAGGTTGTTGACGTTCGTCGGGTCGGCCGTGGCCAGGATCACCTTGCCGTTTTCCTCCGCCACGGGGATCACCCGGTACAAGGTGGCCACACCGCCATCGACCAGGCTGCGAATACGCTCGGGGATCTCCCGGTCGGAGAGCTTGACGATCGGAATGCCCAACTGGTCGGCGAGTACCTCGGTAATGTGGTTCTTGCTGATGTACCCGAGCCGAACCAGAATCTCACCGAGCTTGCGGTGAGACATGGTCGTCTGCTTCTTATGAATCGCCTCGTCAAGCTGCTGCTGGGTGACGAGCTTCTTCTCTACCAGCAGCTCGCCGAAAAGCTTATATTGCATGGTTACACCTCATTCCAACACACACTCTATTTTTACCAGAGAAGCGGTGATTTTGTCAATGTAAATAGTGTGAGTAATTATTGAGATTCCTGAACTTACCGGGCGTTTTGTCAAGAAATTACCTGCCATCGTCTACCGCGGCCGGGCACCCATGGGCGAGCACAACGACCTACCGCCGGCCAACGGCACCACCGTGCCTGCACGCCCTGTAACGCGCGAAACCCACTGTCGCCGCGGGGAGTCTTGAGTACAGTACAAAGGCATCCAACAAAGTCTCAGTGCAAAAAAATAAGGCCTTCACGTACAAACGCGCACGTGATCCACCAACTTGGTCCGTTTCCTGCGAAACGTTGTGACGCACCGGGTTAGGCACAATGGCCATGCGCATTCGCCCCACAGCCCCTGCGCCCACGATCGACACAAGGGCTGCACCTGCTCCACCGGATACTCCATTGTGGCGCAGCGAGGCCCGGAAGTCAAGAGATTCTCGGGGCCGGGGGCTCAGCCGGGCACGTACAGACCCTCAAAATCGGACGGCGTTCGTGCATTATCACCGAAAGCGCCGGTGCCCAGACGAGGCCCGCAAACGACCGAAACAAAAATGAGGGTACTTCCTTAGCCGTATGGCGCACGGGAACGCAGATGAAGAGATTGCCTGGACTGGGGAAGTACAAATAGCTCTTAAGGGTGCAGTTCTGACATTACCGCTTCGCAGCATAAGTGAAGCAAACAAAGGGACTGTCCTCGCGAGTCCGCGAGCAGGGACTGTCCCTTTCTTTGCGGGCCCCTCGTGTAAAAGGTCACGAAATTTTTCTATCGGGGCCGCAAAACCCGGGACCGACCCGTCTCGCTCGGGAACGCGCTCGCTTGCGTCCGTCCCGGTTTTGCTGACTATCATACGTTGTGTTCGGAAGATGTTCAGCGGTAATGCGAGAGCTGCACCCGTACTTAACGTAATGGGCTCTGTCCCTGAAACTCTCTTTTCCTGGCCGGCAAAGATGTTTGGAGGGAAATGGACAGGATGGACAGGATGGACAGGATGAAGAAAAGAAGACACGACTGTCCAAGACATTTTTGCGGTAACCGTTGCAGAATCCAAACAAACCGTCATTCCCGCGAAGGCGGGAATCCAGAGCCGGTCTTACTGTGTTCCCGGCGTCTTTTCTGGATGCCTGCTTTCGCAGGCGTGACGAAATGGCCGCATCCGGCGGGCCGTCTCTATACAAGCGCCAATGCGCGCCGATTTTCTCTTGTGCGCCCTGTTGCTCGCGACGGACTGGGAACACGCTCTCAGGGTGCATTATCGAGCACGATGCGGCGCGCGATGTGGTCCTTCAGGTCTTCCGGTAACCACCACGACTCCTTGAACCGCCGTTCGCTGAAGAGCTTTTCTGCCTGGTCGTCGTAGTGGGGGGAATCCGCGTGGTCGCTCTGGCCGATGGGGGGCTGGGTCCAGCTTTGGATGGGGTTGGTACAGATCACAATCTGCGTCGAGGTTTGGCCGGCCCGTCCCCATCGGGTATGGTCATCGCGTTCACCGGAGTAACTCACACTGCGCAGGGTGCGTGTGCCATACTGGCTGCCGCCACCCACGGGCCACGACTGGTCATCGCGCCCCACCCGGTATTTGTCGCCATATACGGCGTCGAGGCTGAATTCCGCGGCGAGTTCTTTCATCGCTTTATCGAGCGCCGCGAGCAAGGCCTTTCGCTGCATCTCGGAGAGTTCGGGTTCGGTGAAGTCAACATCAGGCTGCACGATGCGGTAGTGCTGATCGATGGCGTCTTCAAGGGCGCCCCCCCCTTGTGCGGCGTCGATCGCCTCGCGCCAGTAGAAGTACTTGAGGGCCGCGCGCGAATCCCGCGCGAGTTGCAGGTTCCAATCAGCGAGTTCCTCGATCGCACGCTGGTAGGCGGCATTGCTCGCATAGGAATCGCCGAATGCCTCGTCCGCGCGCACGAGTGCCGCGATCCAGCGGGCCGCGCCGAACGGCGACACGTCGAGTCCGTAGTTCTTGGCGTCTTCGACTGTAACTTTATCATCGGCCATGAGCAGTTCCACCGCCCGTGCGCCCCGGTTCTTGATCCAGCCGCTACGCGGGCCATAGCCGAGGTCGCTGAAGATATAGTCCGGGTACTTGTCCGGTTGCAGCGGGCTGTCGACCATCATGGCATCCGGCGGGATATTGCAATTCTGCATGTAGCCGGTTTCCGGGTTGAGAATATGCACGAGATCCGACTGCGGATGCAGGCCCTGCCACTGCGTGGCGGCTGTATTGCCCGGTACCGGGCGCGACCAGTCGAAACCATCCGGCCGTATGGGAACACGTCCTGTGCGGTGGTAGTAGATGTTGCCCGAGGTATCCGCCGCCATGATGTTCTGCGGGAAGACCTGTTGCGTATCGAGCCCCTTCACGATGCCCGTGTAGTCCTTGGCATAGTTGAAGTGGTGCCACGCCTCGAGCCCGCGCACACAGTCCATGTAGGCCGTCTTAATGGCGTATGCCTTGCCGTCGCGCATAGCCACGACGGGCCCGTGGATGGACGCGCGTATGGGCAGCTCGACATCGTCCTCGCCGCGCACCTCAATAACCTCGACGCGCTGGTCGAAGGTCTTCCACGCCCCGTCGTAAAAATAGCGGGCCGGGTCGTGCGCATGCAGCGTGAGCTCGTAGATGTCCGCCGTATCCGGGCCGCCGGTGGTCATGGCCCAGCCCACATCGGCATTGTGTCCGAGGCCGATGTAGGGATGACCGGCGAGATTGAAGCCGCTGCCGTGCAAATCGCCCGCGTGGATGCGGCATTCCCAGAAACGCGACGGGCCGAACCAGGAGAGGTGCGGGTCGATGTAGAGAATGGATGCGCCGGCGGCGGTACGTTCGGGGGCAACGGCGAACTGGTTCGAGCTGCGGTAGATCATGTCGAACCCAGGTTCGATACCGGCGCGTTCGAGGTCTTCGAAGCCATCGTCGATGGACCAGCCATAGAGGAAGATGCGCCCGAAAGCGATGACCATGTAGATGTCGAACTCGCGATCGCCCCACCAGGCCGGCATGTTTTCGGGGTGCGCGTCAAAATAGTCGCGAATGCCAGCCACGAAGGCCTCGAGGTGCCCGCGCACGTCCGGGCTCAGCTCGTCATCGGCCAGTTCCTTCGCCTTGCGGTAGTGGGCGAAGATGCGGCTCGCACGGTCCTCGCGCAGTGCACCGGGTCCGGCGATGCTGGAAAGCTCGCCCATGCCGAGCAGGAAGTTTTGCAGCATCTGCTCGGGCCTGTCCTCGGCCTGGGTCCAGCCCATGGCGTAGAGCCCCGCCTCGGCGGTGGGCGCGTAGATATGCGGGACGCCCCACGTGTCGCGGTACACCACGGTCTTACCCGCGTCGTCGCCCGCACCCGGCAGATGCTGTGCAGCGGCGAACGGGGCAACAACGCATAGCAACAGCACGAGCAATACGCAACGATACATGACACATCCTCCCTGGCCAGGCCTGCGCCCCACCATGCAACCGTCGGGTTCCGTACCCGCTTTCTGCGATTGGAACCCCCGTGGCCTGAAGAGGCGGCGGATTACGATGCGCCGCGGCCGCGCAAGACCACATACAGCGTCCGGAACAAAATGACGATGTCATTGCGGATAGACCAATTGTCGATATAGTTGAGATCCAGGTTCACCCATTCCTTAAAGCTGAGCGCGCTTCGGCCACTGACCTGCCAGAGGCCGGTCATGCCGGGCTTGACGCTCAGGCGGCGCCGCTGGTTCCACGATTGCTGCTCGACCTCAGCAGGCGGGAGCGGGCGCGGACCCACAAGGCTCATCTCGCCCCAAAACACGTTCAAGAGCTGCGGCAGCTCGTCGATGCTGGTTTTCCGTATGAACCGCCCGACCCGCGTTACCCGTGGATCATCCTTGATCTTGAAAACCGGGCCGTCGGCCTCGTTCAAATCCGCCAACTCCGCGCGCAGGGCTTCGGCGTTCTGGACCATCGAGCGGAACTTGATCATCTTGAAGCGGCGTTGGTTCTTGCCGACACGCTCCTGGGTGAAAAACGCCGGGCCCGGAGAATCGAGCTTGATAGCAATGGCCGTCGCAAGAAACACCGGCGTAAGCACGATCAGCAAGATGGCCGAACCCACAAGGTCCATGACACGCTTTATGGTGAGCCGGAGCGTGTCTTCCGGCACGGTCGACAAAGAGAGCATGGGGATATTCTCGATGCGGTGGAGCCTGCTCGTGGCAAGGCGCAGCGGGAAAAGGTCGGCCACGAGCCGCACCGTCACACCGAGACTCACCGAGAAGTGCGCCATGCTCTGGATGGTCTCGTAGTAGGAGCGCACGGGCAGGCAGATGTGCAGTTCATCGACCACGTTCTCCGTGAGCACCTTATCGAGATCGGCAAATCGGCCCATGTGCGGAATATCGCGGTCGCCCATGAGGGCCAGCCGCTCGCAATCGTCTTCGAGAATGCCGACGATATGGTACCCGAAGCGTGCGTGGTGTACGAGGGTGTCCGCGAGGTTCACGGTGCGTTCGTTCGCTCCGACCAGCAGCACATGCCGGAAATTATAGCCGTATTGGCGCGCGCCCCAGATAATGAGACACAACGCGGCGCGGTAGCCGGTGAGCAGCGCAAACACAAACAGGGCGAATGAGGTGAGAACCGCCGGGTTCGGGTCGCGCGGGCTCAGGTAGATAGCGGTTACCGCGCTCACACCGATGGAGATCACCACGCCCTTGAATATGTTGGCTATCTGGAAACTGAGGTCGTCGCGCTGGCTGTCCCGGAAAATGCCGATCGAAAGCGCCACCCATACCCAGGCCACGAAGAAAGCAGACGAATAGAGCAGCACGTGGAAGAAGTACTGAGTAAAAGTCAGGTAGTCCAAGGTCGAGTAGGTGAGAAACGCCGCCGCAAGCGTGGCCAGCAGCACGCAGACAACGTCGGCCACGAGCAGAAACAGCGCGTATGCGACAGAATGGCCTCTGAATATACTCACGTAGCCAATCCAATTTCGGGGTTGCAGAATGTCATGTTGCGCCGGAGGGAGCGAAAGAGGCCATCGCGCATACCATCGAATATCCTGCGCCTTGCCTGCAAGCACAACATTCTCAACACCCTTTCCCAGCACACAGTTAGATTTTAGCACAGTACGCGAATCCGCTGAAACTTTTCAAACTGCACGGTGGTCTTCCCTTGGTGGGCCGTTCTTTGTCCGGCTGCCCTGCCGGACGTATACTGGCGCATCCGGGCAGCGCTTGCGGTTGGATATGAAACGTACCCTTGCGTGCTTTGTTCTGCACCATGGTGCTTTCGCTTCTCCGGCGAACTCAAGCCCGCACCCCGCACGCGGGTACCTTCGGGCCGGCGTGTGGTGAACAACAGCGCGGCCCAGCTTGCACAAAGATTGGCAGGAAGACCGGCTCATGCGCGTGCGCCGGCAGTATGCCGCGCGCGGCCAGGGCCGGATGAATACGGGTGGCAGCCCGGAGGGAGAGGTGTTCTTATGCGATTCAAGGCGGAAGGCATTATCGTGGCCATGGTCACACCGTTCACCAAAGGCGGCCGGAACGTGGATCTCGCCAAGGCCGGCACCTTGGCTGCGTGGCTCGTGAAGCGTGGGGCGGCGGGCCTGTTTGTGTGCGGCACCACGGGCGAGGGCATGCTCATGACGGCCGAAGAGCGGCGCGCCGTACTCGAGCGCGTCCTTGATACCGTAGGCGACAAGGCGCTTGTCGTGGCGCATACGGGCGCGCTCGATACGGCCACCGCCATCTCGCTCACCACCCATGCCCAGAAGGCCGGCGCGCATGCCGCCGGCGTGGTCGCACCGTCGTTCTACGGCTATGACGATCGCGCCCTCGCGCAACACTACAAGGCCGTCGCCAAAGCAGCGCCCGATCTCCCCATCCTGCTCTACAACATTCCCGGTTGCGCCAAGAATGTCCTCTCTCCCGAATTCCTGCTGCAGCTTGCGGCGGTGGATAACATCGTCGGGGTGAAAGACAGCAGCGGCGATATGAGCGATCTCACCTGGTTGATCGGCAATGCACCCCCGGATTTTCATGTGATCAACGGCACGGACGAATACGGCTACCAGGCCTTTCTCGCCGGGGGAAAGGCGGCGGTCTCCGGCACGGGCAATGTGGTGATCGATGTTTATAAGGCAGTCTACGACAATGTGCAGAAGGGCAACCTGAAAAAGGCATGGGAAATGCAAGTTCGTCTCGCCAACGCATGCCGCATCCTGGCCTATGGCCAGATGACCGCGGTCATGAAGGAGGGCATGCGGGTGCGCGGGTTCGACCCCGGCTATGTACGCCCGCCCCAACGCGAACTCACCGCCGGTGAAAAGAAGCAACTCACCCAGCGCCTGAAGGAGGCCCACCTGGAATAGCCATATCCGGGAGGGCGAGCGTACCCGAGAGCCGAATAGACACCCTGCCCCATAAAAGGGAGGGCGAGCGTACCCGAGAGCCG
>CAZMVU010000005.1:0-6128 GCA_964569295.1 uncultured Nitrospirales bacterium
CGCGGACTCGCGAGGACAGTCCCTTTGTTTGCTTCACTTATGCTGAAATGCGGCAATGCCAGAACTGCACCCTATCTTTCGCGGCCGCCCAACCGCCAAGACACGTGCGCTACCAAGGAAACGACCGAATAACGCCGCTGAGAAACTCAAGGCCACTATTCGTGCGACATTACCCTTTGAGGCTAAGATGGAGGACGAACCATCCGGAGACTGATGCCGTGAGAAAGGACTTTGACGCCGTCGCGTTTATGCGCCAGCGGCGCGCGGAAATCGACCAGGAAGACGATGGGCTGACTTGGGAAGAGCGCCGTGCGAAAACCCGGACCATTCTGGAAAACGAGCCGCTGTGGCAGCGGTTCAAGAGCAGGGTGACGGGTTCCGCTCGGCAGGACCGTTCGAGTTGACGGCGTGTCATCCGTGTCGGTTCGTGTTTGTCCGTGTGGACGACTGAATACAAGGCGCACTTGGCTGGAGGCCTTCGGTCCCAATCATGGCGCGGTCAGGAGACCGGCCACAACCCTGGATAACGTGGGAATCTCTGAAAAGGGAACGCAAGAGTGCAAAGCCAACCAATCCATGAGGCGGTCGGGGCACGCGTCTTGGAATTGCTGAAGCGGACCGAGGATAAGACCCTTGAGTTCAAGCGTGACCTATCATCCCCGGAAAAGGTCTTGAAGACTTTGGTGGCTTTTGCAAACACAGCTGGCGGAACACTTGTAATCGGTGTTGAGGACAGGAGCCGGTACTTGCGGGGCGTGGCGGACGCGCTTGCAACCGAGGAGCGCTTGGCCAGCCTTATCGCGGACCGCATCAGACCAATTTTGATACCAGAGATAGAAGTGGTGCCATGTCGACGCATGGAACTGGTCGTTGTGGTAGTCCATCCCAGCGCTAGCCGGCCCCATTTCTTGAAGCTGCGAGGGGCGAAACAGGTTGCCCTTGTCCGAATAGGTTCCACGAATCGGCAGGCAGATGCCGCTGCCATTGAAGAAATGCGGCGCTCGGCCCGGTTGGAGTCTTTTGATGAACAGCCTATGCCGGAATTCAACTCTGAAGCACTTGACTTCAGAGTAGCTTCAGAGCTGTTCGACCGAAAGAATCTACTGACAGAAAGTGACTTCCAGACGTTGCGACTACTGACCAAGCACCAGGGGCGCCTCGTTCCCACAGTCGGAGGCCTAATTCTTTTTGGGCGCAACCGCATGCGTGCATTTCCAGATGCATGGATTCAGGCGGGCCGCTTCGGAGGCGTGGACAGAAGACACATTGAAGATCACGCTGAATTTGATCAATACCCGGTACAGGCAATTGAGAACGTACTGGTCTTTGTCCATAAGCATATCCGTCGCGGCGCGGAGATAGGCAACGTCAAGCGCAAGGATCGGTGGGAATATCCGCCCGAGGCGCTCCGCGAAGCTGTAATTAATGCCGTGGTCCATGCCGACTACAGTCAGACTGGCGCTCCGCTGCGTATCGCGGTTTTCGATGACCGCATCGAGGTGGAGAACCCCGGGCTACTTCCGTTTGGTCTCTCAGTAGAAGAAATCAAACAGGGTGTGTCCAGATTGCGCAATAGAGTCATGGGGCGCGTCTTTCGTGAACTTGGACTCATCGAACAATGGGGGCAGTGGAATTCAACATATGTTGGCGAGTTGCCGGGACGCGGGCCTCCAGGAACCCCGATTTGAAGAAATTGGGACGCATTTCCGAGTCACGTTGTTTGGGCAACGAGTCCGACCGTCGCCGACCTTGGACAAGGCCGATAACGCCATTCTGGAAGCACTCTTGCGCACAGAAGGGCTGACAACGAAAGGCCTTGCCGAGACTATCGGCCTGTCGGGCCGGGCCACAAGAACAAGAGTACTGCAGTTGATTGAGAAGGGACTAGTAGTTGAGGTCGGCAAGTCCTCACGAGACCCGCACAAGACATATCATCTTTCGCCAGACAGCGAGCGAAGACGCCGCTGATAGCAGGTTCTTGCAATTCTGAACCGCCATACGGTCGAATGCGTATGGAGGTTGCGCTACAAGAATAGGCGCGTGGCATGTAGGACAAATAGGAGGGAAGTTATTCATGCTTAGAGTAATTGTTGGCCTAATAGCAGCGTTGTGCACCGCCGGTTGCGCGACCACCGCGGATGACGTCGACACAGCGTGGCCGTTGGCGGTGCGCATCCACAGCTACGGCGAGTACCAGGACGCCGCGTGGGAACACCTGCCGTCCATCGGCGTGAACTACATCTTCCTGTCCGTGCCGGCAGCGGATGAGAAGGATGTGGTCATGACGAAACTCGCCGCCCATGGCCTCACGCCGGTCGTACTGCGGGGCGATGCGGACCTGAGCAAACCCACGTTTGCCGAGGACCTCGCGCCCCAACTCGCTATCTGCGAGCAGATGGGCGTGCAGTACATGTTCCTCTCCGCGAAACGGGGCGGCACACCGAAAGAGACGGCCTATGAACGCCTGCGCGCGGCGGGGGACATCGCGAAGGAGCACGGCGTCATCATCGGGCTCGAAACCCACCCGGACCTCGGCACCAACGGCACGGTGCAGGTCGAGACCATGGAGGGCGTCAGCCACCCGAACGTGCGCGTCAATTTCGACACGGCCAACATCACCTACTACAACAAAGACACCAGCGCCGTGGCCGAACTCGAGAAGAGCATCGGCTACCTGGGCATGGTCGAGTTCAAGGACCACAACGGCGAATTCGAAACCTGGGTGTTCCCCGTGCTCGGCGAGGGCGTGGTCGACTTTCCCACCATCGTCGATAGGTTGCACGAGACCGGTTACACCGGCCCGGTGACCATCGAGTTCGAGGGCACGAAAGGGGTCGAGCTTAACCGTGAGCAGACGCTGGCCGCCATCGAGGCGTGTGTTGAGGAAGCGCGCAAGCTGGCGAACTTCAAGTAGTAACGCAGCCGCTCCCGGGGAGGACTTCATCTATGCCTGAAGAACAAATGGGCCATCTGGCCGGGTCCGATATTTTCATGATCACCGCCTATTTCGCGCTGATGCTGGGCATCGGCGCGTATTTTTACAATCGCATGCGCCGGATGAAGGACTACTTCAGCGGCGGCAACAACATCCCCTGGTGGCTTTCGGGCGTGTCGTTCTACATGAGCAGCTTTTCCGTGGCCGCCTTCGTCTTCTACCCCTCGCTGTGCTACCGCCACGGCTGGGTCGGCGTGACCCTGCTGTGGGTGGCGGTGCCCGCCACGCTTTTCAGCGTCTATTTCTTCTCCGCCCGTTGGCGGCGCGCGCGCATTGACAGCCCGGTCGAGTATCTCGAGACCCGCTACAGCGTGGCCCTGCGCCAGCTCTTCGCCTGGCAGGGTGTGCCCGTGAAAATAATCGACGACGGCATCAAGCTGGTGGCCACGGGAACCTTCATCTCCGTGGCGGCCGACCTCGACATCCGCTGGAGCATCCTCGGTGCGGGTGTCATTATCCTGCTCTACACTTTCATGGGCGGTCTATGGGCCGTCACGGTGACGGACTTCTTGCAGTTCGTGGTGCTTGCCGCTGGGGTGTGCATCATTCTGCCCCTGTCCATCCACAAGGCGGGCGGCTTGACCGCCATTCTCGACGGCGTGCCCGAGGGGTTCTTCCGCCTGACCTCCGCGGAATTCGGCTGGAGTTATGTCGTCCCGCTGGTGGCGCTGTATGCGTTGGCGTGGAGCAGCATCATGTGGCCGCTTATCCAGCGCTACTATTGCGTGCCGACCGAACGCGACGCGCTCAAGGTCGGCTGGCTGGTCATCGCGCTCTATGTCGTGGGCCCGCCGCTCATGTTCTTCCCGGCCATCGCCGCCACGCAGTTCATCCCGGTACTCGAGGATGCCGGCCGCATTTATCCGTTGTTGTGCGTGCAACTGCTGCCGGCGGGCATGCTCGGCCTCGCCATCGCCGCCATGTTCGCCGCCACCATGTCCACCCTCAGTTCGGACTACAACGTAGCCGCCAGCGTACTGACCAACGATGTCTACAAGCGGCTCATCCGTCCGAACGCCGAAGAGAAGGAGCTGGTTTTCGTCGGCCGGCTCATGACCCTGCTCGTCGGGGTTATCGCGTTGGCTACCAGCCTGGTCATCGTGTCGCGGGGCAAGTCGGAAGACCTCTTCAAGATGATGGTCACCCTTTTCGGCATCGCCACTGCCCCGGTGGCCGTGCCCATGCTGCTTGGCCTTGTGTCGCGGCGCACGACCAACGCCGCCGCCATACTCGGGTTCCTGTGCGGCTTCGCCGTCGGGTTATTGCTCTTCTTCTTCGGCCCCCAAGAGAATGTGGCGTTTTTCGGCCTGGACCTGCACATGGAAATAGTCATGTTCCTTGGCACGGCGCTGGTCACCTTCGTGGTGATGGTAGCCGTCAGCATGATTGCGCCGCCGGGACCCGCCGCCCAGCAACGCATCGACGCCTTTCTCAACCGCCTGGCCGTGCCCATTGGCGGCCTGCCGGAAGACGAACCCGGCGACGTTCAGGCGGGGGCTTCCCCCTTCCGCGTGGTGGGCATCTCGATAGCCATCATCGGCGGGTTGCTGCTGGCCGTGTCGCCCTTTGTCGGCGGCGGCCTCATTTTCGCCCTCGACGCCGGCATCGGCGCGGGTCTCCTGATTCTCGGTGGCCTCGCCGCCTGGGCGGGAAGGACGTGATTCATCCGGGGGGGCGAGCGTACACGCGAGGCCTTTTCGGCTCGCGGGGACGCTCGCCCTCCCGGCCTGGGCGGAAAGAATGTGACCGGCTATGAAGTGCTTAGCCGCGCATGGTAGACTGAAACTGTGACTCAATGGGATAAATTCATAGCCCGGGTTCTTGATGGGCGTGAAGACGCTAACATCAGTTTTGACAAGCTTCGAAGTCTTCTGCTCAATCTGGGTTTTGAAGAGCGTACCCGAGGTAGCCATCATCTATTCAGGCATCCTGAAGTCGCTGAATGCATCAATTTGCAGCGTGATGGCAAGCAGGCAAAGCCTTACCAGGTTCGCCAGGTGCGCGCCATTTTGCTCAAGTACAAGCTGAGGCCCACCGAATGACACACAAGTACGAGATCATCGTCTACTGGAGCGAGGAAGACCGGGTGTATATCGCCGAAGTACCAGAACTGGCGGGGTGCACAGCCCATGGCCCCAGCCACGTCGAAGCTCTGCAAAACGCTAATGAAGCCGTCGCGCTTTGGATCGAGACGGCCAGGGAATTTGGGGACCCCATTCCAACACCCAAGGGCCAACGCCTCATGCTGGCGTAAGCCGGAGGGCGAGCGTCCCCGCGAGCCGAATAGGAACCATGGCGCACAAACGGGAGGGCGAGCCGAATAGGAACCATGGCGCACAACCGGGAGGGCGAGCGTACCCGCGAGCCGAAACATATACCATGGCGCACAACCGGGAGGGCGAGCGTACCCGCGAGCCGAAACATATACCATGGCGCACAACCGGGAGGGCGAGCGTACCCGCGAGCCGAAAACGCACCATGACCCCACAATCACCAAAAGACACCAACCAACCCAACGACCAACAAGATGCCTTCCCTCGCCGAAGACGGCTTCCGCACGGTGTGTTCACAACAAGAGATGGTCCTACGATCGTCTTTGCCACCAGTTGTCTTGCGCGCCGTGAAAGGTGGCTTGCCAATCCTCGCGTTCACCGGATTCTCTTACGAACTTGGCACCAAGCTACGTTTTGGAGTGTAGGGAGCTACGTAATCATGCCGGACCATGTCCACTATTTCGTGTCGCCAAGTGAGGATGCGCGCGACCTGGAAACCTGGATACGGTATTGGAAGCGCCTTTTCGGGCAAGCGCTTGATAAACGGGTACGGCTTTGGCAGGAAGACGATTGGGACACGCGAATGCGGACGAAAGAGCAGTATTACGAAAAGCTGGATTACGTGTGGTTGAACCCGGTGCGGGCGGGGCTTGTTGAGCGGCCGGAAGAGTGGCCGTATGCAGGCGAGGTGAATGAGTTGATTTGGTGAGTGGGAGTGAGGGCACAAGCGCCAAGTTAGGCTCGCGGGGACGCTCGCCCTCCCGTGGACGGTCGCCCTTGTGGTCTGGGTATAACTGCCAAGTCTGGCTCGCGGGGACGCTCGCCCTCCCGTGGACGGTCGCCCTTGTGGTCTGGGTATA
>CAZMVU010000005.1:6228-61903 GCA_964569295.1 uncultured Nitrospirales bacterium
CCTTGTGGTCTGGGTATAACTGCCAAGTCTGGCTCGCGGGGACGCTCGCCCTCCCTGGACGCTCGCCCTTGTGGTCTGGGTATAACTGCCAAGTCTGGCTCGCGGGGACGCTCGCCCTCCCTGGACGCTCGCCCTCGCGGGGACGCTCGCCCTCCCGGGACGCTCGCTCTCGCGCGCGGGATTGTGTATAGTGAAGAGAAGGAACCAGTCGCACGACTTTGATTGGAGGGACGTATCGATGAGTAGACAGGAATCTAATGAGACGACGCGCCGCGGCTTCATGCAGACCGTGGGCGCTCTGGGCGCAGGGGCCTACCTCGCCGCAGGAAGCGCACCCACCGCCGCGGCTGCGCGCAAGGCGGAAACCCTCGCGCTCAACGGCGGGCCGATGGCCGTGACGGCGGACCCCGCGAACCCGACCAAGTGGCCGCTCTACGGCGATGCGGAGATCGAGGCGGTCTCGGCGTTGCTGCGCGACCCGGGCTATGGGCCCATCGAGGTCTTCGAGAACGCCTGGAAGGAATACTTCGGCTGCGACTATGCCAAGGCCCATTGCAATGGCACGAGCGCGCTCACGTCGATGCTGTTCGCCCTCGAGTTGCCGCCGGGCAGCGAGGTGCTCGTGGCGAGCTACAGCACGTGGTTCCCGGTGGTGCCCATGCGCTTTTTCGGCCTGGTGCCGGTCTTTGTCGATAGTGACCCGAAGACCCTCAACATCAGCATCGAGGACTGCAAGCGCCGGCTCACGAAGAACACGCGCGCCATCATGCCGGTCCACTGGTATGGTGTGCCCTGCGAGATGGACGCCATCGAGGAGTTTGCCAAGGAACACGGCCTCGAGGTGATCGAGGACGCCTCGCACGCGCACGGCGCCAAGGTGCAGGGCAAGCTCATCGGCAATTGGGGCCGCATGGCGGGGTTCAGCATGCAGGCCACGAAGCCGCTGCCGTCCATCGAGGGCGGCATCGCCATGTACAAAGACCGGTTCGACTACGAACGTGCCACGGTCTACGGCAACTACGACTTCCCGAACAAGCTGCCGGAAGACAGCCCTTACCGCAAATACCACGGCACGGCCTTTGGATCGAAACTGCGCATTCATCCGGTGTCCGCCATCCTCGCGCGGCTACAGCTCGAGAAGATGGACGAGATGAACACCGCCGGCGCCGCACAAATCCGAAAGCTGAATGACCGCATTACCCAGCTCCCTGGTCTCACCGAGCAGTATGCACGGCCCGACATGGACCGCGTCTATTACTCGAAGAACCTGATGTTCATCGACGAGAAGAAGGCGGGCATGCCGCGCAGCAAGGCCGTCGAGGCGTTGCGGGCGGAGGGCGTGGATGTGCACGAGTATCGCTGGACGCTGCTGCACACCTACCCCATCTTCCAGGAAGAGCGGTGGTGGTCGCATATGCCGGTGCTCTGCGACGACGAGAGCATCCCCGGCGCTAACGAGGCCAACCGCACGTGCATCTCGCTGCCCTACTGGACCTCGGACCAACCGGAGATTGTCGAACAGTACGCGAAGGCCTTCGAGAAGGTCTGGGCCCACCGCGACAGCATTGGTTAGCTCCGGGCAGCAAGAGACAGGAGAATCCGCGGGGGGATCTTGCTTGTTGTGAATGGGCGGGATCCCCCCGCAAAGCATTCTGGTTGCGGGGGGGAGATGGCTTGTCGAACGGCGTGTTGCCTGGACCGGGGCTGCGCCGGGAGGGGAATGGGCACGGTATGCCATGCGCCTGGGTTGTTGCCACGGTTTACTGGCGTGTTCGATTCAGCCGGTACACAAAGGCGAGTACCTCCGCGACAGCGCGGTAGAGTTCTTCCGGGATGGGCGTGTTCACATCGAGGTTGGCGAGCAGTGCCACGAGATCCGGGTCTTCGTGGACATGCACATTGTGTTCACGCGCGACTTCGAGGATTTTCGCTGCGATAGCCCCCGCTCCCTTCGCCACCACCTTGGGTGCGTCATCCTTGCCTATGTCGTAACGTAAGGCAATGGCTTTGCGGCGCTGCATTTCCTGTTCATGTTCATCGTTCACGATTGCACATCCAAGCCCGCCAACGGGCGCAGCAATGCCGCCGCTTCACGCAGCCGGTCGCCATCCCACGGCGTTACCTCGACTATGGCATGGGCGTAGCCGGCGGCCTCGAGCCCCTCGGCCAACGCCGCCCCTTGCGCCTCGATGGCCGCCACCGTCTCGATGTTGGCCGCCCGGAAAAGGCAGCGGCAACGTTGCGGGGCGATGTCGAGCGTGACCCACAGATCGCCCAGGTGCGTCGTACTCAGGTCCATGCCGATGACTGCGCGGCCGCGGTCGAATCGCTTGCCTTTGCCATCGCCCAAGAGGTGAACCTGAGCACGCCGGAACCCTGTTTCCGCTGGCAGCGGCAGGTCGAGAAAGGTATAGGGGTGTTTCAGTCCGTGCAGGTTTTGCAAGGCCGCGCCGTCGAGCCGCTGCAGGATTCGTTGCGCCGCTTCGTCGAAGCCTTTCCATTGGCCGCGCCCGTGCAGCCATGCGCGAAACGCGGTATTGCCGCGGAGTTGCGCCAGCAGCGTGCGCAGATCCCCGTTCAACTCTGCCATGGCGTCATCCACATTGCCCGCGGCCAGCGCCGCTGCGATGCGTGCTTCCACACTGCGCGCCCGGCTGAGCCGTTGCAACAGGTTGCGCAGGGCGCCGGTATCCGCCGCCGTCAACGCTTCCGCCAATGCTGCGAAAGCCGCGGCCGCTTCTTGTACCATGCCCGCACCCGCCGCCCGGCTCAGCATCGTGCCCACCTGCTGCATATCGTCGCCGAGGGCGGTGCGGTTTAGAAAGAGGGAAAGCAGGCTGCGCAAAGCCGCGTCGGTTTGCGGGAGCTGGGGCGGCATGGTCTGCGCGACTTGGGTAGTGCGCCCTGTGTGGCCAAGGGCGGCCATGATATTACGCAGTATCTCCGGGACGGCACGGGGGAGGGCGGGTGAATCTGGCCCGGCGCCGGGTGGGGGATGGGGAAGCACGCGCAACGCGAGGCCTTCTTGCTGCGTCACGACCTCGGCGGTTACGGGTTGGCCGGATTCCAGACCGTGTGCCTGGCCAGTGAGCGGAATCCGCTGCCCGCCTACGGTAATACTCAAATCGCCCGGGCGTCCCTGTACGACCGCGCGGAAGGTTTGGCCCGCTTGCAGCGCAGGCTTCGGAGCGTTTGCGGCGCCTCCGGGCGCTATGGTCAGTTGGACGAGCATGGTGCGGCGGACAAAAGCGCCCCTACCGATACTTGTTGTTCTGGTGCGCCAAGCTGAGCATGAGGCGCACCTCCCCTTTACCGATGCCGAGTTCCTGGGCGATTTGCGCCTCTGTCATGCCGGCATCCCTATACTCGACCACCCGTTGTTGGACGGGACCGAGGCTTCCGCTCCCGTTGTTGCCTTCCTGGGCTTCGCCTGACTCCTGATTCGCGAGTGTACGCAAGGCTTGGCGGGTGGTTTCCCGGTTTTCCGGCGCCAGTTCTGGTGGTGGCTCGTGTTTCTTTTTCGGCGCGCGCGCGTTGTCGAGTTGATCGCCTACCCACTTCTCCGGGTTTTTCACGGCGATAAGCCCTGTGTTCTCGAGCATCTCGAGGTGCTGCACACGCACTTCCCCGGCTTTCGGGCGGCGTTCGCGTTGTTTGCCGCCCACCACGTTACCCGCCTTCGGCACCGGGGCGGCCGTCGGCGCCGGGTGTGGTTCATGGGCGTGCTGGGGTTCTTCGGGCACGATAAAGCCGAGCGCTTCCTCGTCGGGTGCGCTGTTGGCTGGCTTCGCGCGGCCGGTATTGCCATGCGCGTCCGCACCACCCGCCGCAGCCGATTCCGGCCATGCTGCGGCAGTGGGGTACGGCGCCGGCGGTTGGGCATTGCGCAGCCGCTCGGTTTCCTCGCGCAGGTAGGCCATTTGCTTTTGCATGGTGAACACCTGCGCCTTGGCGGCTTCGAGTTCTGCCGCGAGGCTGCGTTGTTCGTCATAGAGCCCCTTGTTCCTCTCGAGGCTCTGGGAAAGGATTTTCTTGATGACCTCCATCTTGGCGTCCAGGTCGCTGTTGAACTGCCGGGCCAGATCCTTCTGTTGCTTGACCACGTCGCGCATGGTCTGAAAGAGAATGGTCACCTCCGCCTTATCCGTATCGGCCTCAGCGCGTTCATTGCGTGTGCGCCGTTCCTTCGCCGTGTAGAGCATGACCAGCAAGAGAAAGCACACAGCGCTGGTTGCGCCCACGCCAAGGCTGGCCCACATAATTAGCTGCTGTAACGTCATGATGCTCTAAGTTCCCGTTCCCGGAATGCGCGGCTTCCGGGACGCCGGTTGCCTGTCTGGGATCCGGTGTCGTGCGCTGTTGGGCGGAGTCGTCCTCAAATGGTCACATCGAACTCGTGATCGTCCGGCTCATCCAGCACCGCCGCGCCTTCGCCGGGCGTATACACGGTGTGCTGTTTGCGGCGCGTTTCGTCGTCCTGCGCTGCATCCTGTCCATGGCGGTGACGCCGCCCAGCGAAGGGGTTGCGGCGGCGCAGATCCTGGTCTACATGGTGGCTCTTCTCCTCCGTCTCACGCACTTGCTGCTCCGCCGCGCGCAGTTCTTCCTGCACATTGTTCCGGATATGCCGTTGTGCCACGAGCGATGACCGGTCCGCGATCTGCTGGATGCGCTCCGCGGTAATGACCCGGCCGAGCTCGGAGAACGGATCAATGGGCTGTGGCATCACATATGCTCCTGCACCACCTTACGAAGCCGTTTCATGGCGGCGCTGTGAATCTGGCAAATCCGCGACTCGCTGACCTCGAGTACGGTGCCGATCTCTTTGAGCGTCAACTCCTGATAGTAATACAAGTTTAACACTTTTTGCTGTTGATCGGGTAATTCCAAAATTGCCTTGACCAGTAGTTCCCGGCGTTCTTTGGTCTGCGCCATGGCGACAGGGCTCGGGGCCGCAGTACCCGTCATGTCGACTTTCCGCGTTTCTGACTCCTCGCTGGGGAGGTAATCATCGAGCGAAAGTACTTGAACCGTTTGAAGCTGTGCCAAGGTGTCTTCCACATGGTCCACACTTGTCCCCAGCACCTCCGCGATGGCCTCGGCCGTCGGTTCACGGCCCTGCTCCTGACGCAGTTTATCCCGCGCGGCGCCGACTTTGCGCGCCATGTTGCGCAGGGAGCGGGGCGCCCAATCCAATGATCGGATCTGATCGATGATGGCGCCGCGGATGCGGATCGAGGCGTAGGTCGAGAACTTGATGTCCTGCGTGTGGTCGTACTTGTCTACTGCGTCGAGCAGGCCCATCACGCCCCAGCCGATAAGGTCGTCGAGTTCGACGTTGTTCGGCACATGGATGGCCATGCGGCCCGCGATGAACTTCACCACGCGCATATGCTGCAGGATGAGTTGCTCCCGCGCGGTGCTGTCATCGTGCTCCTTGCACCGGCTCCACAACTCCTTTTCCTGGAGCTCTGTGAGCGTTCTGTTCACCCGAGGGTTTGAATCCTTTCTTTCGGGCTGATTATCTCCGTGATCCGCAGCCCGAACTTCTCGTCCACGACCACCACATCGCCCCGGGCAATGAGGCGGTCGTTGATCAGCAGCTCGACGGGCTCATCGATGAGGTGGCCCACCTCGACGATTGATCCCGGCCCGAGGGAAAGGATCTCGCCGATGGGCAGGTCGACACTGCCCAGCCGCGCCGTGGCCACGAGGCGGATATCCAGCACCATGTCCAGGTTCGCGGGGGGAATATCGCCGTTGCGTTGCGCATGCGAGGCGGTATGGCCTTGCTCCGCCGCATCGGTCTCCTCCGGGCCGAACCCGCTCAGGATGTCGGTCATCTCTTCTTGGCTGAGACTGGCCTCGTTGAGCATTTGTGCGGCGGGAGAGGCCGGTTCCGCGTTAAGCGGCTGGCCGTGCTGATCCGCCGGCACCATGTCCTCGGTTTTGCTGCTGTACAGGAAGACCGCCTCGCCCTGTATGTCGCCCGCTTCAAAGCGATACGCAGCGCCCGTCACGTCGCGCCCGAGAAATTCCATGAGGTTCGGGCCGTCCTGCGCCGTGCATTCTACGACTTCGGTGTTTTCCAACTGCTCGACATTGTGTCCGAAGGCCTCCATGAGCGAAGTTACCCCGCCGCCCAGCGCCGACTCCGCCACTTCCTTCAACACATTGCGGTCCTCCTGTTCGAGGGCCTGTTTGGGGGTGGGATCGGTGCCGCGCGCGAGTGCAGCGAAACGGCTCGCATCACGCACGGAAAACAGCAGGGCGGCCTGCATCACGTCGTTTTGCGCGCGCGTGCGCAGACACACGGGGTACCGCTGCACCCATGTTCCGATGGTATCCGTATCGGCCGTGGTCTGTTCAAGCACCGTGTACGCGAAAGACTTCGAGACCAGTGCCTCGAACACGTCGAAAGCGCCTTTCAAGAAGCCATTGATAATGGCAGGTGCGGCATCTGCATTCATATGGCGTCTACTCCTCCTTGTCCTGGATAAGGGAAACGACCTGTACGGCCGACTGTTCGCTACTGCGGCCCGGCTGTGCGCGGAAAAGGGGCACCCCGCCAATCGCCACCTCGATGGGCTCGGAGGGGGTGCTGTTCAGTTGGACCACGTCGCCCACTTGCAGGCGCGCCAAGTCGCTCAGGTTGAGCTTCGCCTGACCGAGGACGGCCTCGAAGGGCACATTCGCGCGCAAAACCGCCTGCTCGATGATCCCGCGCACCGCCGCCTGCACGTCCGGCGCCACGCGGCGCGTGTAGTGGGCCTGCTGCGAAATCTGGTCGAGCACCGGGTTCAGCACCACCAGCGGAATGCACATGTTCATGGTGCCCGTCGTTTCGCCCACATGGATTTCATAGCCCACGAGTATGACCATCTCGCTGCCCGATACAATCTGTACGATCAGCGGGTCGCTCTCCTGCTGCACCACCTCGAGCTCGAATTCGATGAGCTGCGCCCAGGAGCGTTTCAGACAGTCGAGCAGCATCATCGCGATGCGCTGCACAATCCGCGCCTCGATCTCCGTCAGTTCACGCGGCTCACTCAGCGTCATCCCCTTTCCGCCAAGTACCCGATCGACAATGGGAAACACCATTGAGGGGCTCATCTCGATGACCGCCGTGCCCTCGAGAGGCGCCATGTTGATGATTATAAGCGAGGTCGGCCGAGACACCGACAGTATGAATTCATCGTACGTGAGCTGATCGAGTGAGGTCAGGTCCAGGCGTACCACCGTGCGCAGAAATGGCGGCAGCATAATGCTCACTTCACGCGCGAACGCATCGAACAGGCTCTGCAAGCCCTTTAACTGCTCTTTCGAGACACGCTCCGGCCGGCGGAAGTCGTAGGCCGTGAGCTGGATCTCACCCGGCGGGGACGCTTCTTCCTCCGTCTCTACGTCTCCGTCCGATACAGCGTTAAGCAGAAGATCGACTTCGTCTTGATTCAGAATATCCGCCATGCAGGCATGCTCCTGTTGGACCCAAGCTGCGCGGGCCGCATACGCATTGCGAGTATAGCACAGCGTCGGGCGGGGCTCAAAAAATCCGCGCAAAGCGATAACCCATTTATTTATGGCAAGATACAGCGTGGGCTTCGCGGGGAAATTTCTTTACAAAAATTACTTGTTTTTGTGTATTGCGCATTGTGCCGCGCCGCAATGACGTAACGTCAACCCATCCCGGATGTGCAACGTTTTCCAAGCACCCGACGGAAACTTCCTTTACACCTTCCGATCGAGTCCTCCCAAGTGTGCGGGCCGGCCAGTAGCCGGCCCGCTTCTGCTTTCCCCCAAGCCGGGTCGCACCCGCAAACTGGAGCGGAGTTTTACGATGCAAGCCCCGGTCATTTGGCGATTGGCCTTGGAATGACGAACAGGCCGGCGTTAATGACTGTACTTCAACCGTAAGCGGCGGCCCGATGCATTTTTCGGCGGCGTCGAAGGCCGGTGCAATGATGGTGCGAGACGGGCCGAAACCCCGAGGACTCTTTGCGTTTCCCGGAAGCGGCAACCATGTGCGGGCGGGGGACCGGAAAAGGGTGGTTGAATACGGGCGGGGCCTCTGGATTTTCATACAGTATCGGCATTACCCGAGATGCATATCGGGTTCGTCCTTTTTCTCCACCACTTTTGATGAACATGGCCGTTTATATACATTCCAAGACGTTGCAAACAAGTAGCTTACATATACTGCCAAGGGAATTTCTTATTGTTGTTTGATGGCGTCGGCGGCCAAGGCGCCAGGCAAGGCATTTACGTGCCGCCCTTTCTTTGAACGCAAGATATGGTTGCAATAATCTCGGCTTGCATATATATTGTGTTCATGATAGGATGAGGTCGATATGTGGGGTTCATGCGACTTCGGTTGACAAGATATAGTGGTTCATACCCGATGATCTTTCGAAATCAAAACCGAACGCAACGGAAGGAGCGATCGGTATGATTCGCACCCTTTTGGTGTATTATCCGGGCTATCCTTATACGACGGCTACTCTTATGCCCAGGGCAGTGCTGGCTGGCATGGCCGGGGCGCTCGCCGATGCGGGATACGGGGTTGTGGTGAAGGACTTCGGCGCTATCGAGCACTTGACCCGTTTTGACAGGGAGGCGCTGGCGCATGTGGCGGGCGGCAACGGCGGGCAACGCCGTGCGCGCAGGCAGTTTATGGCGCACGAGGCGGCCGGGTGTACAGCCACAGCGCAGGCGATGGCCGCCGATGGACCGGCCGACCTGGTGGTCTTGGAGGTGGCGCGCCGGGAGGACTTTTCGTCCACATTTGCCTTGTGTCGTGCCTTGCGCGCAGCCATGCCTGGGGTGACGTTGTTGTGGGTGGGTGCTGCTGTGCGGCGGTATGCCGAGGTGCTGGTATCGGCCCCGGCATTTCACGCGCTTGGTGCTGCGCTTGTCACCGGCGATGCCGAACCCGCTGCCGTGGCGGTGGCGTCGCGCCTGGCCGCTGGCCATGCCCCCTTCTCCGCGCCGAACCTGCTTGTTGGTGCGGATGGGGCATCGTATGCAACCGCCTTGTGTCCGGTGCCGGATCTGGATGCCCTGCCGTGGCCTACCTACGCGCGTTCGGTTTATCCGGCCGTGCATGGCACTGGCAAACTCAAGCTTTTTCATGTGGCGGATAGCCGCGGCTGCGATTACGCGGGATTTGCCGATGCCGTGAGGCCGCTCGAGTGGCGCACCGTGCGGTCGCGTAAACCGGGGGCGGTGTGTGCCGAGCTCGTGGGGTTGAACCGGCAGGTGGGCGCCCGCGCTGTTCACTTCACCGGTGCGGGCACACCCGCGGCCACACTCGATGCACTGGCCTATGAGATCCTGGCCCGCTGCCTTTACGTGCGCTACAGCCGTACCGCGCACGTGCGTAACACGGACCCATCGACCGTGGCCACCCTTGCAGCGTCGGGGTGTCATGCGCTCGAGTTCGGCGTCGATACCGGCAGCCAGCGGCTGCTCGAAGATTTTTACGGGCACTCCTTCGGGGTTTCGGAAGTGGAACAGGTGCTGCGGGCATGCCATGCCGCCGGTGTGTTCGTGTCTGCCCGTTTTACTTTCCCCTGTCCCGAAGACGACAGACACACGCGCGCGGAGACGCTGCGGCTGTTGCGCCGTGCCCAGCCCGATGCCGTGGTGTTGCGTGCGCCCGATATCGCGCCCGGTTCGCGGTGGGCGGCGCACGCCCGATCATTTGGTTTCCGGATAGACGCCCGCCGCTATGCGCGCTGGGTTTTCGAGGGTGGCGTTCCCGTGGCCGGCGCGGAGCCGGCGTTGCCTTGGCGCAGCACGGGCTGGCGCAATGGGTCGGCCGCACGCGCACGCGACGCATTGGTCACGGTGTTGCAGGGGGAAGGGTTCGCTTTTGAGGTAACGGCAGACGAGGCTCTTGTGGCGCGTATGGCCGGCGTCGATCCGGCCGGAGAAGTCGTGTTTGCCCACGACTTGCGCGCGGCGCTCGCGCGCTGCGATGCCGAAGATGCCGCCGAGTTGGTGGATCGGTTCAATTCAGCGGCCGCGGCGCCGGTGAACACCGTGGCATTTCCCAAGGCAGTGTCATTACGGGCGGTGGCCGGCAATTGAAGCATGCGCCCGGCTGGCGGGTGCAGGGTAGC
This sequence comes from uncultured Nitrospirales bacterium, assembly GCA_964569295.1. Taxonomy (GTDB): domain Bacteria; phylum Hydrogenedentota; class Hydrogenedentia; order Hydrogenedentales; family JAGMZX01; genus CAZMVU01. Next base: position 16,350 of record CAZMVU010000005.1, read on the forward strand.
ATTGAATGCACATACTGAATGAAACAGCAACTCCGCTGCTCTTATTGGCGGCGGCATTGGCCAGTGCGGCGCTCGGGATGGGCGGTCTGCTACGCAACCCCGGGCGGCACACCCATCGGGTGTACGCGCTGCTTGCGGCGGATGTGGGCGTATGGGCGCTTGCGGCGGCGGTGGCGCTCTGGAGCGGGTCATTCGTGGTGGCGCGGGTGGCGGTGGGGGCGGGCTGCGTTACAGCGGCAGTTTTCCCCGCGGTTTTCTACGATTTTTGCGCGCGCTTATCGAGCGAGCGCTTCAGTGGCTACCGCATTGTCCGGGTGGGGTTGTACGTGACGGGCGCCCTGCTTGCGGCGACGGCCTTTACGCCCTTTTTCATTGCGCGTGTGACGGCCTTCGGTAACGGCGCGCCCATTGTCGCCTATGGTCCGGCATACCCGGTGTTCGTGGTGCTTTTGCTGTTGTCGGTGGTTTTCAGTTTTCAAACCCTCTGGCAGAAGCGCCGCGAATCCGGGGGCATCCGGCGCCGCCAAGTGGATCATGTCATCCTCGGGCTCACCGGCACGGGCCTGCTCGCCACGTTTTCGAGCGTACTGGGACTCGTGTGGCCCGTGGGGGCTGTCGAAGTTTATGCGCCGCTGCTGCTTGTGTTCCTATTGGCTGTGGCCTGCTATGCCCTCGTGCAGTACCACCTGCCGGACATCTGGTTTATCTTTTCGCGCACCACGCTCTACCTCATACTCACCCTGTTTGTGATGGCCACTTTCGGCGGCTCGGTGGCCCTTGTGCACTGGGGGATCCGTAGTGGCGGACCGACTGCCGATGCGGTAAGCACCGGGCTGGCCGCCCTTGTGATTGTGCTGGTGCTTCATCCGCTGCAGGAGCGTGTGCGCCTCGTACTCGACCGCACACTGCTCAAGCGCCGCTACGATGTGCAGGCGCTGCTGCAACGTATCAGCGGCTATGCCACTCGTTTTCTCCAGGCGGATGAATTGCTGTCACGTGTGTGCGAGGATATTCAACACACGCTTGGTGTGCGGCTTGTGCGGGTAGTGCTCGAAAGCGAGAAAGCGCCTGGCACGGTGATCACCGAATACTCGACTCGGCGCGGGGAAAAGAAGACCCGCAGTATCAGCTTCGATTTTCTGCTCGAATACTTGCGCGCGCACCCGGAGCCGATTGTGCTCGAGCGGCTCCTGTATTCCGCTCCCGAACCCGAAAAGATGCGCATCGCCCATGGGCTTGCCGAACTCGATGCCCACCTGTGCGTGCCGCTACGTACATCGACGGGCGTTATCGGCATGTTGCTGTTGGGCCATAAATCCACCCACGACATTTACACCGCGGAGGATTTGCGGGTCTTTTCGACCTTGGCCGTGCCGTTGGGCAGCGCCATCGAAAGCGCGCGGCTCTACCGCAGGCTCGAGGCGGTCAACCTGCATCTCGAGCGGATCATGGCGAACATGCGCGGCGGCGTTGTCGCAGTGGACGAGACCGGCGTGATCAAGACCGTGAATCAAGGCGCCCGGGAGATTCTCGGTCACATCGCTCCCGGCCAGCCCGTGGAAATGTTGCGTGCGCCCCTGCGGGAGCTGTTACGCAAGGCGCTCGATACCGGCCGTGCCATGGATGAATGGGAAACGGTGATTGCCGGTGCGGATGGCGAGGACATTCCGGTACTTATTTCGACCACGCCCTTGTTTACGCGCCAGGGCGAGCCGTTGGGCGCCATGGGGTTGCTGTTCAACCTCACCCATATCAAACGCCTCGAGGCCAACGTACAGCGCGCTGACCGCCTCTCATCGCTGGGGACCGTCGCCGCCGGCATGGCCCACGAGATCAAGAACCCGCTCGTTTCGATCAAGACCTTTACCCAGTTGCTGCCCGCCCGCTATGATGACCGGGAGTTTCGCGATGCTTTCAACGATATCGTGCCGAACGAGGTCGAGCGCATCAACACCATTGTCACGCGCCTGCTCGATTTCGCGCGGCCCAAGCCGATCAAGTTCGAACCGCGCCTGCTCGAGGGCATTCTCGAACGCACGCTCATGCTCGTCGAGAACCAATTGAGCAAGACGGACATTCACGTGACGACTACGTTCCCGGAAACCGCGCGTCCGGTGAGCGGTGACGAACAGCAACTGCACCAGGTATTCCTCAACCTTTTGTTGAATGCCATCGATGCGCTGAAGGATGCGGAAGACGCGCGCAACCTCCATGTGAGCCTGACTTACGAGCGCGTGCACCTGCGGCCCAAGAGGTCGCTGCCGCAGCTCGATGTGCCCTGTGCCAAGGTCTCCGTTTCCGATACCGGCTGTGGCATTCCCAGCGACGTGATCGAGCAGGTGTTCACGCCCTTCTTCACCACCAAGTCCCATGGCAGCGGTCTGGGCCTGGCTGTGGTGCATGGGATTGTGACAAACCACGGCGGGGAAATCGATGTGTCGAGCATTCCCGGCGTGGGAACGCTTTTCTGCGTCACGCTGCCGCTCGCGCGTGCCGAAGATGAGGCGCCAGTGACATGAGGGTACTCCTCGTTATCAGCGACAACGGCGCCGTGCGCGATTCCGTGTGTAATGCCTGCGCCGCCGACGATGTCCTGCTGTGCGAAGCCACCCCCGGCGCGGCTGCACGGCGGCTTGTGTCGCTGAAGGTGGACATAGTGATTACGGATACGCGTAATGGCGGGGGCGTGGCGCTTGTGAGCGAAGTAAAGGCCCTGGCGCCGGAGACGCCGCTGCTGGTGTTGTGTGATCGCCTTGATCCGGCGGCTGAGGCCGCGCTCGCCCGGGCAGGCGCCGCCGTGTGCCTGGCGAAGCCTTTTGACGTCGCATGTCTGCGCGAGGAGATTGACCGCATTACGGCGCCCCCGGCCCCTGCGACACCCACCGCTGAAACCGCCGCGCCTGTGGCAGCCCCCCCGCAGACTGTCGGCCAGCACCAGATGGCGCTGCGCTGGATCAGCCGGGCGAGCCATCATGGCGATGATCCCGCAGGCCTGTGCCGGCGGCTGGCCGATTTCGGCACCGACATCTTCGACACGGTTCGTTGCGTTGTCCTGCTCGAGCGAGAGGGCGGGGTGCGTGTGGCGGCGAGCACGGGCTTGCCCTCCGCCGTCACGGATTCCATGCTTCTCAGCTACCGGGCGGGACTCATGCACTGGTTCGATATGCATGGGTGCCTCGCCCAGGAAAACCTTCTGGCGGCGGACGCGCAGGCGCTCAAGGAGTGGCGTCTGCTTCATGCCAAGCTGGGTGCGCCGCTCTTTCGCGAGGGGCAGGTGTTCGGCGCCCTGCTGCTGGGCGAAAAGGCCTCGGCCCCTGTCTACAGTGCGGAGGAACGCGAGTTGCTGACCCTGGTTGCCCGGTGTGTGGCGATGCTGCTCGGCCAGGCCGAGCAGCATACCGTGGTCTTGCAGCGTCAGCGCCGTCTGGACACGGTGCTCTCTCACATCAATGCTGGCGTGATCACCGTGACTCCCGCTAAGACAGTCGCGATGATGAATCAAAGTGCCGAGCGGCTCCTGGGCAAGCGCGCCGTCGAGATCATCGGCCGGCACGTGCGTCACCTGAGTCTGCCGCTTGCCGAGGTGATTATGCGCACCCTTGACGATGGCGTGCCGCGATTGCGCCAGGAAGTTCGCGATTCGGAACTCGACACCCCCCTTGGCCTTTCTGCCACACCTATGGGAGACGACGGAGTCGTGGCGGTGTTCTGGGCCATGCCCGCCGCGCAGCACAGTGAGCTCACGGCCGCTGCCGAGCAGCGTGCCGCTGCGCAATTGGCCGCCCGCATCGCGCAGGAAGTGAAGAACCCCATGGTGGCCATCAGCACGTTCGCCCAACTGCTGCCCGCCAAATATGACGCACCGGATTTCCGGAACAACTTTTCCCATGTGGTTCAACGCGAGGTAAGCCGTGTGAACCGCGTCGTGGAAACGCTCTTCGAATTCGCCGAGGAACCGCGGCTCACCCTCGAGCCGGGCGATGTGAACGTCACGGTGCGCAATGTCCTCGAGTCCTTCGCCAGTGAGCTTACCGAACGCGGCATCGAGCTGTCTATCGCGTGTGCGCCGGGCCCCGCCATGGTGGAGATCGACGGCATCTTCTTTGCCCAGGCGCTGCACAATGTCGTGCGCAACGCCATTGATGCCATGCCCGGCGGCGGCGCGCTCCGGGTAAGTACGCACCTGGCGGATGCCCATGCCGAAGTGCGGGTCGCCGATACGGGCCACGGCATTGCACCGGACAAAGTGAACTGTCTCTTCGATCCGTTTTTCAGCACGCGCGAAACCGGCATGGGCCTTGGACTTACCGTCGCCGCACGGATTCTGGCGGGCCATGGCGGTGCGCTGTCCCTGTCAGAGACCGGCGAACATGGCACATGCTTCGTTTTTCGTATACCAACTTCAGGAGCGCCCCATGCACACAATACTAGCCATTGACGATGAATATAGTGTGCGCAAGTCTTTCGAGATGATCCTCGGAGACCGCTACAAGGTCATGATGGTCGAAGAGGCTGCCGCCGCCCTCGAACTGATTAATACGCACCATGTGGATCTGATCCTCCTCGATCTCACCCTGCCCGGCATGTCCGGGGTCGAATTTCTCACGCGCCTCAAGGAATCCGGTGACGCCACCCCGGTTATTGTGGTGACCGGCTCGAATTCCGTGCAGACCGCCGTTACCTGCATGAAGCACGGCGCCAGTGAATTTGTCGTAAAGCCTTTCGACGTAGGAGAGCTTGGCGCACTCATCGACCGCACTTTTACCGAGCAATGCCAGCGGCGTGAACTGGCCGTGCTGCGCGAGCGTGACGCGGCCGGCTTCGAGCACATCGTCGGTGAGTCGCCCGTGCTCATGGAAACGCTTGCCCGTGCACGCCAGGCCATGCACGTCGGCTCGACTGTGCTCATCAGCGGTGAAAGCGGAACCGGCAAAGATCTTCTTGCCCGCGCTATTCACAACGGCGGCCAGCGGAAAGCCGGTCCGTTCGTGCCCATCTCGTGCTGCGCTATCCCGGACCAATTGGTCGAGAGTGAACTGTTTGGCCATGTGAAGGGGGCCTTCACCGGCGCCAGTGAGCACCGCCTCGGGAAAATGCAGGCGGCCGATGGCGGCACCCTCTTCCTCGATGAGATCGGAGAGATGCCGCTCGAGGCGCAGGCCAAGCTCTTGCGCGTATTGCAGGACGGTTGCTTTTACCCCGTGGGTAGCGCCAAAGCGGTGAACGTGGACATCCGCGTCATTTGCGCCAGCAACCGCGACCTCCCCCGGGCGGTCAGTGAGGGCCTGTTCCGCGAGGATCTGTACTACCGCGTCAACGTCGTCCCCATCGAAATGCCTCCATTGCGCCGCCGCCGTGAAGACATCCACCAACTGGTCCGGCACTTTATCAACAAGCATGCGCCGCACGTGAACGCCCGTTGCCAGGCCTTTTCGCAGCAGGCCCTGGGGCGCATGGCGATCTACCGGTGGCCGGGAAACGTGCGCGAGCTCGAGAACACCGTCGAGCGGGTGCTTGTGTGCCACAGCGGCGTGCGCGTTATCGAGCCGCAACACCTCGAGGGCCTGCTGCCGCACAGCGGCCCGGAACCCTTTACCGCCTTCGACGAGTTCGAGGGACTGCCCATCGCTGATGCCACCAGCCACCTCGAACGGCACCTCATCCACCGCGCCCTTGAACGCACCAACTACGTGCAGTCGCAGGCTGCCGCATACCTCGGCACCACGCGTCGTATCCTCAAATACAAGATGGACCAGCTCGGCCTCATCGTGCCCGATGAACCGGACTCCATGGCCGGCTGAACGGCGCACCGGCAACCAAGACCGCGATCCATTGGACAACCCACTGCCGAAATTGCCATAATTCCGTTCCTTCAGGGTGTCTACCTATTCTCTTGCCCACCCTATTTGTGTTATATCTGCGAAAGGGAGATGTATATTATGAGCATTACCGTTGTTGGTTCGGTCGGCCTGGATACCGTCGAGACCCACGCCGGCAAGAATATCGAGGGTCTGGGCGGCGCTGCCACCTACTTCGCATTGGCCGCTGCGAACTTTGATTCGGTAGAACTCGTCGCCGTTGTGGGCGAGGATTTTCCGGACAAGCATGTTGCGCTGTTTGAGTCCAAGAACATCGGCCTCGAAGGCCTCGAGCGGGTGCCCGGTCAGACTTTTCGCTGGGCCGGACGTTACCACAAGGACATTAACTTTCGCGACACCCTCGATACGCAACTCAACGTCTTCGCCGAGTTCCACCCGAAGGTTCCGGACAAGGCGAAGGGTGCGGATTACCTGTTTCTTGGGAACATCCACCCGTCGCTTCAGCTCGAGGTGCTCGAGCAGACGTCGCCGAAGTTCGTTGCCCTGGATACGATGAACCTGTGGATCGACACCACCCTCGACGAACTCAAGCAGGTTCTCGGTAAGGTCGACGCGATCGTCATCAACGATGAGGAAGCCCGCCAACTTACCGACGAGGCGAACGTTGTCCATGCCGCGCGTGGTGTTCAGGCCATGGGCCCGCGCATCGTGGTGGTAAAGAAGGGCGAACACGGCGCGATCGTGTTCAACGAGCGTAAGGACATCTTCGCCATTCCCGCGTTGCCCCTCGAGGATGTCGTGGACCCGACGGGCGCGGGCGACAGCTTCGCCGGCGGCTTCATGGGCACGCTCGCGCGTGAAGGCCACGAAGATGTTTCCGCCATCCGGCATGCCGCCGTATATGGGACGGTGGTGGCGTCGTTAACGTGCGAGGCGTTTGGTCCTGCGCGGCTGGTCGAAGCGAATCTGACGTTGTTTAATACGCGTCTCGAATACCTCCGCAAACTGTGCGCGTTCTAGCAAGAAAAGACACAAACAGACACAAGCCGTTGTGCATTCGGGGCGTTTTGCGCTGGGAGGGCGGGGCCCAATGGTGACGCGTAGATCTGTCGGCCCATGTATTCCTGGTCGCGGCAGACGGCCAAGGGTACAATCTCGGGGACGCGGTTTTCTGAGAAGCCGCCGTGCGTTCTATCGAGGGGTATAGTGCCGGGGAGGTTCATGGATTCCTGGGCTGGCTTAACGCTTGGGCGGGTGCGGTTCTGAAGTTATCGGGCACAGATTCCCTCCAATGGTGTATGCTAATATAGGAAACAAGAAACGTCTCTTTGTGTGGCGCAAGTTTGATTTGGTGTTTCATTGGGGAGTGAACTCATGCGAAAAAAAGGTTTCACGTTGATCGAGTTGTTGGTGGTGATAGCCATCATTGGCATTCTGGCGGCGATACTGTTGCCGGCGCTGGCGCGTGCACGCGAGTCGGCGCGCCGGGCAAGCTGCCAGAACAACCTGAAGCAGTGGGGCCTGGTCTTCAAGATGTACGCGAACGAAGACCCCGGCGAGCGTTTTCCGCCCTTGCAGGCGGGCGGCTGGGATGCCCAGGGTGGCGGTACGGAAGGCATGCTTGACGCCGGGCCGTTCGTGCCGCTGTTGTACCCGGAATACCTGACCGACCCGATGATTGTCTTCTGTCCGTCTGATGCAGAAAAGGCGGAGGGGATCGCGAATGCTCAGGATGCCAACGACGACTGGTGTTTTGGCTATGCGGCCAAACATGGCGGGAAGTGTGCGCGCGCGGTCGACACGAGTTATGCCTATCTCGGGTGGGTTTTTGACCGGGGTGATTGGGACGACAACCGGCAACAGATTGGCGATTTCGAGGTTTTCGGCGTGTTGCTGAGTTTCTTGCCGGACGAACTGGAGGGAATCAGTGCGTCGACCGAAGTCTCGACGCAAATCGGCCTGGCGCTTGAAGGGCTCTTTCTCGAGGACGGGGAAATCAGCCTTGAGGTAGTCAGCTACCTCACGCTCGACAACCCGCCGCGGGGTATTGCTGGGCCAGCCGACCAGGACATAAACGTGGGCGCGCCGTTCGGCAACGGCGGTGGCCAGTCGGTCTATCGCATACGCGAGGGCATCGAGCGGTTTCTCATTACCGACATCAACAACGCCGCCCGAACCGCGCAGGCCCAGAGCACGGTGTTCATCATGTTTGACCAGGTATCAACCTCGGTGGCGGCGTTCAACCATGTACCGGGCGGGTCGAATGTACTCTACCTTGACGGCCATGTGGACTTTTTGCACTACGAGGAACAGGGTGATGCGCCCGTCAACGGGCCCATGGCCGTTTTGGTGGGTATGCTGACCTCGAATTAAGGGCGGACTTTTCTACGCGATACCATTGCTTACGGCGTACGCTTCGGTGTGCGCCGCTTTTGTATGCGTGGTGTTTCTGGTCGCGCACCTGCCGCGTGTTCTGCACAACACAAGAGGGTGCAAAGTACCGTACCGCAAGCCGTGAAAGGTCACTCCCGCGCTTTCAATGTGCCCGCTTTGAGTTCGGCGTCCGTGACTTCGATAAAACGTGGGTGTTCGGGGCCACTGTTGGGACCGTGGAAGTTGAGCATGAGGCGTCCGTCGAAGGTGCGGAAGAGCATCGGGTGCCCGCCGTCTTGTTGGTAGAGCGGTTCGGGCGCGTGCGTCCAGGGGCCGGCCAAGGTACCGCTTTCACTGTGCGCAACGGCGATGCAATAGGCGCGCTCCTTCTTGTTGTTGAATGTCGACCAGAGCATGAGTAGTGTGCCGTCTTTCGTGCGGTGCAGCCATGGCCCGTCGGTGACGCGTCCCTCGAAGCGCTTGTGCTTTGACACGCCGCCCCAGGGCGTGGCGGACGCGCGGAACAAGACCACCGGGTCGCCCACGGATTCCGCGAGGTCGTCTGTCAGGCGAATGGCTGCGATCTCGCCGTCGCCGACCTGGGTCCATTCATGGCAGAAGACCATCCAGGGCTGACCGGATTCGATGTAGAGCGTGCCATCGAGACATTGCCAATGGCGCGGCGTTTGTGGGCCGTCGCCGAGGGGGACGAACGGTCCGGTGGGCGTGTCGCTCACGCAGATCTGTGTGCCGCGGATGGGGTATTCGCGGGCGAACGTGGCGAACAGGTAATAGCGGCCGCGATAGAGGTGTACCTCGGGGGCCCAGAATTGCCGGTCCGCCCAGAAGTCTTTGGGCGGCCGCATGACGGGGAAGGGCCCTTCCCATGTTGCGAGGTCCGTGCTGCGGTAGGCGTCGAACCCGAGTTCACCCAGGGGACGGCCGGTGCCATAGAGGTAATAGGCGCCCTCTTTCGGCACGGGAAGCACGAAAGGGTCGCGGATGCGGATGTCTTCGCGCTGCAACACAGTATCTCCGGGATCGGCGCCAAGTGCCAACGTCAAGAATAAAATGCACCACATCCTCAGGTCTCCCGTGTTTGATTTGTTTGATTCGAGGCATGCTGGCCTGTTTTTGGTCATAGTGCACAAGGATGGCCTCAGCCGCGCCAGGGCGCCGTGCCTGCTGCTGCCAGGGCGCGCCGCGCACGCGCATAGCGGGTAAAGCCGAAAGTGGGACACGGCCCTCAGTTCCCAGGTTTCAGCAAGGTGACCGGTGGTGGTGTGTGGCTTTCGAGGGGCTGGCCGTTGAGCCCTTTGATTAGTGCGCCCCTTACTTCGACCGTGATTGCTGGCGGCGGCTGGTCTCCGGCCGGGGTCCACTCCCAGGGCAGCACCACGACCGGCCCGCCATAGAATGAACCGGCGTGCCCGGTTTTGGGAGCGAGCATCATCATGCCGTCCTCGATGGCGCGCAGTTGCATGGGCACCAGGTTAAAGGTGTTCGGTGCGCGGCGCGGTTCGCGCCATTGGAAATTGTCGAAGGGGGTGGTTTTGAGCAGTAGCATGAGGTCTTTCGCGAAAACGCCGGCAGGCAGATCGAGCGCAATGCGCAATGCACCGCGTCGTTGTCCGCCGGCCTGCACCACTGGTTCCGTCGCACGCAGGCGAATAGATGCCACGCTGCGCGGGGTATACGTGAAGGCCTTCGGCAGACGGCCCTCGAGCGGTTCCGCGCCTTCTTCCGCAGGCGGTGAGGCCACACGCACCGCCACAGCGCCTCCCTCGGCGTCAGGATGGGGCGGTGATACTGCAATGGCGCTTTCCTTAGAAAGGATGCGCACGTTGTGCGCCCGGCGTTCGCCGAACCAGATTTGGCAGTCCTGCCGGAAGTTGCGCCCATAGATTGCAACAGCCGTGCCGCCTTCGGCCGGCCCTTCGGGTGGTCCGGCGCCGCCCTCGATAGCAGTCACATGAGGTGCACCGCTCACCGCACAGGGCGCCGGGTCCGCGCCGTCGAGCACGCCATCCAAGTCCGTGTCTGGGTCGCGCGGATTTGTTTCGCCATCATTGTAGGTTCCGTTGAGGTTTGTATCTTCCAGGCTGTCGGGAATCCCGTCTGCGTCCGTGTCGGCACGCCTGAAATCCGTCTCGCCCGGATCCCACCGCCCGTTGTCGTTGGCGTCCTCGATACTGTCGAGCAGGCCATCGCCGTCCATGTCGGCGATATCCGTACCCGCGCGCAGCAGCCAGCCAAAGAGATCATGGGCAAACAGTGGCGTTTTGCCGCCGTGGGGCGCCTTGTCGCGCAAGGGGGCGTTGCTCGCGAGCAGGGCCACTCGGCCATAGCCGTACTGGCGCACCACCAGCAATGCTTGATCCTCGGGGCCGTGAACGAGGACATCGCGCTCCTGGGCTGTGATACGCAGGCCCTCGCGCATACTGAAGCCGTCCCAATGCCGCGCGAGCCAACTCAATGGAGCGTCATCGACCGTGCTGGCGGGCACGGGGCCGGGCGTTGCGGCTGCCGGCGTGTCCGCATGAATGCGGATGCCCAGCGGTTGCAGCCAATGCGCAAGCGAGCGGCCGGTAGCCTCCCCGAGATAGTCGCCCAGAAAGAGAAAGGCGCCGCCATCCGCCACGTAGTCCAGCAGTTGCTGGCGCGTGACGGCGCCCTGGGCCGCGGCCTGCGCGCTGAGTACCACGACGGCATAGTCTCCGAGATCCCCTTGAAACGGTGTGGCCGCCTGTTTGTGGGAACAGTAGTACGGCGGTGCACTGAGACGTTGGCCGAGGCCGGTGTATTGCTTGGGATAGGGATGGGAGGTCTCTTGGCCGGAGGGGGTTCCCAGCAGCCAGAGTATGCGGCGGGGGCCCTGTGGACTGGCGGTCACGCGGATGGCAACCTCGCCGGGGCTGCCCGCCGCATGCGCCGCACCCACGCCTTCCATATGCACGTGCAGGCGGCCTTGTGCCGCTTTCTCTGCTGTGTGCAGGGCGGGGTTCACCATGAGATAGATGTAACCCGGGCCCACGCCCTGGCGCGGATTCATGATCAGCCACGGCATTTCCTCCTCATCATAGGTGACATGCCACCGGCTGTTCTTCCCATGTTCCGGCGTGACCGCGATCACCCGTACCTGCCGGCCCACGGCCTTGCCCCGGAAGCGGACGGTTGCGGGAAGCGTGAGCGCGGGCGAGGGCATCAACGGCTCGGGGTCCAGGCCGTCATGGAGGCCGTCGCCATCGGTGTCCGGGTTGGTGCTGCTGGTGCCGAGTTCTTTTTCTTCTAACGCGGACAGGCCATCGCCGTCGCGATCATCCTGTGGTACTTGCGCCGCCGGGACGGGTGTGAGCGCGGTCACCGTGCCGCTTTGCAAGGCCATGGTATGGCGGGGTGCGCCGGTTTCCGCATCGGCGGCATGCACACGGTGTCCCTCACCAACAAAGAGGCCGCTTGCGCTCCAGGCGAGCGCGCCAATGGGCTGGCGGTAGCTGTGGCTCCGGCCGCGCCGGGAGCCGCCGGGCCAGATTTCCAGCCGTTCGCCGGCGCATAGGGCCACATCCCCGTTGTGTATAGCCAGGCGCGGCGGCACGGGTACAGGTTGGCCGGTGATCGCGTACTGGGCGGTTTTCGCGAATGATGCGCCGTTGTCTTCCAAGGCCATGGCATGCACGAACTCGGCGCTGGGGGTTTGGGTGAGCACCCAGGCGCCGCCTGGTGTGGGGTAGAGGGCGGGTGCCCCGGTGGGGGCGAGGCCGGACGCGTCGAACGACGCCAGCACATCGCCATTTTCCCCGCGCAACACGTACAACCGCGATACCGCACGGCCCGCCGGCGGTTCGAGGCTGTACCCTGAAACCAGCACCAGGAGATTGCGCCCGTCGCGCGAGGGGGCCACGTCGCCCGTGCTGGCGTTGAGGTCATCGCCCAAGGTTGCCAAGGGTTGGTGCGTGGAAGGATCCGGTTGCGCCGCGTCGAGCACACAAACCGCCAGCCCCACGGCCGTGTCTGGCTGGCAGAGTACTGCAAAGCGTTCTTCCGCCAGTGCCGCGATGGCCAGTGGCCTGCCCGGGATGTCCCATTGGGGTCCTGTCAATCCGCCGGGGCCGCCCAGCATGACCCGGCCCATTGCGGCATCGCCGGCATCATGTGTGCGGCCCAACAACGCGAGGTGTGGCGGCACGTTTGCCAGGGGGGCGGGAAGTTTGACCAACCGCCCCGCTATGTCGTTCGGCGCGTCGAAAAACGGCACATCTGCTGGGGCGAAGGGGCTTGCCGTTACCCGGCTGTGCCACACGGCGCCGGAAACCTCGCCCGCCACATCGACCTGGTGCCCTGTGCCTGAACTGATCCATGCGGAACCGTCGGGCAGCAGGTGCAATGGACTAAGCGCTGTGCGCCCCGGCAGATGAATACCGCCCGGCAGAGGTTTGCCCCAGCCGAAATCAAGGCTATGCACGTAAACGCCTGCGGCAGCGCCCACGGCATTGCGTGTGTTGGTCACTGCGAGTATGCGTTGCGCGGGCGCTGGCGCACAGAAGAGCGCGAGGGCCAGCAGCATGATCGCGCCTGGCAAATACCGGAGCGGTGCCGGGCCAGTATGCGGGCTGACAAAGCGTTTCATGGGGCCAGTCCAGGGCGGTTGCGCGTATGTTTCAATGGCTGGCGTATGTGCATGGGCGCATGGTATACAGGGCGCGTCGCGGCGGCGGAGGCAGCTTGGGCAATACGGCCGGGAGAAAAGCGGCCGGCCGCCCACTTTCGCGGCTGTAAGGTGTTCCCCTTCGGGCGTACAAGATACCGGGCATTGGTAATGGCTCCAGAGCCTGTTTAAGAACGGCTCCAACGGGCAAGAGCCTGCCATGCTTCGCCATCCGGCTAGATGCGTTTTTTGCAAAGGCTGGCATGTAAGCCATTACAGATGTCCCCATTCTTGTGTTTTACCCCGTTTCGACGGCCTTGCCGGTCTTTGCGGATTTGTAGCAGGCGGTGAGGATCTGCTGGCTGCGCAGGCCGACTTCCGGTCCGATAGGGGCGGGGGTGTGCTCGAGCAGCGCCTGGCTGAATGCCTCGATTTCTGCGCGATACATGTTCACGGGTGCCGGAGCGATGGTGATGCCGCCGCCTTCGTCGCGTTCCTGTTGCGCGGAATAGCCGCCGACTTCCTCCTCGAGAAAGGCGGTCATGTCGCCCGCCTCGCCCTGGCCGATGGTCCCCTTCGCAAGGATGCTGCCCTGCGCCCCATAGATCTCGAGCGCGTTCTTGCTGGCGCTGTCGGGGATGCAGAAGAATGCGTCCACGGTGGCAAAGGCGCCATTCTCGAACGCGAGCATGGCCACGGCGCTGTCCTCGGAGGGATAGGCATGCACCGTGTTGTTCACAAAACAGCTTACGCGCACCACCTTACCAAAGAACATCTCGAGCAGGTCGACGCAGTGGCCGCCCAGATCCATGAGCGAGCCGCCACCGCCCAGGGCCGGGTTCTGCCGCCACGCGCCTTCCATCGGCGGGAACCAGCACGAAAGCTGCGCGCGCGCGTAGGCAGGCTTGCCGAGTTTGCCTTCCTGTACAAGCGCGAGGGCGGCCTGGTGCTGCGCATGAAAACGCATCATGAATGCGGGGCTGAGTTGCACATCGGCCGCTTTACAGGCCTGGATCATTTCGCGCCCTTCGCCGACCGACATGCCCAGCGGCTTTTCACACAGCACATGCTTTCCGGCTGCTGCACACGCGACCACCTGTTCATAGTGCACATGCACCGGCGTTGCCACGTAGACCGCATCGATCCCGGAAGCCAGAAGCGCCGCCATGCTGTCTGCCGGTTGCGCCCCGAATTCATCGGCCACTTCCGCGTTCACAGCGGCATTCTGGTCGTAGACCGCGGCCAGTTGCGCATTGTCCGCCGGCACGATGCCCTCGGGTATCGTGCGCCGGCGCGCGATGCCGCCCGAACCGACTACGCCCCACCGAATTGTATCTGTCATAAGCCAGCTTCCTCCCTTCAGCATTGTATGTGAGGGTGAGGAGTTTTCCTCACCGGTTGACCTTCCAGCCGATAATACGCGCCGCGCCTCTGCACCGCAACCAGCCGGTGTGTCTTCTCGGGGCCTGCGTCTGCGGAAGTAGACGATCAGAGCCTGTGCGCCTTGTTGACCATGCATGGCCAGTTCAGGCACGCTGAAACACATAGGGGGACAAACCGGAGAAAAACCGTGAACATGGAACGGATGACATCGCGCGAGCGCATGCTGAAGGCCCTGAACCATCAGGAACCCGACCGCATACCCATTGATCTGGGCGGCAACCAGACGGGCATCCACAAGTTCGCCTACCAGGCGCTCATCGAACACCTGGGCATCGACGACGAACTGCAAATCATGGATCCGGTGCAGCAGTTGGCCCAGCCTTGCGAGGCGTTACTCGAGCGGTTCCACGTGGACACACGCTACATCGCCGCCGGCGCCGCCTCGGACTTCAAGGGCGGCATCGAGCAGCACGAACGCGACGGCCGTCTGTGGCACGACCTGACCGACGAGTTCGGTGTTACCTGGTCCATGCCGGACGACGAGCCCTACTACATGGACATATCCCACAGCCCGCTTGCCAAGGCCACCACCGAGGATGTAAAGCAGTATCCGTTCCCGAAGGGCAACGACCCCGGCCGCTTTGCGGGCCTTCGCGAGCGCGCGCTCGAACTCAAGAATGACACGCCCTACGCCGTGGTCAGCGGCATTTCCGGCGTGGTCTATGAGATTTGCTGGTACATGCGCGGCCTCGAGCAGTGGTTCATGGACACCATGAGCGACCCGGAATTCTGCGAGGCGCTCCTCGACCAGACGTGCCAATTCTGGCTGGACTGGTTCGACGGCTTCCTGCCGGAGGTGGGCGATCTTGTGGATGTCATCATGATTGGCGATGATCTCGCGGGGCAAACGGGGCCGCTCTTCAACCCCGACTTCTACCGCGAAGTGGTGAAGCCGCGGCACAAGCGTCTCGTGCAGCACATCAAAGGGCGCACGAGTGCCAGAATCTGGTACCACACCTGCGGCGCCTGCCAGACCTACATTCCCGATCTCATCGACAACGGCATCGACATCCTTAACCCGGTGCAGATCAGTGCCGAAGGCATGGACCCGCAGATGCTGAAGAAAAGCTATGGCGATAAGCTCACCTTCTGGGGCGGCGCCATCGATGCACAACACGTGTTGCCCATGGCAAGCCCGGAGCGCGTACGCGATGAGGTGGGCAAGAACCTCGCCATCTTCAAGCCCGGCGGGGGCTATGTGTTCAACAACGTACACAACATTCAGGCGGGTGTGCCGCCGGAGAATATCGCCGCCCTTTACGACGCGGCCTATGAATTCGGGTTCTACGAATAGCCAAGCGCAATGAAAGAACACAAGATCAGACTCCTCAGCTTGATTCTCTGGCTTTCGGTACTTGCTCCAACGCCGGCAGTGGCCGGCGCATCCGGCCACCTTCAACTGGTGTCCGTGCTGGAGCACCCGGCCGTGACCGGTGCGCACGACATCGAGGTGCGCGGTTCTTATGCCTATGTGGCGGGCAAGGCGAACAAACCGCTTGGCCGGAAGGCCGGCCGCTTTGCCATCGTGCATATTGCCGATCCCCAACGGCCAAAGGTCGTGGGCAGCCTGAGCGAGTCGGACCATCCGGCCCTGCACAACGCGCAGACCGTCTTGCTCCTCGGGGATACCTGCCTTCTTGGGGCCGATGCGTTGCTTGCCATCGACATTGCTGACCCGTCGGCGCCTCGGATTACAGCATGTATCGAAGACCGGACTATCGCGCGAATCAACGGTATGATCCTGTGGAACGAGAAGGTCATCGCCGTGAATAAGGACGGCTTCCTCGATGTCTTTTCGGTTTCCGAACCGCGCGCGCCGCGCTTTCTTGGTGCGTGGAATACGCGGAAGCGCGGCGATCTAGTGTCGCCCCATGACCTCGCCCGCTTCGGCAAGCGCTACGTGGTGGTCCCGGGCGCGGGCAAAGATGTGCCGGTGCATTTTGCGGTATATCAGGTCGCTGGTGATGACGGGGTCTTGCGTCCCGCGGGCGATTGGCGCCTTGCAGGGACACTCAGCGACGAAAAGCTTGCCGGAGCGAACCGCGTGGTGGTGCACGGGCGGTATGCCTATGTGGCCTGCCACTATGCGGACACCATCGGGGTCGTCGCGCTGGCCGACCCCGAACAGCCGGCACTTGTGACGGCCTATCCCACGCAAGGCTGTGAGCCGGACGGGCTCGCCCTGGCCGGCGATGTGCTGTTTATCGGCGCGGGCAAGCATGTCGAGGCGGTGGATGTGTCGAATCCCCTGCACCCACAGCCGCTCGCGCACTATGAAGGCGCGCCATTGTTCACGCTACCACTGGAAGGCTGCAATGGCAACGCGCACGACCTCGTGGTGCAGGATGGCTTTGTATACGTCACCGCCCAACGCGATGGGCGGATTGGCGTGCTGCGATTTCGATAGCACACGCAATCATTTTTTGGAGATACTATGCGAAAATCTGTCTGTCTTGTCTTTGCTGTATTTCTTCTCTCAACCATAAGCGGCGCCGAAGAGATCGACACCGACCTGCCGGCCCTGCGCTCAAACGAGAAAACGCTTGCCGCGTGGGCCGCAGAAACCGGCGCGGCAAAGCTCATCCACCTCGAACCCATCTCCGCCAACACCGAACACCAAATCGACCCTCACGGTATCCGCCTGTTCGGCAACAAGAGGTATGCGCTGGTTCCGGACAGAAACGGCGACGCCGTGCTCTGCTTCGACGTGTCCGATCCGGAAAACATGCGCTTGTTGTCCGCCGTCTCGGACGAGCGCACGAAAGCTGCGCACTATGTGACCATTGGGCCCGAGGGGCGCTATGGCTACACCGGAGCCGCTGGATACTTCACCATCATTGACCTCACCGACCCAGAGGACGTGGCGATCTGTGGGGCCGTGCGCGCGGGGAAGCGGTTCAGCCAGGAAATCGTGATCGAGGCCGAGCGCGACCTGGCCTACTGGGCAGCCACGGGTGACCACACCTTGTACGCGGTGGACATTTCCGACAAAGCCGCGCCGCGCATCACCGGTTCGATAGCAGGCGCTGGCGCACCAAACTACCTCGAGAGTGTGGCGCACCTCGAACTGCATCCGGAAAAGCCCATCCTCTTTGCTACTTCCTACCGTGATCACCATTTGTGCAGCTTCGATGTGACCGAGCCCGGCGTGTTCCGGCTGCTCGACACGACGGGCGAACACATGATTTCGCCCCATGAAATCGTCTACGACCGCGGCTACCTCTATGTGGCCGTCATGTACGACAACGACGCGGAGAATCCGCGCGCGGACGGGGCCCTGGCCGTCTATGATGTTTCCGATCCCGCCTCGATGCACTTTGTGACCGAGTTGCGCATGGGCGCGGCGCCACCGGCGAGCCAGTACCCCTTCGACATGCTCCACGGCCTCACGCTCGACCCGGACCGCATGCTGCTCTTCGGCGCATCACAAAAGAACAACGGCACGAAATGCACCCAGCAGAACAGTGCTCTCAGTGTGTTCGATGTGCGCGATCCGGAGCGCCCTGTCTGGCTGGAAAGTTACCAGAGCTGCGACTGGCTTGAAGGCGCACAGCAGGTTGATTTTCGCGGGGACATTCTCTTCACCGCGAACCACGACGTGCCAAGCATCGCGGCGTTCCGGCTGTTTGGGACGGAGTAGTAAAGATAATGCGTTCCGCTCGGGTGGTTGCGTCGGAGCCGGATAAGGGGAGGACGTTGGGTGCAACGTCCTCCCGCGAACCCTACTGCTGATACAACGCCACCGGCCCGAGCAAGCCCGATTCCGTCGGGCCGAGGTGGAGCGCCGGGATTGTGGTGTAGTGCGGGGCAATGGTGTTTGCTACGTGCATCTCGATGGTGTTCTCGCCGGTACGTAGCAGATCAGTCAGCTCGAACTTGAATGGCCGCGCCACACGGACCCCGGCCGACTCGCCATTCACAAACACCTCCGCCGCCACAAGCACATCGCCGAGATCCAGCCAGGTGCGGTTCTCCAACGCGGCGGCATCCAAGTCCACAGCCTGCCTATACACGCCGATACCGCCATAGGTCGGCAGGGCGTAGTCGCTCCAGAGGCCGGGACGAATCACGCCGTCCGCGAGGTCGAGGCTGATTGGCCTGGTGAAGGCCGCGCCCGCATAAGCGCCGGGCTGCATTTCAAGGCGTACGGCCACTGTGGACACATCGCGCGGTGGGGAATCCACGACCGCGCGCCCCTCCCTCACGTCGGCCGGCGCGCCATTCACCCACACCTGCGCTTCTGCCTTCGTCGGCAGCGCAAGTGCTTTCAATCCGGGCGGCACGCGGAAACGGTACCAGCCGATGCGCGGCGCATCTTCCGCCTTCACGTCGTAGGTGACCTCGGGGCCATCCTCGAAACACACGAGATACGGCGACTCGAGCTCGATGCTGAGCGGCCGCTTGGGCTCGGTGACCACGCCGACGTTGTTGACCACCTCGTGGCCCCACGGCGCATCGCCCATGGCGCCGCGCACCGCTACGGACTCCCAGCCGCTGTCGTCGAAGCCGGGCAACTCCCAGCCATCCACGCCCTCGACAGAACCCTTCCAGGAGTCATCGGTTGTGAAGCCGGTCTCGTTGCCGCCGGCATGCCGCATCTTCACAGCCGCAACAATGCCGCGGCTGTTGAAAGCTTCCGGGCCCTTGTTTACATTCTGCCCGGCGAACAACTGCCCCCACACGGCGATCACATTTTCTCCTTGGCGCAGGTGCTCGGTGATGGTGAACTGTTCTGGCTTCTTCCAGTTCGACCACGGGCCGATTTCTTCTTCGATCTTTTCGCCGTTCACCCAGAGGCGAAAACCGCTGTACGCGCTCACGATAATCCGCGCCTGCTCGGGCACGGCATCGAGCTGGAAGGTCTTGCGCACATGGGTTGCCTGGGTGTCGCCAAACCAAATCCACTTTGTCTCGGCAATGTCCGGCGCCACCATGCCCCGCGCGGCTTCTTCCATGGTCGCGACGGACGGCGGCTCGGCCTGCACATACAGCCTGCCGTGGCCCCCGTCCGGCAGGTCGAGCAACACGGTGTTTTCACCCGCTTCGAGAGGCAGATTGCCCACGGCGTCCTCGAACGGCTGTTCGGCGCTGTTCACCCAGAGGCGCGGCGTGTCATTGCGTAACTCGACGCGCAACCCGCATCGCATGGCCCGGGGTGCATGAATCCGCGTGAACAAGAGCTTGCGGCCTTCCGGCAGATCGATAAACTCCTTGTCGATATGACCATCAGGATAGCCAGAATGCCCACCCCAGGGGGCAGCCTTCGCCAGGCCGATTTGCTCGGAATAGGCGACTTCCTCCCAGTCGCTGTCGCCCATCTTTGCGCCGGCGAACACATCGTCCACACCTTGCAGCACGTCCAGGGCGATATCCTCGTCGTGCGCCCCGACAGGCAACATGAGCCAGTAGGGTCCGGTGCTGTAGAGTGTGGTTGTCCAGGCGCTGTGATCGAAATCCGGCGTGTGCCAAGCGGCGTCCACACCGCCGCCCGGCGTTTCTTCGCGGTAGCGGAAGTTGCGCACCTCGGGGCCGATCTTTTCATTGGACGGCGGCCACCGGAATTCCCCCCACCGGTTGTCCCGTGTTGGGATGACGGAGAAGGACCACGCATCCGCCAACGGCAGTAGCGTTCGTTCTTGCTCGCTCTCGCGCTCCTTCGACTGTGTCTCGCCCTCGCGGAACACGAAGAACTGCGCGGTGTTCCCTTCGATGCGGTGCTGCACACGGGTGCGGCCACCCTCGCGCGCGAATGCATCCACCGGGTTCACCACGCCGGTAAACGGATCCCACAACTCGGGCACACCATCCACACGGAACGTAGCGTCCATGGCGTTCGGTTCGTCGTCAGTGCTCATTACGAGGTAGATGTCGGTATCGTCCGTGCGCCGGTGGGTGACATACAGGTTTTCTTCGGCCGCATGAAAGTCACGGTCGATGTGTGCGGTGATCTGGCGTGGCAATTCCCTTTGACGCACTTTCACGAACCCCGCATAGCCACCGCCGGGGTGTGTCTTGCCGAAATCCTCGCCGGGACGGTGTGCCGCCTCTCGGCCAAACATCGTTTCGAGTAATGCAGCGAGTTCCGGGTCATCCCGCCCGGCCTCGGTGCTATCGAGCGGCAGCCGTTCGTAGAACAGCACCGTTCCGCCGCTTTGCGCCAGCGCCAGGACTTTCTCCACAACCGCGCGGCGCACCGTCAACTCCGGACCAAAGACCAGCGCCCTATACGCGTTGTCTGCCGTGACCAGCGCGCCGTCCTTCACGTGGCCGGCAAGAATGGCGTCGTCGTCGATGATGTCATTGTCGATTCCCGCATCGAAGATGGTCTGCGACAACTTCATGTAGCGGTTGTAGTCCGGCGGTTTGCCTGTCAGGGGATCGCCGGCGAGCAGGCTCACCACCGGGTAATGCACCGCCGCATCGACCACGTGGCGCCCTTGCGTGGCCAGATAGCTCGACCGCGCCACGAAGTCCGACAGCACGCCGTAGTATTTCCAGTAGGGCTGGCGCCAGTGCGGGTCCGGCGCGGCATGTTCCCAGGTGCTTGCGTTGGTGGCATAGTATAGGCCATGCTCATCGTAAAGATTCGCGCCAAAGGCCATGCCCGCCGAAAGCCAGGTGAGCGTCTGGTCCGTGGTGCGGCCCCAACCACTCGAATGAAACGCTTCGTTCCACACCCGCGGCCGGTCATAAAGCCGCGCGATAGACGAGGCTATCTTGGCGTCGTAGTAGTTGCGCTCTGTCAGCGGCCGTTGGCCCGCGTCGTCATAGCCCGGCGCGGAGAACCAGCGCTGCGACCGGAAGTAGTCGATATAACCTTCAGATTGGCGGTAGATGTTGTTACGTCCCCAGTTGTCGTGGCTCGTGAGCAGGCCGCGTTCTTCTGTCCAGTCGTAGACGCGTTTCCAGTAGGTCTCCTCCACGAGCCCGAGGTAGACGTCGAAAAAGTCGGTGCGGTAGGTGGGCGTACGTGGCCCCACATCGAAGTGTAGCGCGGGGATGGCCCGGCCGATTTCATAACCGCACTGCTCACGGAAACGCTGCGCCAGTTCCTCTGTGTAGATATCGCGCGGCGTGGGCGGGTGCTCGTCCTGGAAGATGCCGGTAAAGCTCGTGCCCATGGACTCAACGCCCAGCACGCGCTCGAGCTTGCCGTAGAGCATGTCGATAAACTCGTCGGCGCAGGCGCTGCTCAAGTAGAAGGTTTGAAACGGTACGGCTACCGCCGCCGCGATGCGCCATGAACCTTCTTTTGGAGTCCACGCGAGGCGCCCTTCCGCCACGGTGCCGCCAATGTCCGCACTGCCGGCATCGCCGGCCATGTCGCCGTCCAAGGGATAGGCCCGCGCGGCAATCAGCTCGCCTTTTGGGAGGCCAATGTCTACGGCTTCGCCCTGCGTGTCGACAGTAACCAACTCCACGCGCCGCGTTTCCGGATCGCGCACGCGGGCCGCCGCCTTTTCGAGCCAGCCGTAGTGGCCATAGCCGACCTGGTCGTAGGCCCACAGTGTCATGCCGAGCCGCTGGCACTCGTTGTTCACATGGGCCAGCATGTCCCACCAGTCATCATCGAACGACTGCGGATCGCACCGGCCCGGCGACCGCTGGATGGGGCAGACGGACTGTACGCCCCGGGCAGCCAGTTCCTCGAGTTCCGCCGTGGCCCGTTCCTTGGTCATGGGCTGGCCTTCCCACCACCACAACGGCACCTCACCCCACTGTGCGTGGTCGGGATTGGCGAAGGCATTGCGCATGGCGTCATAGTCCGGCGTGGATTCCGCCGCGCATACGGCAACCGGCGTTGTGGCCATAAGTAGAAGCGAGGCAACAAAAGCGGCTGTCCCATTCTTCATCGCAAAAACTCCTTTACTTGAATCTTCCACGAGGATACCCGAAACCCGCAGCGGAATGGTATAGGTCCAATATCCCGAAACCCCGACCGAACTATGGCGGCTTGTAAAAGGAACTGTCTTGCATGCAGCATAGCACCGGACCATACGACCGCATACCCACCAGAGAACCGGCAGCACTCGCGGTCTCCCGCGCATGGGTTGCCCTCGCTGCCTTGGCCGTTCTCAGCGTATCCTCGGCCTCCGCCGCAAATATGGTGTATTTCTTCGCCGACAACGGCTTCGGCAACCCGGTCTCCACGCTGCAGCACCCATGCGCAGAGCACCACAACGGCGTCACCTACATCGCCTACCAGGGACCGCTCGAAGATGCCTACATATGCGCCTACAACCACCAATCCGGGGAATGGCAGGGGCCGGTAAAAGCCGGCGACAGCCTAATGGGCAAGCAGCAGCCCGCACGCATTCCCGGCGACATCGACAACCATGGACGCCCAGCACTCATGGTGGACTGTGAAGGCTATATTCATATTGTCTTTGGCGGTCACGGCGGATATCCCAAGTTCGGCCGAAACGAATTCGGCATGTGGGGCGACGGAAGACAAACGCACGTGGTTTCGCGGCATCCGGAGGATATTTCCGACTGGGAAAGGCGGGACAACGTTTCGCCCTTCGGGACTTACAGCCAGTTCGTTCACATGGACGACGGCGATATCTACCTCTTCTACCGCCACGGCTCACACCAAAGTGACTGGGTATATCAGAAATCCCGTGACAACGGCCGGACCTTTCATCCACCGGTTTCCATTCTCAAGCACAAGGTGCGCGAGGAGGATTCAAACCTGCACGATGCATGGTACGCGTGGTTCGACAAAGGCAGCGGCGATACCATCACCGCGTCCTATGTCTACCATCCATGCAAAACCCGCGGTCATGACAACGCCCGGCACAATGGCTACTACATGCTCATGGACTGTGCGGACGACACCTGGCACAACGTCCGTGGCCGGGAACTGGCGGCGCCTGTGACCAAGGAATCGGCGGACAAGTACACCCTGGTCTCCAACACAGGCGACATGCGCTCAAAACGGGGTACCTGCCGGGTGGATGCGAACGGTCATCCGCATGTCACCTTCAAACAAGGAGGGTACGTCCGCTACTATCGGTGGCTGGGCAATGAATGGCAGCAAGCCGTCTGCGTGACACCGGAACCGGGCACCGGCGAATGTGACCTCCATGTGGAATCGCCCCGGGCTGTCTGGTTGGTCCTGGCCCGAAAGGCCGCAGGCACAGGAGAAATCTGCTGGTGGAAGACCACCGATGGCGGCCTGACCTGGAACAAGGATCGGTGTTTGCTGAACAAGCCCGGCCCCGGATTCCGGATAGGCGCCCTCGTGCGGAATGCCCACCCCGATGCCCGCGTTGTCGCTAGCAGGCAGATGCAGCACCATGGCGGTCTGTATAGCGAGTTGTACCTGCTCGGACGCAACGGGCCGATTCGCAGGCGGGGGCGTGAAGCGGCGGTTCTGGCGCGCCACCTTGCGGGCCTGTTTGGGACAACAGTGACAGGAAACCTTGGCCATGACTGATCAGAAAAAAACACCTCGACTGCCTGCCGCAACCTTTCGCACTCTCCTCTTATGCTCCTTACTTCTCGGGCTGCGAGGCGCCGCCGCTGCTGATGGAGATAGCGTCGTGGTAGCGTTCGACAAACCGCTGGGTGCGCAGGGAACGGTGGCATTCACCATGATGACCGACCAGGCCTACTACACCGGCCCGGAGGCCAAAACACATTCCATCGAAATACTCGAGGTCCCCGGGGTGGCACAGGTGCGCTTCGCGCAGTCCAGGACAGTTTGTGAGTTGCAGTGGCTATGGGACCGCGGCGTGCGCGCCGCGGATTTCCAGGTGCAGGTGCCGCGGCTGCCCGGGCCGGGCGCCTACTTCGTGCAGTACACCTGGGATGCACCGGCCGGCCGCCTCATGGGTTATGTAAACGGCATGCCGTTGCGCCTCACCGCGGAGGAAGACAAACCGTGGGCCGTGCCTGCTGTCACGGAAGTGCACATCGCGCCGGGGCCGTTTGACACGAAGCTCGAAGCGGCACACCCGAACTACCTCCATGAGTCCGAAGCGCGCAGGGCGGTCCCCGAAACATTTTTTGAGAAGCATGGCGATATCTTTGGTTCGCCGAAAGAAGAGCCGGCACACATAGGCACTGCGGCGCAAGAGGGCGCCCTGCTCCACGAAGCTTCCTTCACAAACAGCAGCAGCGTAGAAGGCTGGGTAATGGAAGGACCCGGCAAGACGGCCTTCGAAGATGGCTGGATGACAATGGCGTCAAAGAAACCGGACAGCCTGCTTAAGGATGGCCACATCGTCTACTGGTGCCCGGAAGAATTCCCTGCGTCCTTCATTGCAGAATGGGAAATGGAGATACGCTCTGAACATGGTCTGTGCATTGTATTCTTTGCGGCCCGAGGCGAAGGTGGAAAGAACCTCTTCGACTCAAATCTCCCCGAGCGCGACGGGGATTTCAAACAATATACACGGGACGCCGTCGACTGCTACCACATCTCGTACTACGCCAACACACCTTTGCGGGAAGGCCGCATGACCTCGAACATGCGCAAGAACAGCGGGTTCTACCTGGTGGCGAACGGCCCGCCGGGCATCGATCCAGACTCCGGGACAAGCCATACGTTGCGCCTTGTGAAAGACGGCGCGCATGTACAACTGCGAGTGGATGGCAGGGTAATCATTGACTGGACCGATGACACCAACCGCTATGGCCCGCCCCATGGATCGGGTAAGATAGGTTTCCGCCAGATGCAGTGGACCGTCGCGGGTTACCGGAACATGAAGGTCTACGAACTGCTGGATAAGCCGTAACGTACAGCACGTACCGTTAGCCGCCCCCCCCCAGAAGACCGCCTATAGCATCGCGCACCCTGTTTTCTGTGCCCGGCCGCGGCATTGATGGGGCGGCCGGGATTTCGCGGCCTGCTGCCAATGCCGTATACTGGGCGCGTCTTGGGTGTCGCGGTTAAGCCGTGCCGAGGGGAATAGCGCGGGAGGGAGGTGGCCATGCCCACTACGATGTCAATTGTCTACGCCGTACTGGCGTTGGGTTCCATTGCGCTGAACATAATCGCGCCTTTCTCGGGTGTAGGGATTATCAAGGCGCTACCGGCGTTGTTGTTGACCGGCGCCGCCTGGCGCTACACGCGCCCCCGTTTCGGCAACGCCGTGACCCTCGGGATTCTCTGCGGCGCCGCCGGCGACTACTTTCTCGCTTCCCTCTCGCAGGACTGGCTGATGCCGGGCCTCATCGCCTTTCTCATCGGTCACGGCTTCTATTTGCGCGCCTTCGCCCGTGACCTCCACATGACCGCCGTACGGCTGGGCATAGTGGGCGTGGTCACAGCATGCACGGCTGTTCTCGCGATCTTCACCGTACGCGCGCTGCTCGCCACCGGGCAGGCCAACCTCATCGCGCCCTTCCTGCTCTATGCTGCCGTGTTGCTCATCATGATGGCCGTGTGTCTGTTTCACCGTAGCCCGGCCCACTGGATAGCCGCCGGCGCCGTGGTGTTCGTCGTGTCCGATGGGCACATCGTGGTGAATCACCTGCTCCTCGCCGCGCCGCTCCTTCCGCTCACCCTTACGGGCTACACCACCTACTACCTCGCCCAGTACCTCATCGTCGCCGGTGCCGCACGGGAAACGGCGGTCACCAATGCGCATGCAACGGCGCCGCGCCGTACCGAAGACGAGGAGGGGGCAAAGGAAAGAGTGAACCATGAATGAACGCCCATGGCCTGCAGTGCCCGATGTCTGCGCCGAGGCCATCCCGGGTGTACGAAAGCATCTCTTCCACGAGCTTCCGGCTGGTGTAATGGGGGCATGCAAATGATTCGTGGGGGTAAGTTGACATGGCCCGGACTGTTTGCTACAATCCGTGCCACGCTTTCGAGCGGGAGTAACTCAGTGGTAGAGTGCAACCTTGCCAAGGTTGACGTCGCGGGTTCAAATCCCGTCTCCCGCTCCATTTTTCTTTTTTGCGGGCGCGTAGCTCAATGGCAGAGCAGCGGACTCTTAATCCGTTGGTTGGAGGTTCGACTCCTCCCGCGCCTACCAGGTACCGGCCGCGCAGAAGTTATGAGACCGCCGAGGGTCGCACCCTGTTTGCGCCCCTCTTTTTTTGCGCGTTACAATACATCCGGTTTCCGCCGACCAGGACGACCAGCAAAAAACAATTTGGTGATGGGCGAGTGGCGGAACTGGCAGACGCGCTGGATTTAGGATCCAGTACCGCAAGGTGTGCGGGTTCAAGTCCCGCCTCGCCCACCAACCCCGCGGGCGTTAGACCAATATGAGCGACACAGACAAAGAAGCAGCAGAGAACACAACCCCCGAACCCGAAGAGGCCGCTGCTACGGTGGCCGGTGCGGAATCGGCGCCCGAAGGGGCGGACGAGCAGGCGTTCGAGTTCGTCGAAGATCCCGAGTTCCAGGTCACGTACAAGGGCGATTGCGCGTACGAGGTGCACGTAATTATCCCCGAAGCGAACGTCACCAAAAAGACCGAGGAACTTTTCGAGGAACTCAAGGGGGAGGCCGAGGTGCCCGGTTTCCGGCGCGGCAAGGTGCCCCGCAAGCTGCTCGAGAAGCGGTTCAGCAAGGTGGTCCGCGGCGAAGTCGCGGACAGCCTGGTGAAGGCGGCCTTCCGCAAACTCATGGAGGATGAGGATCTGCATCCACTCTCCATGCCCGATGTGGAAGGGCTTGAGAACGTTACCGAGCAAGATTCCCGCGCACCGCTCGAATTTACGCTGAAGTTCGAGGTCATGCCTCGTGTCGAGTTGGGCGAATACAAAGGCATCGAGGTTGAGCGGCCGTTTGTTCAAGTCGACGAAGGCGATATTGACAACATGGTCAATAGCTTGCGCGAGAACTTCAGCGTCCATCAGCCCGTCGAGGAGCCCGCGCAGGAGGGGGACCAGGTTATCATCGACTTCCACGGCACTATCGCCGGCGAGGAGTTCCCCGGCAATGCGGCCCAGAACTATCCCTATGTCCTGGGTACGCAGCGTTTCTTCAAAGAGTTCGAGGACGTCTTGAATGGTGCCCGGGCTGGCGATGAAAAGACCTGTGAAATCACCTTCCCCGACGACTACCACAGCGCCGATCTAGCCGGTAAAACGGCCGAGTTCACGATTAAGGTGAATGAAGTCAAGCGCCGCGAACTCCCTGAAGTGAACGATGAATTCGCCGCGCAAGTCGGCTATGAAACCATCGAAGAGATGCGCAAGCAAATCGCCGGCGAAATGCGCGAGCGCACCAAAGCGGCCAGCACCGAAATGGTCGAACAAAACGCCATCAACAAGGTGATCGAAAACAGTTCCTTCGAACTGCCCGCTACACTCGTGGAGGACAGCGCCCGCCAGTACTACGAGCAGGAAGTGCAGCGGCTGCGCAGTTCGCATGTGCCGGGCGAGCAAATTGAAGAGCGCGAGGACGAGTTGCGGGCGGAAGCGCGCAAAAACGCCGAAAACGAGATCAAGGGTTACTTCGCGATGCGCGAAATCGGCCGCCGGGAAGGGGTGGAAGTGACCGATGCCGACCTCGAGGAAGAGGCCGATTCCATCGTCGCACGCACCGGCGCGGAACGTGACATGGTCACGCGTTTCCTGGCGAACGAAGACCAGCGCAGTAGTTATGGAGACCGCATCTTCCGGCGCAAGGCCATGGCGTTGATCATCGACAACGCCAACATAACCGAGCGCGAATTAACCCGGGAAGAAGACGAAGAGAACAATGACACAACCGAAGATGCCTAATCCGATCGAACTCATAGCGCAGCAAGCCCTGCGCGCCAATCGTGGTGAAGACCAAGCCCCGGCCGCGCCCGAGGGTGTTACCATCTATGAGCAGACCAGCCGCGGCGACCGGCCCTACGACATTTACTCGCGCCTGCTCGCCGATCGCATTATCTTCCTGGGCATGCCCATCGACGACTACGTCGCCAACTACATTATTGCCCAGCTCCTCTTCCTCGAGGCCGAAGATCCCGACAAGGACATCAACGTATATATCAATACCCCCGGCGGGAGCGTCACCGCGGGCCTCGCCATTTATGACACCATGCAGTTCATCCGTCCGGAAATATGCACCATCTGTCTCGGCCAGGCCGCAAGCATGGGCGCCGTGCTCATGGCGGCTGGCACCAAAGGGAAGCGCTACGCCTTGCCCTACTCCCGTTTTCTGCTCCACCAGCTTATGGGCGGCGTGCGTGGCATGGCCACCGATATCGAAATCCAGGCCCGCGAAATTGTGCGAATAGGCGAGATGATTGACGAAATCCTCCACACCCATACCGGTCAATCGCTTGAGGTCATCCACCGCGACAGTGACCGCGATTTCTTTATGGGCGCTCAGGAAGCCAAGGATTACGGTATTGTCGACGAGGTTCTCGAGCGTCAGCCGGCGCCGTGAGCGATCCCACGCCCTGGCATTCAGGGGGCCCCGGTGGAGCGATGGTTACCTGTCCGGCGTGTGCGCTGTTCGTTATTCCTTCCGTAAGCTATTGTCCCGCTTGCACTTATGCAAGAGGATCCCAAAATTGAGACAATCCCGGCGTTTGCCTTTTGCAACGTGATGCATCCAGAGCGCGTTTAGGGGGATGATACACCCAAGGATGAGTTGAAACGTTCCCCATTTATTGGCACAATACGGGGTGGCTTGACGAAAACGCAGCCGCAGGTTATCTGTTGACAAATGCGCGCGAAAGTGCTATAAAAAGGAAGCTAAGTACTTAGCCGAAGGAGGTCTTGATGGCTCCCCAGCGCGGTCATAACGAAGTCCCCACTTGTTCATTCTGTGGGAAGCGCCACGATGAGGTGAACAAACTCATCGCAGGGCCCGAAGTCAACATCTGCGACGAGTGCGTCAAGCTCTGCGGCGAAATCGTCGCGGAGGACCGTGCCCGGAAAGGCGTCTCGCAGAATATGAGGGTACCCTCCCCACACGAGATCAAGGAGTTTCTCGATCTCTACGTGGTCGGCCAGGAACGCGCCAAGCGCGTGCTTTCGGTGGGGGTCCATAACCATTTCAAGCGTGTGGCTGCGGGCGGCGAACTCGACGGCGTCGAGATTCAAAAGGCGAACGTGTTGCTGATCGGTCCGTCGGGCAGCGGCAAGACGCTGCTCGCCGAGACCCTCGCGCGGTTGCTCGATGTGCCGTTCGCCGTTGTTGATGCCACCACGCTCACCGAGGCGGGCTACGTGGGCGACGATGTCGAGAACGTGGTCCTCAAACTTTTGCAGGCCGCCGACTTCGATGCTGCGCGGGCGGAGACGGGCATTGTTTATGTCGACGAGATCGACAAGATCGCGCGCAAGAGCGACAGCCCGTCCATCACCCGCGACGTAAGCGGGGAGGGTGTGCAGCAGGCGCTCCTCAAGATACTCGAGGGCACCGTGGCCAATGTGCCGCCACAGGGCGGCCGCAAACACCCGCAGCAGGAGTGTATCCAGGTCGATACCCGGAACATCCTGTTCATCTGCGGCGGCGCCTTCAACGGTCTTGACCGGGTTATCCAGCAGCGGACGGGCCGCAACGTGATTGGCTTCAACGCGGAAATGCACTCGCAACGGGGCCGCAAACACAACGACCTCGTGTCCTTGTGCCAGCCGGAAGACCTCATCAAGTACGGCCTTATCCCGGAATTTGTGGGGCGTTTACCCGTGGCGGCCACGCTCGACGAACTCACGCGGGACGATCTCATGCGGATTCTCATCGAGCCGCGCAACGCGCTCACGAAGCAGTACGAGAAGCTGTTCGAGCTCGAAGGAGTGAAGCTGCGTTTCCCCGACGAAACCATCGAGGCCATCTCGGAAAGTGCGAGCGAAAGCCAGTTGGGCGCACGGGGCCTGCGGTCGATTCTCGAGGATGTTATGTTGAACGTCCAATACGAGATTCCCTCGCGCAACGACATCCGCGAGTGCATCATCACACCCGGCGTCATTCGTAAATCCGAAGAGCCGTTGCTGGTCTACGAACACGAAGTGGATGAGCGTACGAAAGACGATGACGCGTCGTCCGACCAGAGCGCTTCGGCCTGACTATAGGCGGTCGTGTCACCGGGTGCTTGGTCCGTACGGGGGCGGCGCGCGGTTTGCGCAGCGCTTTAGCCGCGTGGCGAGGCGGCAAGTCAATCGTGAAAATCCTTGGCGCATGCACTCCGCGGCCGACAGGCCAGTTCCCGGGCTGTAAGGCGCACCCTTGGGGTGCACAAGATGGCGGCATTGTAAGCAATTCCATAGCCCTTTAAGAACGGCTTGCACTTGCGGGCGTCCCCCCCTGATTGCCGGTAGCGTGGCGCTCCGCCATATGGCGAAAGAGTTGCCGGTTTTCTTTATGCGCAATGCGCGGCTATACTAGACCCCGGCTGCGCTCTGGATGAGATAGCGTAGCTCCGTTCTCCCGTCTCCTTTGAAGTCAGGACGAAAGACACAGGCACGAAGCGCGAACCCCCGAATGGCGCGTACACAGATAGGTGTCCAGACAGAGTTGCCGCACGGAATCTGTGCATAGAAACAAACCCTCTGTGCAGGCCGTGGGGATGTGCTTCACCTGCGTTGCTGTTCTCCTTTTTCATTGACCCCAAAGCAAGCGAGATATTCATGACTACCTCGAAGAACAAGGAAACCGCCCGTCTCCCGCTGCTGCCCTTGAAAGACGTCGTTGTTTTTCCGGGCATGGTGGTGCCGCTAATCGTGGGCCGGCCGGCGTCGCTGGCTGCGGTAGAAGAGAGCCTCGCGGGCGAGGTGCCCGTCTTCCTTTGCACCCAGACCAACCCCGAGGAAGAATCGCCCCAGGCAGAAGATCTTTATCGCACCGGCACGGCAGCCAACATTCTACAGACCACGCGTATACCGGACGGCACCCTGAAGGTGGTCGTCGAAGGTCTGGGCCGCGCCCGGGTGAAACGCTTTTATCTCCACGGCGCCGTGGCCGAGGTTCTGGCCGCCCGGATCGAGCCGGAAGAAGACGATGACAGCGAGACGGTGGCGCTCATGCGTACCACGCTCGATCTCTTCGAGCGTTTCGCACGGTTGAGCCAGCGCGTCGCGCCCGATGTCGTCCTGTCGCTCAAAGAGATCAAAAGCGGCGACACGCTCGCCGACATGATCGCGGCGTATCTGCCGGTGCGTGTCGAAGACCGGCAGGACCTGCTCGAGCTCTTGAAGCCGAAGCAGCGCCTCGAGCGGATTACGGGCATTCTCATGCGGGAGAACGACCTGTACGAGATCGAGCGCACCGTGCGCGACCGCGTGCGCGAGCAGATGGAGCGCGGCCAGCGCGAGCATTACCTGCAAGAACAGCTCAAGGTCATCAACCAGGAACTTGGCGGGCGCGAAGATGGCGGCGACGAATACAGCGAACTGGGCGAGATGATCGCCAAAGCCAAGATGCCCAAGGAGGTACGCGAAAAGGCTGAGCGCGAGTTGCAACGCTACATGCGCATGCCCATGATGAGTCCCGAGAGCGGGGTCATTCGCACTTACCTCGAGTGGTTGTGCGAAATGCCCTGGAAAAAGCGCAGCCGCGACAGTATCGAGATTGAACGGGCGCGGGAAATTCTGGACGAAGACCACTACGGCCTCGAGAAGGTGAAGGACCGGATACTCGAATTCCTGGCCGTGCGCAAGCTAAGCAAAAGCACCCGCGGCCCGATCCTGTGCCTGGTGGGACCGCCCGGTGTAGGCAAAACCTCCCTGGGCCAATCCATCGCGCGTGCTATGGGGCGCAAATTCGTACGCGTGTCGCTGGGGGGGGTGCGCGACGAAGCCGAAATCCGCGGGCATCGCCGCACCTATATCGGCGCCCTGCCCGGGCGGATTATCCAGAGCATGCGCAAGGCCGGTGTAAAGAACCCGGTGTTCATGCTCGACGAGATCGACAAGATGAGCATGGACTTCCGTGGCGATCCCTCCTCGGCCTTGCTCGAGGTGCTTGATCCCGCGCAAAACAAGGCCTTCAGTGACCACTACCTCGAGGTCGAGTATGACTTGTCCGAGGTGTTTTTTATCGCCACATCGAACACTGAGTTCGACATACCGCCCGCCTTGCGCGATCGCCTCGAGGTCGTGCGTATGTCAGGCTACACGGCCATCGAGAAGCAGCACATCGCCGAGGGGTTCCTCATCCCCAACCAAGTGCGCGAGAGCGGCCTCAAGCCGGACAACCTCGATTTCGGGGCCCAGGCCCTGCCCACGATAATCGCGCGCTACACGCGCGAGGCCGGGGTACGTGAACTCGAGCGCCAGATTGCCGCCGTGTGCCGCAAGGTCGCGCGCAATGTCGTGTCCAGGCAGGGGCCGGAACATACCGAGATTGACAGCGACAAGGTCTTCGAGTTGCTCGGCCCGCCGCGCTATACCGAGCAGTTTGCGGAAAAACCGGAGGTCGGGGTATCCGTCGGGCTCGCCTGGACCGAGGCGGGTGGCGATATTCTCCACATCGAGACTGGACTCAGCCAGGGCAAAGGGAAGCTCACCCTCACAGGCCAGCTCGGCGATGTGATGAAAGAAAGCGCCACCGCTGCCCACTCCTGGCTGCGCACGCACCGGGAGTCGCTGGGGCTGCCGGCCGAGTTTCCCGCCCAAATCGATGTCCATATCCATGTGCCCGAGGGCGCCATTCCCAAAGACGGCCCATCTGCAGGCGTGGCACTGTTGATATCCATGCTCTCTGCCCTTATAAAGCAAGCCCCGGCAGAGGCGTTGGCCATGAGCGGCGAGATCACCTTGCGCGGCAAGGTGCTTGCTGTCGGCGGTATCAAGGAAAAAGTGCTCGCAGCCAGCCGGGCCGGTATACGCCACGTGCTCCTGCCAAAGGAGAACGAGAAAGACCTGCCCGAGCTGCCGGAAGAGGTGCGCGAGAAGGTCGCGATCACACTTATCGAGCATGTGCAGGAGGTGCTGGAACGGGCGTTCCCCGAGAAGGCTGCCAAGGTCGCCCAGGAAACGGGCCGCAAGAAGAAAGCGGCCGGGGGGCAAGGCAAGACGCGCTGAACGAAGCAAGCCAGCGTGTATGCGCGCACGGCGTCCTTTTACCGTGCAAACAGCAATGGACCGCGCGGCGGCTGTAACCTCGAGCGTGGCGCCGCCGGCCTTCGAACAGGAAGGACCTGAGAGTTATGAGCCAACTTATCTGCACTGCAATTGTACTGCTCCTACTGCCGGCGGCCGGCTATGGCCAAGGCCCCAGTATCGAGAAACAGGGTGTGATTGCCTGTGACCTCGTCGAGGCGACGCCCATTGTGTTCGAGGACACGCTCTACCGCTACGAATATGTGCGCGAACGCTACGCGCACAATGAACTCGGCAAGCGCTATTTTCGCTTCGTCAACATGGAAACCGGGTCGGCGACCCCGCCCTTCGCCGAGAATTATGCGCTGGGCAGCGCCTATGCCGAAGACGGCGTGATGTACGTCTATGGCGTGCCCATCTGGGGCGCGGACCGCATCGACGTGTTCACCAGTACCGACCTCGAGCAGTGGGCCAGGCAGACGGCGCTGCATTTGCCGGGCTGGGGCATCTACAACAACAGCGTATGCAAGACGCCCGGCGGCTACACGATGGCCTTTGAAGTGGGCGAGCCCGGCGATATCGTGGGCAAGCGGTTCACTATGTTCTTTGCCCATAGCAACAACCGGCTCGACTGGGTGCTTGGCGCCCTCGATAAGGTATTCACGAAAGAGAAGTACAGCGCCTGTCCGGCGTTGCGTTACTACGACGGCTGGTACTACATGGTCTATCTCGAACGGCTCGAACAGTGGTACTTCGCCCCATACGTAGTGCGATCGCGCGATCTTGTAACCTGGCAAGAAAGCCCCCTGAACCCGATCTTCGAGCCCGGCCCGGCGGATAAACGTATTGCAAACCCGGATCTGACGGACGAAGAGCGTGCCCATATCGCGGGCGCTAAGAACATCAACAACTCCGACGTCGACTTCTGCACGTACGAAGGCACGACCTACATTTCCTACTCCTGGGGGAGCCAGCGGGGTACCGAATTCCTTGCTCAGGCCACCTACGACGGTAGTGAGCAGCAATTGCTCGAAGCCATGTTTCCGGAGCGTGGGGGAGCTTAGCGCGCCATGCAGGCTCTTCTGTCGATCGCCGCCAGCCACAATACCGGGGCCGCCATGGGCGAAATGCCCGGTGCGGAAAACCTGTTCGATCTTCTGCTGCACAATCCGGTAACCTCGGTCTTCGCCATTATTGGCTTGGGCATGCTCCTGGGCAGCATCAAGGTATACGGCATCTCGCTCGGGAGCAGCGGCGTCATTTTTGTCGCCATCGCATTTGGTGCGCTCGGCGCCGAAATTCCACAGCAGCTCGGCAGCTACGGCCTCGTGTTGTTCGTGTACTGTATCGGCCTTACCGCCGGTCCGGGCTTCTTCCGTGCTTTCCGGCGGCAGGGCGCGCAACTCGCCCGGTTGAGTCTGGTCATCGTTGCGGCGGGCATGGCGGTCACGGCACTGTTCGCCTACCTGGCGGATGTGCCGGCCGAAGTGGCCACGGGCGTGTTCGCCGGCGCACTCACAAGCACGCCGGGACTCGCCGCCGGCCTCAGTGTGCTCTCCGACAGCCCGGCGGTTTCCATCGGCTATGGCATTGCCTATCCCTTCGGCGTCATCGGTGTGGTCCTGTTCGTGCAGCTTCTGCCGCGCCTGCTCCGGCGTGATCTCGATAAAGAGGCCCAACAGGCCGCGCAAGCCCAACCGGGCGAGAAGACGATTGCCCGGGCGCTCATCGAGGTGCGCAACCCCTCGGTCTTCGGCAAGCCGCTGGACGCGGTGCGGTTTGTGCGCGCCTCGCACTGCCAGATTTCCCGGGTTTTGAAAGACGGCCACCTCGTCCCCGTTACCCCGGAAACCACGTTCGAAGAAGGACAGCTTGTTCTGGCCGTCGGGTATGATGATCACCTCGAGGTTCTCGCCGATTTTCTCGGGTGTAAGAGCGAGCGCCCCTACCTGCTCGACACGGAAGCCCAGCGTATGAAGGTCGTGGCCACCTCCGAGGAGGTCGTGGGAAAGAGGCTGCGCGAGCTTAACCTTATCAACCGCTTCGGCATCACCATCTCCCGGATAGTGCGCAACGACATCGGTTTTGTGCCCGAAGCCGATACCATGGTGCAGCGTGCGGATGTGTTGTATGCCGTGGGTGAGCCGGCGCAGCTCAAAGCGTTCGCGGCGTTTGCCGGCCACCGCACGCGCGTGCTGGATGAAACCGATCTGGTCTCGCTGTCGGTGGGCATTATCCTGGGCGTCATCATCGGCAAGATCCCGATTGCTTTGCCTGGCAGCGAAGGCTTTACCCTGGGCATGGCCGGCGGTCCGCTGCTCGTGGCGCTCGTGCTCGGCCATTTCGGCGGCATTGGCCGCCTGCGCGGACACATGCCGCGGGCTGCGCGCCTGCTGATGATGGAGATCGGCCTCGTGTTCTTCCTGGCCCATGCCGGCGTGCGCGCCGGACTGCGCTTCGGCGACGTGTTTCAGGAATATGGCCCGCTCCTGCTCATCATGGGTGCCCTGGTGACTACCGTGCCCATGGCGGCAGGCTTCTTATACGCCCGGTTCCGGCTTGGTCTCGACCTCCTGCAAACCCTCGGTGGCACTTGTGGCAGCATGACTTCGACCCCCGGTCTTGGCGCCATCACAAGCAAGACCGACTCCGAATTGCCCGCCATCAGCTACGCCGCCGCCTATCCCGTAGCGCTTATTCTCATGACGTTGTTCACGCAACTCCTTGTCGAAATTCTTACATAATCGTTTCCAACGTGGGCGGCGGGCAACGACCGGAATGAAGATACAAGACCGGCCACAACATGGAAGGCGGGGCAAAACAGCAGAACCAAGCGAGTCCCCGGGCGCGTGGGTTGTCCGCTTATGGCTTCCGCCAGAGAAAGATGTAGCGGGTTTCCGGTTCTGGTTCCGCGTCGTCCTTGGCCCACAGCCAGTGCGCCCCGGAGCCGTGGTAGTGGCCGGGGATGTGGAAGAACGGCGGTATGCCCAGCGGGCCGAGGTCTTTGGTGGGCAGCCGTTTTTTCTCGGCGAGGGTGGCAGGGTCGAGGGCGTCGCCCGGGGCATGCGCCACACGGTACACTTTCCAGTCGGACGGTGTGGACACAGCGCTGAAACGCTGCCCATCTATGCGCGCCATGAACCCGGCGGGCTCGGTGTTGGCCTGCACCGCCACGGCGATTGAAAGAGCCTTTGCATCGGGAGGCAGATAGCACTGGCGCTCGGGCGATTCGCTCCAACCGGCATGATGGAAGGCACGGACCCCGTTGATGTAGATGTCGTAAGGCGACTCGCTGGCCACCTGGATGGTGTAGGGCTCCCCCGTGCTCACGCCGCCGGCTACGGCCTTTTTCTCCAGTGCGTCGCGCGGGGTGGACGGCGGCAGGAACAGGTAGCGGCATCGGCCGGGCAAGCGTTTGGCCAGCGGTGTAAGCGGTACTTCGTATACCGGCTCGCTGGTCTGCAAAAGGGCGGTCAGCGCACCCGGTCGGTAGGTGTCCATGGGGTTTTCCAACACGGCTAACCGGGGCACGGTGTCCTTCCCGCGCAGAGCTTTGGGCAACACGGGATCCTCGAGTGCGTACAAGTCCTCTCCCGCACGCACGAGCATGGGCTCGCCCAGCGCCGGCGGTTCGCCTGCAAGGTTTGTGCGCACGATGGTGCGCGGGAGTGCGACGCGTATCGCGTCCGCGTCCGCGTCCGCGTCCGCGTGCGCGGTATGCGTTAGGCTTACCCAACCGTCTTTCGCGTCACGCGCTTTTCCGTTTACCTGGATAGCCGGGAGGTTGCCGGGTTGCCGCACCTTGAGCGTCAGGCTGGCGTCATGCGCGCTGGTGACCTCGATAGTCCATTGGCCCGGCGTCGGTTCGGATACGGCTACCTGCACCGGGACGCCGTTTACTGTTACCGATGCCTCCGCCTCGGCGAGCAGCGGCAAAAGAATGGCGTCGTCCTGGGTGAGTACGGCCCAATTGGCGAGATCCGCTGCGAGTTGCGTGCCGTGCATGGAACAACACCAGTAGGAGTCTGAGGCCCAGTTGTCGATCGCGGCCCCGCGGTATGCGACCAGGCCATTCTTCAGGCGCTCGAAAACATAATGCCCGAAACCGCCGTGCGGGAATTGTGTGGCGAACAGGTGATTGCGCAGGACGAACGCCGCGCGGTCGAGGTACTGTGTGTTGCCGGTGGCTTTCCAGAGCAGCAGTTGCACCCAGATCCAGTCGGCTTCCGAACAGCCTTCATCGCGGTTGTAGGTGGTGTCGAACAGCTCGGGGATACCGCCGGTGGGCAGCGCATATTCCTCTTGAATAGCCACCACGGTCTTCTCGATAGCCGGTATGAAATCGCGGGCGTCCCGGAGCATATCGAGTTCGAGCATGCCGCGGAACGCAGTGAGGCGGCCATGGGAATGGCGCCGGGCGAGATCCTGATCGTCTAGCGAAAGCTGGCCGATGAAGTGCGCTTCGTCGAGAAACCGCTCCTCATCCGTGGCCACGCCCAGCGCCACGAGTCCGTCGATGAGCGATGGGTAGCAGGTCGTGAACCCGGAGGCCAAGAGCCCACCCACCTCCTCGAAGTTCTCTGGTTTGCCGTAGTAGGGGCGCGTATCGCGGATATAGTCACCGAGGGCGATGGCCGATGCGCGCAGTTCCGGGTTGTCTACGCGCATGACCTGCTCGGCCATGGCGCGTAACAGCCGGCCGTTGCCCCAGAGGATGGGCATGTCGCGATCCTGATTGATCTCGGCGGCCAGATCCTGGGGTTTGCCGAAGTGCCCGTCGGGTTTCTGGTAGCGTGGTAAGTGGTCGATGAGCGTATCGAGCAAGGGGCTTTGCGTGCCGAGCATGGCGTCGGCGAGGCCCAGCGCCCCCAGCATACGCCCCGAGATGTCGCCGCTGTAGCGGTTGAAGCGCCGTGTGACGGCAAAGCTCACATCGGACAGCACGAACTTCGCGTCGTTCAACGGCGGACTGCACAGGCGCGCCCGTGCCTGTTCGACAAGTTCCCGGGTGTCACCAGTGGGGGTGGTGGTATTTGGGTGGGAAATGGCGCCCGGGTCCCAAGTGTGGATGGTGGTGAGCACGAGTGCGATGGTAGTGGCGGACAATGTAGACATGGCGGTTTCCTCATGGTACGGCCGACGCTGCACGCACTCACGGGCCGTGTTGCCCGGCTTAGGGCAATGGTCAGCCTTCGGCGGGCGCGGTGGTCTTGTTGGCCTGTTTTTGGGCTTCCATCTCACGCTCGGCGATGAGATCTTCGAGGTGCTCTTTCTCGAGCACGAGGTCCTCGAGGTCCATGTTGCTCGTGTCCGCGTGGCCGCTTGCCGGAACCTGGATGCCCTGCTTGCGCAGCCAGTTGTCGATCGCGGGTTGGTTGCGTTTGTACAGGTAATAGCCCAGGCCGGCAACGCCCAACCCGGCGATAAAGCCCGTGATGTGTCCTTCAGTCAATTTCATGCTCTTTGTGCTCCTTCGATGTAGAAGAGGCTTTCAGCCTCTGTTGAACGCCGTAAGCTACCGCGTGTGCCATGCGTCTATTCAAACCGCATCGGGATACCGTGTTGCATCGCCCCGAGGCCATCCACGACATTGGCGTGTTTGCGGGAAACCTCGTGAAGGCCGCGGAAGAGGTTGGCTGCCTGGCCGTCCGCCCCGATCACGGTTTCGCGTACCAGTTCCTGCAAAGCGCCCAGCAGGCGTACGCGCTCGGGCGTCTGTACGTCGCTGGCGATCACGATCTCGTATTGCATTTCGCCGTGTTCACAACGTCCCTGCTCACGCAGTTGCACGCGGACCCCGAGCGGTGGCGACTCGAACAGGTGGCGGCCAAAGGTGATGAACCAGGTCATGAGGCTGGCGCGCAGGTAGTGTCCATACAGGGCGGTGCTGCCGAGATAGGTCACGGCCAGTACCTCGGGATCGAAATAACCGCGCTCGCGCAGTTCGGTCCAGCCGTGATCGATCACGGCGCCGGCCGTGCCCAGCGCGGCGAGGCGGTCCATGCGCGCGACAAAGGCGGCGCTCCCCAACAGCCGCGCGGCGCCGGCGCCGGCGAGCAGGAGGGCCGAGTAGAACGCGGCCGGTGCGGTCAGCGGCGGTTTGATGGGTTCCACGACGCGCACGGCGGCCAGGCTATATTCGAGTGCGAAGGCCGCCGCTGCACGCAGCACCACCTCTTCCCGGTGGACGTCGTCCGGGTCGAACTGAAGCAGGACCGACCGTGAAACCGGGTTGTATTCGACGGTATCGAGGCCGGCATGACCGAGCACATGGCCGGTGAATGTGGTGACATCGCGCGGCGGCCGCGACAGGCGCAGCCGAATCCGGCCCGGCAGGGTATGGACTATGCTCACTTCGAGTTGGGTCATGGTGCTCACCGTGTGCGCTCCACATCATAGAACAGGAGGCGTGAAGAATTCAGCACGACGAGGACAGTGCAGCTATTGTGGAGCACAGCCCCCCAGAACACGGGCAGCAGGCCGGCCGCAGCCAGGACGAGGCCCAGCGTGTTCACGGATACGGTGGTGGCAAAGTTCTGCCGGACGATGTTCATGGTCTTCTGGGCGAGGCGGATAACCGCGGGGATCATGAGCGGGTCGTCGCCGTCTATGGTGATATCGGCCGCCTCGATGGCCACATCCGTGCGGGTGGCGCCCATGGCGATGCCAACATCGGCATAGGCGAGGGCGGGGGCATCGTTCGTGCCGTCACCCACCATGATCAGTTGGATACCCTTCGATTGCAGCTTGAGTACCACATCCGCCTTGTCCTCCGGCAGCACCTCGGCCTCGTAGCGGTCTACCGCCATGCGCGTCGCCACGACCTCGGCATGCTGTTCGATGTCGCCGGTAAGCAGGATGATGTCGTCCATGCCGGTCAGCCGCAACCGGTTCAACGCCTTCTTCATGTTCTCCCGCAAGGTGTCCTGAATGCCCAAAAGCCCAATGAGTGTTTTGCCCCGGGCCACATAGAGCAGGTTTTCCCCGCGGCGCACCAGGCGGTGGACCGCGCTCTCGCTCTCGTGCACATCGATGCCGTTTTCTTTCATGAAGCGCCGGTTGCCCACGCGCACGACCGACCGGCCTACCTTGCTTTGGGCGCCGCGCGCGGTGAAGACTTCCGAGCCGGTATGCGCGGGAATCTTCCACCCGTTGCGCCGCACGGCATCGATAATGGCGGCGGCCATGGGGTGCGTGCTCGTTTCCTCGGCGGCAGCGGCAAGCTCGAGGAGGCGCCGCTTGTCGAGCTTTTCGTCGATGGGCACGATACTGGCCACCTCGGGGCGTCCTTCGGTAATCGTGCCCGTCTTGTCGAGCACGAGGGTGTCGGCTTGTTCGAGCATTTCGAGGTAATTCGCGCCCTTGATGAGAATCCCGTTGCGTGCCGCCGTGGCGATGGCCGCGAAAAGTGCTGTGGCCGTTGAAAGGCGCACGCCGCACGAGTAATCGATGATGAGCATGTTGAGGGCGCGCACCGCACTGCCCGTGAAACCGTACATGAGTGCGGCGAGGCCGAAATTCACCGGGATGAGCCCTGCCGAAAAGCGGTCTGCCACGCTCTGGATATTTGCCTTGTGCGTGGCGGCTTCCTCGACCAGATGCACGATCCGCGCCGCGGCGGTGTCGGCCCCGACGCGCTCCGCACGGATGACGAGGCGGCCGTTGTTCACCAAAGTCCCGGCGAAGACCTCGTCGCCCGTTTTCTTGTGATCGGGCATAAACTCGCCGGTAATGGCCGCCTGATCGACTGCGGCCTCACCGGATTCGATGTGCCCGTCGACGCTGATCTTTTCGCCTGCATGGACCATGATCCGATCGCCGCAACGCACCAGCTCCAGTGCGATGTGTTCTTCCGTGTTGTCCGCGCGCAGGCGCCAGACGGCCGGGTCGCCCACGGAAAGCATTTCGCGAATGGCCCGGCGGGTGCGGCCCATGGTGTAGGCGGTGGTGAGCTCTGCGATATCGGCCAGCCACACCACCGTGAGCGCGGAAAAACCTTGCCCCGCCACCAGGCTCGCCAGAATTGCGGTCGAGGATAACGTGTCTGCATTGGGGCGCTTATTCACCTTGACGGATTCGAGGCCGCTTCGGAAGATGGGCAGTGCGAGGCCGATGGTGGTTATCGCCGGCAGCGTAAGGAATTGCCCGAGACGTCCGGTGGACGGCGGGCGTTTGCGCAGCCAACTGAGCACGAGCACCCCGCCCGCGAAAAGCACGCGAGTCACCATCTCGGCGATGGGTTCCTCCTGTATACGCCGCTCGTTCACTGTGGGGCGATTGCGCGCGGAGCGATCGGCTTTGTAGGCAACCAGTGCAAATGCGCCGAGTATGGACTCGATAAACGCGAGAATCTCGGTGCTCGGGGCGGCTTCGGCCCGATAATGAACAAGCACGTTGCTGGTGAGGCAGCTCACCGTGCAGGTATCGATGGCGGGGTGCTCCAGTACACGTTTGCCGATGAGATCCGTATGTTCCCCGAGAAAGCGCAATGCCGGACAGGCGACACGCAGGCGCCCGGGCAGGCTATGGCGCGGGCTGCATTGCAGCAGGTTTTCTTGTCTTGTGCGCAGCATAGTGATTTGTGTTGCCGGTCAGTGGCCGTCGCCAGGCGCCCAGGGTTGCTCTTCGAGCACCCGGCGGATGTACGGCCCGCGATCGTCGGGGGGCAGATCGCGCAGGATAGTCAGCTTATCCACGCTGAAGCGAATGAAGCGGTTGAAGTAGGCCACGACTTCCTGCCCTTCGATTTTGTCGGTGTCGTAATGGATGAGGACATTGCCGGTGACCGGGTTTGTCTCGATGTCTTCGATGGCCTCATGGCGCGCGAAGACCTCCGCTGCTTCCTGAACCCACATGCGCATGTTGGGCGGAATGTGTTTCAAAGCAGGCAGATGCAGGCGCACGCGGCCCGGCAACTCATGCGTGACACGTGGCCGGAGCGCCATCTTGAATAACCAGTTACTACCGAGCACTGTTTGTTCTCCCAGGGGGCTATTCCAATCAGGGCTTGCACGCAGCGTTCGCT
This sequence comes from uncultured Nitrospirales bacterium, assembly GCA_964569295.1. GTDB lineage: Bacteria > Hydrogenedentota > Hydrogenedentia > Hydrogenedentales > JAGMZX01 > CAZMVU01. The sequence continues at coordinate 58,603 of CAZMVU010000005.1, forward strand.
TCCCCGCCAGGGAATCGGCCGGGATAGCCCCAGCAACGCCAGCGGTGTGCGGGCGAAAGCCGGCTCACGGATGGCGGCCGGGCGAGGGACTGGCGAGGCTGTGCCATGCCCACCACAACAACGTGATGCCGCCCGGCTTGTTTTGCCAGCCGCGGGCCCACAGGTCGCGTATACCCAGGTACACCAGAATAAGCGGTACCAGGCTGCGCAGATCCATTAGGCCATACGTGCGGTGATACACGGCCTGGTTGAGGGCGCCGGTTATTTCCTTCGCCTCGTGTATGAACCAGGGGTCGCCGGTGCGGGTGAGGGCGTCTTCGATGCCGAGCAGACGCGCCGCGGCGCTGAGCAGCAGGTAGTCCTGCACTTCGCCCGGCTCATAGTGAATAAGCACACTGCCGCTGAACGGGGTGACCTCGACCCGGCGTACACCTTCGAGTCGGGGAAGTTCCGTGCGCAGCAGCGCGACACCGCGGGCATCGTCCCGCAAAGAGGGGATGCGCAAACGCAGGCGGCCGGGCAGGGCGTGCGCGGTTTGCAGGGGGCCGACGTTTAGCTGTGGGAGCGGTGTGCCGCCCGGTGTGCGGAGCCGCCGCGCCAGTTCCATGAGAACGATGCCCGTTATAATGTGCAAGGGAAAGCACCTTCCGGTACGCATTGCCAATGCGAAAGGACGTTGTCCGTTTGTATCCCCGGTTCCACCGGCTGCGCCGTTGCATGCGGTGCGCCGAATCCGGGCGCCGTGCCGCCGCCCACACCACACCATGGTGGTGTGTACCCAGCTTGGTTGGTGATTCTACATGGCGGTGAAGATGGGGCGCAAATGCCGGTGTGCAGCGGCCTGACGTGGACTTGGCCCCAAAGCCGGCGTCAATCAAAACATAGTTGCACGCCTTTGCAGTGGGGCGGCATCAATGGAGCTGCAGGTCACCCTCATGTACGACGGCGCGCACCGGCCCGCGCACACGTTCCTTGTTCTGCATGGTCAGGCCGCTGGCGCGAATATACGTGTCTGAGTTGAGCTGATGCTCGATGCGCACCTCGTTGTGGGCGCTCTGCTTGGACTCCGCTTCAAGGGCCTCGATTTCCTGCTTGAGCGCGTCGCGGCGTTTTTCGGCTCCTTCGATTTTTTGCAGGAGAACGGTAAGGGTTTCGCGTGTTTTTGCACACAATCGGCCGGTGTTGTTGGCATAGGGATCGACCTTCGCATGAATCGCCGCCAAGGTCTCCTCGAGCTGCTTGAGAGTTTCTAGCTTGGCCTTGACACGTTGCGGGAGGAGGAAATCCTCGCCGGCGATCAGCCACGTCTTGATGCCGGTGGTGGTGCCGGCGTCTTTGATAATGATACCGCCCAGTGCTTGGCAGACCCCGCCCACAATGCGGCCATTGGGCACGGCCACCCGGCCCAGGGCGCGCACGGTGGCGTTGTCGATCTCGCGCTCGGCAACCACGTCTCCCTCCGACTCCACGCAGGCGTTCGAGATGAAGCGGGCTTGTACATTACCCTTGCTGCGAATGTGCGTCTGGGCGCCGATAATGCCGCCATGCACAATGACAGCCCCCCCAGCAACCACGGTCGCGTCTTCAATGTAGCCCATAACCTCGATATCGCCCTCGGCTTGCACCTCGGAGCGCGCATCGATATTCGCCGACACGATAAGTGATCCCGGGTGTTTGATGTTGCCGGTCTCGAGACCTATGCTGCCAGGAACCGTGAACACTTCCTCGACAGTGAGGGTGTTGCCCGTGAGGCGGATGCGGCCGTGGTTTTCCGCATAAAAGGACCGGTCTTCGCTGTTGTAGACCACACCCGCCCCCGCTTTGATAGGCACTTTCTGAAGCGGGGGGGCCGGCACTTTCCGGCCGAAAAGGTCCATTCCCGGGGCGCCCTCTTCTCCCGGCACGATGTGGCCCAGGTATTCGTCTGCCGCTACCGAACTGTGCGCGGCCGGACGCCGGTAATCCGCCCGGCCTGTGTCGGGGTCGATGTAAAAGCCCCCCCCAAAAAAGTCGGTCTCCCATTCCATCCGTTCGTGCTGAGGCGGGACCGGCGGCTTGGCGACCAGAATAGGTTCCGCCGACAACTCTTGGCGCTCGTCGGCAAGGCCGCGCAGGTGGTGCTCAGCCGCCAAGTGACCGATAAGGTCATCAATGCCAAGGGTTTCGAGACGCTCACACACGGCTGCTATCAGCGTGTCGAGGTTGGCGGGTGTGAGGGTGCAGGTAAGCAACACTGCGGTCTTGTCTTCCGACAACCACAACGAGAATTCGGGAGGCGCCTGCACTTCGGTCTGCGTTTGGGTGTTTTCAGCAGTCATGGTCTGGCCGCCCCCTGTTCTTGTAAGAGCCAAAAGGAAGGGGCAGTGCTTGGATTGCCGCTCGATAACGAAAAGTGAAACAAAAGGGAGCTGTCCCTTTTCGCGGAATTCTCGAAGATTTAGCGACGCTATTCCGCAAGACCGCAAAACGAGCGATAACCCCGTCTCGCTCGATTGTGTCAGTCACGTTTTGCTTACCTGTACTTGTCATTGAAGAATCCCGAACCTCGGCAGCAGAAGAACTGCACCCCTTTCTTCCCACATCGGTGACACCAAAACCGCCTTCCCAATACGATCCTTTTCCATTCACAAGTATACCATACAATCGGCATAAAACAAGCAAAAAGCATAATTTGGTGGCGCCTTGCGGGATATGCCCAATAATCTGGATGGTGGCAACCGCGGCACCTGCCGTATGTCGGTCCCCACACCTTACCCTGTCTGCAACTTTTATTGACCGGGACAGTACCCGTCCTCCGTGCCGTCGTCCGGGCAGTAGTGGTAGCCGCCGCTGTTGAAGAATTGTATGAGCCGCAGGAGCTCGGTGAGGTCGATGCGCCAATCCGGTGTGTAGTCCGGGTGATAATCGCTGGCATGCGCGCAACAGGCGTGACTGTCACCGGGACCGGGGATATAGCCGTCTTCGGTAGCCTCCGGCGTGGCGGCGCAGTGCATGCCGCCGCTGTTAAAGAATTGGATTACCCGAAGCAATTCGCTGAGATTAATCTGTCCGTTTCCATCCTGATCGGCTGTGTGGTTTGTCCGGTCGCATAAACTTCCCTCACCTTCACCTTCACCTTCACCCTCGCCTTCGCCTTCACCCTCGCCTTCACCTTCGCCTTCACCTTCGCCTTCGCCTTCACCTTCGCCTTCGCCTTCACCCTCGCCTTCGCCCTCGCCTTCGCCTTCACCTTCACCTTCACCTTCACCTTCGCCTTCACCTTCGCCTTCGCCTTCGCCTTCGCCTTCGCCTTCGCCTTCGC
>CAZMVU010000006.1:0-61801 GCA_964569295.1 uncultured Nitrospirales bacterium
TCTTCTCTTCTCTTCTCTTCTCTTCTCTTCTCTTCTCTTCTCTTCTCTTCTCTTCTCTCTCTCTCTCTCTCTCTCTCTCTCTCTCTCTCTGTGTGACCCTCTGTGTCTCTGTGGTGCAATACCCTCTTCCCATCTTCTACTCCCCCGCGCCCCGCCCATCCTCCTCAGGCAGTGGAATGCCGAGGCGCTTAATGCGGCGGTAGAGGGTGCTCTTGTGCACACCGAGTTCACGGGCGGCGGCGGTGCGGTTGTAGGCGTTGCGGGTGAGGGCATCCTGGATAACCTTGGCTTCGAGAAGGTCGCGGGTGGCACGTATGCCGTGGGTGTCCACGCGGGGCGTGTAGTGCGCGGTGAGATCTTCGGGCAGGTGCGCCACAGTGATGAGTCCCTCGTTGCACAGCACGAAACACCGCTCGATGACGTTCTCGAGTTCGCGGATATTGCCCGGCCAGTCGTGGTGCATGAGGAGCGAGAGCACGTCGGGCGTGACCCCCTGGACATCCTTTTCTTGCAGGCGGTTGAACCGTGCGATGAACGCCTCGACGAGATGCGGTATGTCTTCTTTGCGTTCGCGCAGGGGCGGCAGGACAAGCCGCACCACGTTAATCCGGTAGTACAGGTCTTCCCGGAATTCGCCCGTGCGCACGCGGGCCTCGAGGTCGCGGTGCGTCGCGACGACGACACGTACGTCGGCCGTCTCGGAGTGCCGCGCGCCCAAGGGTTCGTAAGTGCGTTCCTGGAGCACGCGCAGCAGCCGCACCTGCATGGACGTGCTGAGTTCGCCGATTTCGTCGAGGAAGATGGTGCCGCCCCGGGCCATGGCGAAACGCCCCGGTTTGTCGCGCTCGGCGCCGGTAAACGCGCCCGCCTTGTAGCCGAAAAGTTCGGACTCGAGCAGAGGCTCCGGGAGGGCGCCGCAGTTCACCGCCACGAAGGGCCCGCTGCCGCGGGGGCTCAACGAGTGGACAGCACGCGCGAGGAGTTCCTTGCCGGTGCCGGTTTCGCCGAGAATGAGCGCGGTACTCGGGCTCGAGGCCACCGCTGGGAGCGTTTCGAAGAGCCGGCGCATGGCGTGGCTGTAGCCGATCATGTCGGCGAAGGTGTGCTGTCTGGAAATTTCTTTGCGTAGCGCCTCGACCAGCGTGAGGTCGCGAAAGGTCTCGACGCCGCCGATAACCTCGCCCCGGTCGTCCTTGAGCACCGCCGTGGACACACTGATGGGCACGCGCTCGCCATCGGCACTGATGATGTAGACCACGCGGTTCACCACGGGCCGCCCGCTGGAGAACGTCTCGTTGAGCGCACAGGCATTCTCGCAAATGCTCGCCCGGAACACATCGCAGCAGCGCCGGCCCAACGCCTCCGCGCGGGGCACGCCGGTAATGGTCTCCGCCGCCCGGTTGAACGAGGTAATCTGCCATTGTTTGTCCACGGTGAAGACGCCGTCAGCGATGGAATCGAGGATGGTATGGGTAGTGTCGTTTTCTCGGTTGCCTTGCATGGTTCTTTATAGTAACGCAGCGCCCCTGGGCAATGGCAGGCGGCCGGCCCATGTTAACCTACCGTTCGGTTGGTCTTGATTTTATAGAATTGCCAATGCAAGAATGATGGCGAAACGGAGGAACGATCGAAATCTTCTTCTTTAGGCACAAGGAGACCCAATATGGCCAAAGTAGTCACGGCAGACGAAGCAGTAGCGCTGGTTCCAGACGGGGGGACATTGCTCATTGTTCCCATGCCCTCTGAAGAGGTGTATCCGGCTTTCGGGCGGCAGTTCAAGGAGACGGGCTCGCCGAAGGATCTCACGGTCCTCTGGGCGGCGGGTCTCGGGCCGTTCAGCGAGGAACCTCAGGGCATGAACCATTTCGCGGTGCCGGGCATGATGAAGCGGCTTATCGCGGCGCACATCGGCTTGAACCACGCGGTGATGAAGATGGTCGCGATGAACCAATGCGAAACGTACATTCTCCCGCAGGGCGTCATGTGCCAGCTCTATCGCGAGATTGGCGGCGGGCGGCCGGGCCTGCTCACACGGGTGGGGCTGGGCACCTTCATCGACCCGCGCATCGAGGGCGGCAAGGCCAACCAGGTGACCCAGGATTGCGAAGACCTGGCCGAGGTCGTGGAAGTGGGCGGCCGTGAGCATCTGTTATATAAACGTATGCACATCGATGCGGCGGTGATCCGCGGCACCGCGGTGGACCCGGCGGGGAATATAACCGCCGACGACGAAGCCATTCGCATGGAAAACTTCGAGGCGGCAATGGCCGCGCGCAACAGCGGCGGGATTGTGATTGCCCAGGTGCAGGAAGTGCTCGATGCGCCGGTGAACCCGCATCATGTCTTTGTGCCGGGCGTGTTCGTAGACTACGTGGTTGTGGCGCAGACCCCCGAGGCGCACCCGCACACGCTGTTTACGCAGCATGACGATACCTTCACGGGCAAGAAGTACGCCGACTTGGCGCAGGAAATCCACCCGATGCCGTTGGGGCCGGAAAAAGTGATCTGTCGGCGAGCGGCCATGGAACTTCGCCCCGAGATGAATGTAAACCTCGGTATCGGCATTCCCATGGGGGTGGCGCAGGTGGCCTTCGAGGAGGGCCTGCTGGACGCGCTCATGCTGAACACCGAGATCGGCGTGCTGGGCGGCCTGCCGGAAGGCGGCACGAACTTCGGCCCCGCCAAAAACCCGAAGGCCTTCATCTCGCAAGCCGCCATGTTCGACTTCTACGACGGCGGCGGGCTGGATGCTACGTGCGTGGGTATGGCCCAGGCAGACAAACACGGCAATGTGAATGTAAGCCGGCTGGGGCCGAAGGTTATCGGCTGCGGCGGCTTCGTCAACATTACCCAGTCCGCCCAGAAATGCTGCTTCTGCGGCGAGTTCTCCGCCGTCGGGCACGATGCCACCGTCGAGAACGGCCGGCTACTCATCCGCGAACATGGGAAGGTGGCCAAATTCATGGACCATGTCGAACAGATAACCTTCAGCGGTGACGTGGCCAGGCGCGCAGGGCAGGAGGTGCTCTATATCACGGAGCGCTGCGTGTTCCAACTCGTCCCCGAAGGACTCAAGCTCATCGAGGTGGCTCCCGGCGTAGACATGCAGGCGGACATCCTGGACCGCATGGACTTCCAGCCCATCGTGCCGGATGACGTGAAGCCCATGGCCGAGGCATTGTTCCAGGAGGCGCCGCTGGGAATGCCGCTGTAGGCTGCCCTGCACTTCAAGCTGCGGTCGACGGTTGAGATTAATCGGACGGATCGGTCAGATCAGACTGATCCGTCCGAATCTTCTTACAGGTGCGCCGTTTCGCCCTTGGATGGACGCTTCCTCTATGATGACGGTTAACCATCGAGGAGAACCGCCATGTTCACGCTGACCGCCCTGCTGCTTATTGCTGCGACTGCAACCGGCGCAAATTTGCCGCCACTCGAAAACGCCATGCCCGTGCGCATTGCCGGTGAATGGGCCCTCACCGTGGGACCGGGCACAGTCGTCCTCGGCGGCCATACCTATGAACTCGAGGACCGGGTGGATCTCGAAGTGCCGCCCGTCGAACCCATCACGGTGCGCGACGAGTGCCACGCGCGTATCCCGGTTTTCAACCCTGAACGCGCCGGATGGGCCAAGAGCACGCGGCCGCGCGGCATCACCACCGAAGAAACAACCGCCCCCGGTCTGCTCGACGCCGATTCTGTGCGGCTGAAGGCGGCGCCGGGCGATGCCCAGGTCTATGTGCGCGGCGAAGATTTCGACTTCGACCCGGTGTGGGGCGCCTTCGGCCGGCTCGAGGGGAGCGCCATTGCGCCGGAGCAGGCGGTCTTCCTGGATTACGAATACACGCCCGCGCGGCTCGATGTCATCACGGTGGGGCCGCGGGGCCACGCGAGCCATGGCGCGGGCACGCCGGGGGTAGGGGCAATCCCGATGCCTGCAATCAGTGAAGAAGTGGCAGCCGTGGCGACGGTGTGGTTGCGCGGTCCCATGGACCGGCTCACTGCCGATTGCATTTACCCCGTCGAGTATTCGTCCGCCGAGTCCGCCGTTGCAGAACCCAAGGTGGCCAAAGGCGCGTTGCCCAACACCCGGGCTAAGGTCGAGGCCGGCGAACCGGTGACCATCGTGGCCTGGGGCGATAGCGTAACGGCGGGCGGCGGCGTGAACACCAATCCAAACGATTGGTACCAGCACCAATTCGCGGCGCTCTTGAAGGCGCGTTTTCCAGATGCGAAGCCAAGGGTGTTCACGGCGGGCTGGGGCGGTGCGAATATGCGCGATTGGCTCGATGCGCCCGAGGGCGGCCCGTATGACTTCGAACGCGATGTGCTGGGGCCGAAGCCGGACCTGGTGGTCATCGAGTTCGTGAACGACGCCTCCCTCGATGCTGAAGACATCGCCACGCAGTATGGGCCGGTCATCGAACGCTTGCGCAATGCCGGCGCCGAGGTCGTGGTCTTTACACCCCACTTTGTGCGTCAGGACTTCATGCGCGCGGAACCGGGGGAAAAGATAGCCGCGGACCCCAGGCCCTATGTGAAGGGCTTGCGCCAGTTTGCGGACGAACACGGCGTGGCCCTCGCCGACGCCGCGGCGGTGTGGGCCGGCTTATGGCGCAAGGGCATTCCCTACATAACGCTGCTGGCCAACAGCATCAACCACCCGGATGCCCGGGGCCACCGGATTTTCGCCGAGGCGCTATTGGCCTTTTTCCCCGCGCCGTGAAAGTTTCCAGCCTTGAAACGCAACGGCATGTCCCGCGCCCCGCAACAGACCCGCGTCGTTTGGCGCTGGTTACAAACCACGCAGGCTCACGGCTGTGGCCGCAAGACGTGTACGCTCTGCGCAGGGATGGGCAGGGTCAATGCCCCCGCCTCGACGGTGCTGGCGCGTTCCGTCGCCGTGTCTTGGTATACCGTGCCATCCAGGCTGTCCAGGCCCTCAAGCGTATAGGTGAGCGGGCTCGTCCACTCGTTGACCACGATAAGACAGACGCCGTCCGGCGCATCCTTCGCAAGCACGACAATACCGCGGTCCACGGAGCCGAACGTTGGCGCGAAGGCCGCCTCGACAGGCAGGTCGGCTTCGGGGGCGCTGAGGACCGGCTGCAATTCATCGAGTTCACTTACAACCTCGAGGAGTTCCTTCCAGAAAGGGACATCCTTCTCGATGGTAGTGGTGCCCCAGTAGAAGATAGCCCGGGCGCCGTGGACGATGGCGTCGAAGGCCATGAAGCGCGTTTCCTGTTTCGTGGGGCGGCGCAGGCGCTCGCGCACTTCGGGCTCTTCTTCCTCGAACAAGTCGCCCCAGCCAAAGCCTTGCAACACCATCCATACGGGCTTATCCGGCGCGGCCGCCTGCATACGCTCCGTGTAGGCGCCCACAGCCGCCACCGTCTGATCGGCGATGTCGCTGTGGCGCACGCGCTGCGACCGGGGCACGGGGTATATATCGCAGCCCACCACATCCGCCGCACGGTTGAATGCGGCCAATTGCTCGATCTGGTTGCGCGGGGCGTGGTTCATCCACACGAGATGCACCGGGTCAAGCCGTTTAATGAACCGGTAGCCCTCGTAGAGGCCTTCGGCCAGTTTCGCAGCACGCTCTGGGGCATCCGCCATGTTAAGGTCCGGCTCGGGCGGGGCCTCATCGAGTTGCTCCCAGAGTTTATCCGCGATGCGCTCCGCCTTCGCGTATTCTCCGAACTCGCGCAGCTCGCGTGATTGGCGAAGCTGGCCGCGCAACGCGTCGCGGCGGCTCTGTTCCTCGATGCCGTCGATGCGCTCAGCCAATTGGCGCGGTTCCCGCTGCTCGCGCCAGGTCTGCGCCCGGTACCAAGTGTTCCACAGGGCTTCATCTGGCACCTCCCACACAGCCAAGGCGGGATGCTCCCCGAGTGCATCCACCGACTTGCGCACCAACGCCTCCCGATCCTCCCGATTCACGCTGAAATCGATCTTCATGCCTGTGTTAATCCATGCCCATACTCCAACCTCATGCAGCCGGTCCAGGGCGCCCACATTCTCCCGGGACCGAACCAGGTTGAAACCCGCTTCGGCTACTTCCTCCAGCAGGGCATCCTCTTTCGGGATTTCATACAGGCCAATCAAGAAAGTTCGCGTGCCATTTATCACGGCCATGCCATCGGCATCCAGGGTAACCGTAGCCGCTTGCGCTGTTGTGCAGGCGGCCGCCAGAACCACACCGGCAAGACTTACAAACTTCCATCCCATTGCGAATCTCCTCTGTTTACAAGCCCCGCCATTATCCAGGAGGGCCGCGCTTACGTCGCAGTATATTTGTCGTTTTATACCGCCCGTTACGATCTTTAAGGCACCAATCCCCCATCCCCGACGACTTCGCGGGTCACTTTGCAGGCCCGTGGGTGCGCCGGAGTTGGCCACACGCGGCTTCGATATCCTGACCCTTCTCCTGGCGCAAGGTCGCCTTGATCCCCCGGGCCGCGAGGGCATCGCGGAACGCTGCCGCCCGCGCATGGGGTGTCGGCTGATAGCCCATGCCCGCCACCGGGTTCCACGGTATCAGGTTCACAAAGGGCCTCAGCTCACCCACATAGGCAATGAGTTCCCCGGCATCATCGAGACTGTCGTTTACCCCGTCGAGGAGCGTCCACTCGATGGTGAACTGCCGCCCCCCCACACGCTGGTAGTGACACAGCGCTTCGCGCAGGCGTGCCAGTGGATAGCGGCGGTTAAGAGGCACGAGTTTATCACGCAACGCGTCGTTCGCCCCGTGCAGCGATACACTGAGCCGAATCTGCATGTCTTCCCCGGCGAAGCGCTCGATCTGTTTCGCTTCCCCAACCGTGGAAATCGTGATCTTGCGCGCGCCAATACCAAGACCCGCCGGCGCCATAAGCATGCGCGCGCTATCGAGTACGGCTTCATAGTTGCGGAAGGGCTCTCCCATGCCCATGAACACAATGTTCGGCGTGCGCGCGCCCAGCTCCTCGCCCGCAAGCAGGGAGAGGGCTTGTCCTACAATTTCGCCCGGTTCAAGGTTACGCGTAAAGCCCGCGAGCCCCGTCGCACAGAAGCTGCATTGCAGCGCACAGCCCACCTGCGACGACAAGCACAGTGTGACACGCGCCCGGTCTCGAATAAGCACCGCCTCGACACATTCGCCATCGGGCAGCGCGAAAAGGGCCTTCTTGGTACCGGTCCCCGCCGATTCCTGCACCTCCACCGGGACAACCGGCAGGGCCACATAATGTTCGGCGAGTTGCGTGCGCAGGGGTTTCGACAGGTCGGTCATCGCGTCGAAGTCGAACACGCGCTTTGCATGGATCCAATGGAACAACTGGCGCCCCTGGAAAGGCTGAATATCCAGGGTGTCGGCTATTTGCTCCGAACGCATACCAGCGAGAACAGTCTTCATTTCGTGCAGCATAGAACTCAGTATTCACCTTGTTGTGCGGCGCCGGGCACGCGGTCGAGCTGAATGCCCAATTGTGCGGCCTGCGCCTGGATATCAAAGTAGGCATCGGGAATTTCCGCATTGGGAATGATTTTCCGAAAATCGAGGCGCATCCGGGTGGCATCGAGCGGGAAGACCGACTCGGTCCAGGTAGGCAGATAGACCCCCTCTACCAGCCGGTAGCCGCCCGCCGAGGTCACGGCCACCACCTCACCACGCCGGTTCAAGCGTTCATTCTCCACCACAACCCAGGGCGGGCCCTTAATCGTAAGCCGCCGCTTGACCGCACGCCTGCCGGCCGTTGCCACGGCCACCTCCACGGTTTGCGACTCGGGGTCGAAATCCGTCATGCCGACGCGCTCGCGGTCGATGTCGGCCCAGTCCTCGGGGAAAAACATCTCGCGCGCAATGTCTGCCGGGGACACGCTGAAATCGACCGAAGCCCGCTGCTCTCCCGCAAGACGGTAGTAAAACTCTTTTTCCGTGGGAAAAGCGAACAGGAATTCACTGCCGACACAGGTCAGGCGCACTACTGTGCTGCCGTATTTGCGCCCCACCACGTGCAGATCGGCCGGCCGGCGAAAATAGACCGAGCTTCGGTGAAGCCGTTGCACGCCGCTGACATCCGGGGAGTCCATGGTAAAAGCGCAGGGGCCTCTGAATGTCTCCACAGCACGGTCGTTGGCGGCAAGACCGGCCAATACCGCATCGAGTTGCGGCGCACTTTCCGGTAACGGTTGCTGCTCCCAGGGAACGCCGGGGGTATGTCGGCAACCCGTTTGAAGGCCGCCAATACAAAGCAGAATCAGCGCGCCCAGGCGCGCCAGCAGCAACGGGCGCGCAGGGGCCGCGGAAGTATGGGGGGAACAAGGACTTCGGAAGGGCATGAACTTGAATCGCCTGTGGTCATGTGATAGACTTCGGTCTCTCGTGCGTTCGCATTATAGCACGGCGAACGCCGGGCCGCACCCGCTGGCTGCTGGGGCTGCCCTTGAACAACAATCATGGTTATGGTCATAGAGCTTCGAACGAAGGTCCCTCGGGCTTTCTCAGCGGCATAACCCAATGCACTGCGGCATGTTCGTTATGGTGTCCGGTGTTTTCCACGATTTTCAGGAGGATATACGCATGGCCCGAGTATGTGATTACAGCGGCAAACGCCCCCGCGTGGGCAACCGCGTTGTGCGTCGGGGTAAAGCAAAGCGCGAAGGCGGTATCGGCCAGAACGTCACCGGTATAACCAAACGCCGTTGGAAACCGAACCTGCAAAAAATTCGCATTGTGGATGAGAACGGTACGGTGAAGACGGTGAAGGTGTGTGCGCGCTATATCAAGGCGGGTAAGTTCCAGAAGGCACCCAAGCGGACATGGCGCAAAGGTGCGGAGGAGCAGAAGGCCTGATCCCTGTTGATCCGCGCCCACCCTGCCCCGCCCAGTTCTGCCCAGAAGACAAACCGTGCCGCCCGGTAATAAGATACCGGACGGCACGGTTTTTATCTGCGATGCTTTCCCGCGCTTGTTACACCCCCGGCACCGAAACCGGTTCCTGATCTCCCCGGTAGGCGGGTACAAGCGGCGCCGCGCGGTCGTCAAACTCGATATCGACCCCCGCCTCCATGATCGCCTCCGTCACCTGCGTGACTACTTCCGCGGGCGCCCGCGGATGATGCCGTATAACCGCCGTGATCGTGGACGGCGCCTCGATCTCGAATAAGGCCGTGCGCAACTCGTCCGTGGTCACCCGTTCGCCCTCGGAGTGGATCTCTCCGCTCTGACCGATGGATACCCCGACTTCATTGCCGCCGCGGCTGATGCGGTCCAAGATGCGATGCACCAAATCTTTGGTGTTGTGGCGGTGCTCCTCGGCTATATCCTCCTCCGTCTTGGAGAGCACATGGGCCTCGGGATCCGTGAACTCATCCACAATCGTGGGCGTAAGAAAGATCATGAGGGTCGTGTTTGCCGAGGAGCGCGAGGGGCTCCGGAAGAAACGCCCGACCAGCGGAATGTCGCCCAGTAGCGGCACCTTGTTGATGTCCTCCCGCGCGGTATTCTGCCTCAGGCCGCCCAGGATAAGGGTTTCACCGCTGTGCGCGCGCAGTTGCGTCTCGACATTGCGCGCACGCACCTGCGGCGCTTTGCGCGATGCCACGCTGTCCGCTCCAGACGCAGCGAAGCTCTCGATTTCGACCAGCTCCGCCGAGCTGTCTTCCGCCGCGATATCGAGCAGGATGTCATCTTTATCCGTGATGCGCGGCTTCACGCGCAGGATAATACCGACATCGACAAACTCGATGCGGCTCGTGCTATTGCCGTAGTTCACGTTGCTAAAGGTCGTCGAGGATGAGGCGAACGGGAGGCGCTCAGCATTCTCGAAGATCGCCTCTTCCCCATCCTGCACCGTGACCCGCGGTGCAGCGAGCAGTTTGCTGTCGGTGGTCTGGTCCAGGTAATTCAACGACACCGCGAGATTATCACCGGCGAATCGATCGATAATCGTATTGCCTTCAATGTCCGTGAGTGGCGGCCGCGTAATACTCCCGCTCTCATCCAGTTGCAGGTTGCCATAGGCGGGGACTGTGTAGGGCAGACGACCGACGGTAACCATGTCCTGGTTTACGCCCGGGAAAGCGCCGTTCGGGCTGTTGACAGCCACCGGACTGCCTTCGGAGCTGCTGAAGTACGACCAGCGCACATTGAGTTCCCGGGTAACGCTCTCGTTCATATCGACCAGGAACGCCTGGATCATGACCTGGCGGCGCTTCTTGTCCCACACATCGATAAGCTCTTCAATCTTGTCGAGCCGTTTCGGCAGGCCGGTCACCGTGATCTGGTGAATCAAGTCATTTACGACAATCTCACCCATATCACCGGGTATATAGGTCTCGATCTGATCGGCGACAAAGTCGATGTCCGCATATTGGATGGTCCAGGTTCGTGTCTCGAGTTCGCGGTCGAGGGTCTCGATGATTTCCGCGATGCGCTGCTGGCGGTTCGGCAGATCGGTCACAATGATCGTGTTGTACCGCGGATCGACCTGTATCATGCCGCGCTCGGAAAGCACCACCTCGATGCTGTCGATGAGATCTTCCGCCTCCAAATGCTCGATATCGTAGGTGACCGGCTCGATGGGGACATCGAGGCGCTCGACCGTCTCCGTGACCTGATCGAGGGCTGTCGGCGAATCCCATACCACGAGTTGCCCCGTGCGCGCATCGGTGAGCACACGGCCGTTCGGGCTGAGCAAGGAGGTCACGACCCCCTCGATGTCTGCGATATCCGCGTGGGTGACAAGGTAATCGCGCTTGTCCATGGGCACATCGATGTCCTCGACCGTGGCAACCATGCGCTCGAGGTTGTCCTTCATGTCCCACACGTAGATACGGTTTGTGCGCTGATCGGTTACGATACGGCCAAACCCGGACAACAGCGAGGAAAGCATGCTCTCCATATACGTAACGTCCGCATGCACCACTTTGAATTCTTCGAACTCGAGTTCACCGAAGGTCTCATAGAGGTACTCTTCCTCGGTCATGACATAGAGAAAGCCTTTCTCGGCCTCTTCCCCTTCAAAAGCGATCTCGACCTCCTCGAACTCGTAGTAGATGTTGTGTTTTTCCAGCACCTTGAGCGCCTGTTTGGGAGGCGTGTCGGCGACGTAGAAATTGAGTTCGACCTCGTTCGCAGCGGGCGTCGAAATAATGTTCCAATTGGTGGCGAGGTGGATGATGGAAAGGAACTGGAGCACCGGCATGGGGCCCTCTTCCGTAAGCAACTGATCCGCCCCCGCATTCGGCACCTCCGGATAAGCCACATCATGCTCGAAGGCGGGTTCATACGCGCCTTCCCCCGTCACATTTACCGTGCTGCCCTCCGGGCTGTGAAAGCGCGTTCCGGCGGCGCCGCGCGCCCCGCCCTGCCGGGCGCCCGCACCCGCAGTGCCGCCGCGGCCTTGCGTCGTGGGGCCAGCCACCCCCGGCATGGCTTGGCCGGATTCACGCTGGCCGCCTTGCTGCGCCGCCCCGCCCCGAGTCGCCGGTGGCGTCTGACGCTCGCGCCGTTGTTGGCGCTGTCCATCATCATCATCATCGTCGTCATCGTCGTCATCATCATCGTCGTCATCGCGGTCACGAGAACCAAAGCGGCCCGTCCGCGATGTGCTAAGGCCACTAGAAGAACGGCCACTGCTGATTCCCTGGCTTGATGATCGTGACGTCGGCGGTTGCTGCTGCCGCCGGTATTGTTGCTGCTGCGGTTGTCGTCGTTGTTGTTGTTGAAGGGTGGGGGTATTCCGCTGCTGCGCGGACGGCTGTTGGCGGCTGGTCTCGGGGGTCTGGCCTTGGGCATAGACGGGAAGCATGCCCCCCAGACACAACGCCGCTGTCGCGAAAACCAGTAAGAGCGCGAGTCCCTGCAAGGGCTTGCTTTCCTGTCCCGCTGCGCGTGCGTGTGTCTCCGCCTGCGGACACGCCTGCCGCCGCCCCATCGAGTCCTCCCCATTACGGCCGAATTCTCTCATTGGCAACCTCTAACCCGTTTGTCCCGTCCCCCGGATGGGGGCCATTCGGCAAGACCATACCATAACCGAAGGCCTGACTTCCTCATAGCCAATCCTGTTATCTGCCCGGTCAACAGCCGGGCTCATGGCGATACCTCGGTCTATGAGGCGGCATGCCTACCCTACGCAGCCATTGCTTAAAATGTTGACAACACAAAGCTTCTATGCTCACTGGCGCACAAGAATGCAGTTCAGCCGTTTGCCGCCCTCCCGCCAATTGTAGGAGAACTCGACCTCCTCGCGGCTAACCCGGACAATTTCGCAATCGGCGATGACATCGCCCACGCCGTAGTAGTCCCCTTTTTCGTTGTCGGGCGTGACGATGCGCACCATGTCCCCCACGCCGCGGCGTGTGGGAAAGACGCCTTTCAGAATGTCGTTGCAAACATCCGGCGGTTCCGGTGGGGGCGGGGGTGGGGGCGGGGGAGGCGGCGGTGGGGGCGGTACGAGCGCTTGCCATAGCTCGGGTTTCTCGTGAATGATTTCCTGCCACTCGGCAAAGGGCCACGGCTCGACGCGCTCCTCGGAATCACGGGGAGCCAGCGTACTGAGGCGGGTGGCGAGCCGTTCGCGGTTGTCCGCGTAGGGCTCGCGCAACAAGTTCATGACCATGAGCGCGCACAGTGCCGCAAACACGCCGATAGCCAATATGTAAACGCGCTTATCCATAGTTCGCGTCCTTTCTTCTCACCAGTACAGGCGCCCGAACGCCGGCCGCTCAGGCCCTCCTGCGGAGCACCGCGACATCCCCCAGAATAACCCGGCTGCCCAAATCTTCGAGATTGATTAAGGGAGCGCGCACCGATGCCTTCTGGTCTTCCGCCGGCGGCAGCGTGAAGCGAATCTCATAGGCATGAAATTCACCATCGGCTTCGAGTGCCAAGCTTCCTTTCAGGTTGGCGCCTGTGGCCTCGTTGTAAACGACGACTTGCGCCGGTCCTTCGGCCATCGCGATGAAGCGCATGTCATAGGTGGCGGCCGGCTCGAGATTCATCTTGAGGTACGCGACGCCCCTCGGTCCGGCCGGCTCCAAGAGCGCTGCCGACCCGCTGCGCCCGCTGAGAAGGCGATCTTCACTCACGCGGCACCCGTGACTCATCCACGCTTCCGGGCCGTATGGCACCTGTTTCCACTCCGATTCATGCCTGTCCACGATGATACGCGTAATGTCAAGACTCGCCGTAACCCGGTTGCTCAGAATGCTGCGGCGCAGATCGAGGCCATCAATACGCAGCGATTGGGGACTCATTTGCAGGCGCTCGAGATAGTCGACAAACGCGGGGAAGGGTTCGTTTTCGATGCGCACCCGTATCTTGTATTCCCGGTAGCCTTCTTCGCGTTCCTCGAGGGATCCCTCTCCAAGCTGCGGCCGGCCGATGAGCTGGCCCGATTCATTCTCCACCTGCTCGGGCACGCCCTGCTCGTCCAATGGCGACGGTTGCACCTGGGCCAGCCGGTAAACCTCATCACGCAACCGATCGAGAATCTGCGCTTCCGTCCATGTGCTCGAGTGCTGTCCCGCCACCTCCTCATAGGCCTCCTCGACCGCCTCACGCACCTTTATCTGGAGGGCGCTGGATTCGATACCATCCTCCAGCAGGACAATCTGCCGGTTGAGTTCCTCGAGCCGCATCATGGCGCTGTTCAATGCGGTAAGCACAAGCACCAGCGCCACCAATGCGCCCACGATAATGGCGAGGCGCTGCTCGCGCCGGTTCAGGCGCGTCCAGTAATTACTCAGTTTCTTGAGCCACTTCATCGCCTTCCTCCGGATTGAAGGGGATGGCGTAGTGATATTCCCACACCATCTTGTCGCGTTCGCGGATATTGTCGTTCTCGTACTTGCGGCTCGCATTCAAGAAATGTTCGAGCGCGCTTTCCCGTCCAAGCTCGCGCAGTGCCTGGCCAAGTGCATTAATGGTATCGAGCGATTGGGCGCGCCCCCGCAAATCGATGCCGTCGTCCTTGCGCATACGGAATTCGAGGACATTCACATCGCCTTCCGGCGCCACTTCACACACTTTCGTGAGATATTGCAGCACACTGCCCCGCGGCCGCACTTCGCGCCGCAATATACGCAATTGCTCCCGCTTTTCGCGAATGCCGCGCGCCTGGCCGGCCAGCGTGTTCAAGCGCTGTTCCAGTTCGATGCGGTATTGCTCGGCCTGGTAGACATGCTGGTAGAAGAGTCCCGCCACACCCAGCAGTATAAGCGCAACCAGCCCCGCCGCCTGCAGCAGCCGTTTGCGTGCCACTTTCATCTGGCGGGTCTCGGTAACCGACTCGGGCAATAGGTCGATGCTGACACTGCCGCGTTCCTGCGCAATGAGCGCCGCACCCAGTGCCACGAGCGGGAGCGACTTGAGGTGTTCCGCGCCGCTGGTTACCAGGTGCAAGGCGAAGCTGGCGGGCTGACAGTCCTTGCCGGTCTCATTGGCAATGAATTCGGCAGCCCGCTCCGGCTGCGTCACATCCGAGCAGAGAAAAACCCGTTCCACCCCAAGGCCGTCGACCGACTCCCGGCGATACGCGGCCAACGTTGCCCGGGACTCGACGGCAAGCTCTTCCCAGGCCTCCGCGGCGGCATCGCCCTCGATGCCCCAGTCCCGGGCTGTGGCAACGCCGCGCCCGAAAAGCAACCGTCCCTGATCATCGATTACGATCCCTTCGATGCCGCCGATGGCCATATTCAGCAGGGCGAATTCTTGCTGTTCGGGAGGACGCGCCGCCGCTGCCGCCGTAGCGAGACAAGCGGTGCTCAGGAAGACACGCTCAGGCACCACGCCTGCCTGCTCCATAAGGTTCATGTGTCCGTTCACGACATCGCGGTGGGCAAAGGCGGCAAGCACGCGGGTCATGCCGGCAGACATCGCCTGGAGAATGCACTGGTCGATGAGAATCTCTTCGGTCGAGAAGGGCACATATTCCTCGGCGCTGAAACGCACCATGCCCGCGATCTCTTCCAGCGAGTCGCTCGGAAGATCCAGGATACGCGTGGTGATCGAATGGCGCGGCAACACCGTGTAAACCGCATCCTCCTTGATGCCGTGCTCCGCGACAAACTGCGAGAGCGCCGCTGACAAAGCCCCTTCTTCGGACCAGTCGCCGCGCGCGATCTCGTGCGCCAGCACGGCGGCTCCCTCCGAACTGCGATCAATCCGCAGCCACGCGATCGCGTGTTCGTCGAACTGAAGGATACTGATATATGTGCTCTTACGTGCCAAGGGGTTCCTCCCGCCAACTGCGAATGCTGGCCGTACCGTTGCCAATCGTAACGACCGCGGTAACCGTCGCCCGGATTTTGCCGCGGCGCAGGGTGGCCACACCGCGAATTCTGAATGTCGTGGAGTTGAACATGGCGAGTTTTCGCAATGCACCGAGGTTCTTGTCAACAATTCCCGTCGCATCGGTAAGGTTAACGAAACTCGAGAACCCGTGGTCGTCACCTGTTTTCAGTTCGCCATCACCGCCCGCCCTATAGGCGAGGATGGCGTTGATAGCCTTCTTGTCGAGATCGGGGATTGTCTCGAGCACCGCCCGTGATGCCGTGTTTATGTTTATCAGCTTATTGCCCTCGCAGGTAAACAAGTCAACAAGCCCAGGCTCATCGTCTGTACCATACCAATCCTCTTCATCGACGCCGCGTATGTAACGCAACTCTTCGATGGCGTGGAAGGGATTCCTGCCTTCTTCTTCGCGCAAACCGGTGGTGCGCCGCACTCTTATGCGGCGTTTCACACGGCGGTCCAGGGCCTCCACCTCCTCGATTAGCTCGAGGGGCGCGGCGTTGATGTTGAGACGGCTGTTTTCATCCTCGATAAACACCCGTACCGAGTCGCCCTCGGCAAAGCGTTCCGAGTCAAAAAGATTCTCCGACTCCTTGAGCAAATCCTGCGGCTTCGCCCATTTCTGGCCATAGTGGGTCATGGGCGGCTCGGTATGGCCGCGGCCCTGGCTCATTTGCGCCATGGCCATATCCTTGATGGCCTTGTTCCGCATGGACACGATCCCACGCTGCACGGCGCTTCGTGCAAGTATGAGCGCTTGCGCGTGGTCGAGTGAATAGGCGGCCACTTTCTGATCCAGTACTGCACGATGCCCGAACCCCACCGTTACGATGGTGAGAATAGCCAGCACCCACAGGACCACGATCAGCACAAATCCGTGTTGGTTGCCGTTCACTCTACCGCCCCCAGCATATTGAGAATCTTCTGTTCGTCCAAGCGCCGCGCGGGCGCCAGAATTCGTCTGCGAATAAGAAACGTGTGGGTTTCGTCCTCCTCGTTCTCTGGGTCCTCCACCACCAGCTTTATTTCGATGCCATTGGGAAGTCCCCAGCCCTCCTCGTGGCGGTCGGCACGGATGGGCCTTACCCGCGGCGGCGGCTGATTGGGATCACGCTGGGCCGGAACCGGCATCCACACGTACCGGACGTCGAAACTGCGCACATTGCGCGCGACCACATACTCCTCTTCTTTGCTTGTCTTGAGGCGCCCCCGGTCGATTTTGTCTTCGCCGCGGCGGCGTTGCGGCAGGGCCATGGTCACCTGAGCCTCTTGGCGCAGTAGCTCCTGTCCGGTACGGTTGAAGCGGTAGCGCACGAGCATAAGGCGGCGGCCTTCCCCGTCGCCATCGTCGACATTGAACGGCTCGCTGACCACGACCATCTCGAAATCATGGCCTTCGCCCTGAAAGAAGTAGCCGCCCTCGGGGAGGATATTGTTGATCTCGCGCTTGATAACGGTGCTGGCCACCCGGACATTCTGGAAGTTGTCGAATTTATCCTCGGCACTGCGCCAGGTACGCAGGGTCGACCCAAACAACGCATAGACACTCGCCATGACTATGCTCAGCAGCGTGGTCGCCACCAGCACCTCGGCAAGGGTAAACCCGCGCAACGACTGCCGCGCCTGCTGTGTGCACCCGCTACTCATTGCTGTTCCTGAACCGCTTCGGGCAGCCATATCTGTTCGGGCGGCATCAGTTCTTCGGCCTTGATCTCATAGTCCATGCCCGAGCGCCGCCACGAAATGACGACGCTGAGTTTGCCCATGAACCGTTTGTATTGCTCGAGAAACCGTGCGCGCGCCTCCTCGGGCAATTGTTGCGGCAACGGCGGCAGCGGCACCTCGACCTTACTGATCTCCCAGGTGTAGGAAAACCGGCGATCCGCGCCCGGGAACCTGCCCCGGCCCCTGCTTTCCGTGAGCTGGTATTGCAGTAATTGTTTTTCGAGCACCTGTTCGAGCAGGAACTGGGCCGTCGTGAAGTCCTCTGCGCGGGCACGCAGAAACAGGGCCTGCCGTGTGCCTTGGTAGATGGTGAATATACTCACACTCAGCACCCCCAAGGCCACGATCGTTTCAAAGAGGATATAGCCGCCGCGCTTGCGCATTTGCCCTACCATCGCTTATCCCGGTAGTCATCGACCTCGACGTTGCCCATAACGCCCGTTGTCGCTATGTCGACGTCGTCCCTGTGGCGGCGCGCCCCATCCTCGCGCAAGGTCAACTCGACAATGTCGCAACTGCCGTTCGGGTAACAGGTCATGTATTCGGCATCGCGATCGCGGTCTTTGTGCCAGTGATTGTCCAGTTTCACTTCGAGGGCTGGCGGAAACGCACGCACCTTGCCCAAGTCGTCCTTCGCCCGCGCGAACACCTTCTCCTCGTCTTCCCAGCCCGCGTGGCGCATGACCCAATACGTGGCTTTCTCCTCGTCGACATAGATGCGGTACTCCTGCACATCGGTCACCGCGCGTTCCTGCACATAGCCGATAAACTGCACCAAGTCGCTCTGGAAACTGCGCAGCCGCATGGTTTTCACCGAGCCGCCGTAGACCGGCATGACCGCAGCGGCCAGAATGCCGAGCACCATCATGACGATCATCAGCTCGATCAGAGAGAAGCCTGCCTGCAGCGGCAACCGCTGGACGTGCGGCCGCCGGCGGCATGCGCCATATGCTATGGTTGTGCGCATGCGATCCGCCTACTCGTAAATGTTCTCCGACGAATAAGTCACATCGTCCTCCGTGCCGGGCTGGCCATCCGGGCCTGCCGAGAAAACATCGAAGTCGTCGGCAAGAGGGTCTGAGGGCGGCTCATAGTAGTACGGGTTGCCCCAGGGATCATTGTTGAGCTCGCGCACGTATCTGCGCCGGCCCGACACCAAATCATCCAGGCTCGACGGGTACTGCCCGTTGTCAATCTCGTAGGCCGAGATGAAATTAAGGTATTGCATGATGTCGGACTTGGCACGATTGACGCGCGCCTGGTTCGACCGGCCGGTGAATACAGGCACCACCGCACCGGCCAGAATGCCGATAATGACCACTACGAGGATGAGTTCGATGAGGGTAAAACCTTTATTATCCATACAAAACTCCCACACCCGTTCCGGGCTGGATCGCCTGCCTGCGGGTACTATGGCGCGCTTCCAGTGCGCACCTGCAATGTGTTGTCTTCAATTACGCGCTCACGCCACGTACATCTCACGGGAAGCGGCCCCGGGCGCCAGCCGTACCGCATACCCTCACCTGAATATACGACAAAATGCCCGTCAAAAGGGACACGCTAGCCAACGTTGCCGCTCAGGGTAAGCATGGGAAGCAGCATGGCAATGACCAAAAAACCGATAATGATGCCCATGATAACAATCAACAGCGGCTCGAACAGGGCCGTGAGCGCCTTTACCGCACGATCCACCTCGAGGTCATACGCATCCGCCAAACGCTTAGTGACCGCCCCGATCCGCCCGCTCTCCTCACCCACCATGAACATGCTCACCACCAGCGGGGGAAAATGCGGCAGGTCGGCCATGCTCTCGCTCATACTTTCCCCGTCCGTCACCCCGGTGTGGATGGTGGCCACTTCGTCGCGAATCACCACATTGCTCATGGTGTCCGCGGTAATGTTGATCGACCGCAGTACCGGCACGCCATTGTCCATCAGGGTGCCCAGGGTGCGTGCGAAGCGGGCCATCTCGTATTTCTGCACGACTGCCTTCACCACGGGGATACGCAACAGCAGGGTGTCTCGTTGACGTCGGCCAGGTTCCGTGCGCAGATAGGAAACAAGGAGGGCGATGGTCAGCACAACCCCGATAAGCACTGCCCACCAGTAGGATCCCATGAACCCGCAAATGGCCATGACGAAGCGGGTGGGCCAGGGCAGTGTGGCGTTGAAATCCTGAAACACTTCGATGAACCGCGGAAATACGAACGACACCAGAATAAACACCGCGACCGTGCCCATGATAAGCAGGAATATGGGATACACCATGGCTGAAAGCGCCTTGCCGCGCAGTTCCTCTTCCTGCTCGCCAAAGGCGACCAGCCGCCACAGCACATCCTCGAGCATGCCGCCGGTCTCGCCGGCCCGCACGAGATTGCACTGTATGGGCGCGAAAACCGTGGGGTGTTTCTCGAGGGCCTCGGTAAAGCTGGCGCCTTTCTGCACGTCGTCGCGCAGTTGCTCGATGAGTTGCGCCATCTTCTTGTTCTCGGTCTGCGCGCTCAGGGTGCGCAGGGCCCGGGTGATCGGCATACCCGACTCGATGAGGTTGGCCAACTGCCGGAAAAAGATGTTGCGGTCTTTGAGTTTGATGCGCACCAGCGCCTGCCGCAGCACATCCTTCTTTTCATCGCCGCCCTCGTAGGCCTCGACGCGGATGGGGAAGTAGCCCATCTCGCGCAGCCGGGCGACTGCGGCGCGCTGGTTCTCGGCTTCAAGCACACCAGTGGCGGATTCACCCGGGCCGCGCTTCACCTCATACTGAAATTGAGGCATCGTCCGTCTCACTTGCCGCATGCATCATCTCGGAATCCGCAGTAACGCGCAAGACTTCTTCGATGGTGCTCATGCCGTTGCAGATGCGCTGCCAGCCGCTTTGCCGCAGCGTGCTCATGCCCTGGGCCCGGGCACTGCGCTTTATCTCGAGCGAGTTGCAGCGTTTGATGGTCAGGTCTTTGATCTCGGGCGTGAAGGGAAGCATTTCGTAAATGGCGATGCGCCCGCGATAGCCTGTGTGGCGGCACTGGTCGCAGCCGGTCCCCTTGCGGAATTTCGCATCCCGCTCGGAATCGCGGTCAACCCCGAATTCCTCGCGCAGCACGAGCGTGTCCGGTTCGTCGGGCACGGCGCAGTTCGGGCATACCCGGCGCACAAGGCGCTGGGCCATAGCCGCGATCATCGTGCTCGAAATGAGAAACGGCTCGACGCCCATGTCGGTAAGGCGGGTGACTGCACCCGCCGCGTCATTGGTGTGCAGCGTGCTGAGCACCAGATGGCCCGTGAGGCTCGAGCGGATGGCCATCTCGGCGGTTTCGTAATCGCGAATCTCGCCCACGAGCATGATGTCCGGGTCGTGGCGCAGCATCGCGCGCAGACCAGTGCCGAAATCGAACCCAATCCGCGGCTGCACCTGCATCTGGGTAATACCGCGAAGCTGGTATTCTATCGGGTCTTCGATGGTGAGGATTTTGCGATCGAGGCTGTTGAGGCGGTTGAGGGCGGCGTAGAGCGTCGTGGTCTTGCCGCTGCCGGTGGGGCCGGTCACGAGAATAATGCCATGGGGCTTGCGGATGTACGACTCGAACTGGCGCAGGTCTTCCTTGAGAAAGCCGAGTTGGTCGAGCGTGAGGAACATCGAGGCCCGGCTGAGAATACGGATATTCACCGTCTCCCCGTGGGGTGTCGGCAGAATGGACACGCGCAGGTCATACTGGTTTTCACCGAACCGTGCCAGAATCTTCCCGTCCTGGGGCAGGCGCTTTTCCGCGATGTTCATGTTCGCCATAATCTTGACGCGCGACACGATGGCCGAGTGAAACCCGCGGATACTCGGCGGCACGGGCACTTGGTGGAGCACGCCGTCGATGCGGTAGCGCACGCGCAACTCTTCCTCGAACGGCTCGATGTGAATGTCGGTGCAGTCGGAGTTCACCGCCTCGAGAATAAGCTCGTTGGTAAATTTGATGATCGACGCATCAATGTTCTCATCCCCGAGGTTGGCGCTCATGGTGGTCTCGGCGAGATTGACCACGTCGCCCTGGCTTTCCTCGTTGCTGAGAATCCGCTCCATCGTGTCCGCGCCCACGCCATAGAGGTTCTTGGTGGCGCGCAGGATTTCTTCCGGGGTGGCGACAGTCGGCTCGATGCGCCGCTTGAGCACCAGCCGGATATCATCGAGCAACTGGTTGTTGAGCGGATCGCTCACGGCGATCACGAGCGTACCGTTGCGTTCCTCGATAGGCACAAAGTCGTAATGCGTGGCGAAACGGGCGGGCACCTTCTGCACCACCTCCTCGGCAATCTGCATGCGCGACGGGGCCACATAGCGCATCTCGCAGTAATCGGCCAGCGCTTGGTACAACTGTGGCGGCGACGCAAACCCGAGCTGCTCGATCACTTCCACAAGTGCCGCCCCGGCTTTGTTTGCCTCCGCACGGGCACGCTCCAGGCGATCTGCCGTCAGTATCTCCGCCCGTACCAGGTATTTCTCGAATCCTACTTGTGCCGGCAATTTGCCTGTCTCCAACATATGAACGCTATGTGGGCGAGGAAGAACTTGCAGGACGGCGGACGCAAACGATGCACGCTCAGTGATCGGCGTGGGCGATGCGGGAACGCCGCGCCGCCGTGGCCGTGACCGGAGCACGTTCGGCGCCGGCCCCGCCGATAGCCGTCGCGAAATGCTACCAGACGCCCAACCAACGTCGCAAACCTCTGCCGCCCGCACTTGGGCGCCAGCGCGCGATCCCACCGGCCGCTATGGTGCGCTTAATCGGGCCAGTGCTTCATCGGCCATCGAGGCTACCACGGGGTGATCGCCCTGTGCGGCTTCGAGATAGAGGGCGCGGGCGCGCCCCGGATCATTCAACTCATCGCAATACTTGTCCCCGAGGTACAGATTGACCTGCGCCCGCGCCACGGGATGCGTGCACTGGTCCCGCACTGCCTCGAGCAAGGCCACCTCCCCGTTATCGGCGGCCGCGGCTTCGCGTACGATCCGCTGCATCTTGTTCAAGGCGAGTTGCGCGATCTGCTGGCCAGGGTTCTGCGCGACGATCTGCTCGAGTTTGTCGAAGGCATCCGCGCCCGATTCCTCCAGCGCATCCACGGTGCGCAGCGCAAGGAATTCGTTCTCCCACTCTTCGACCAGCAATTCGAAGCGCTCAATGCTCTCGGAATCCGACCGGAAGACATGCCCGAATTGGTTGCGCAGCTTCATGTACTCTTTGAAGGCGAGTTCGTAGCGGTGCAGATCCTCGAAGGTGAGCGATGCCAACTTCAACTGGGCGCGCCCGGCGAGTTCATGGTCCGGATGCTGGTTGACAGCTTCCTGTAAAACTTGCAACGCGGCCATGTAATCGCCTTGCTCCTCGAGCGTGTCCGCCTGCGCGATGGCCTGGCCCATGGGGTCATCGGCCGGCAACTCGCCGGCAGGAGCACCGTTGTCTTGGGGTGCGGCGACGCGCGCCTGGCCGGATGGATTATCCTGTGTAGGGGGAGAAAGTCCGAGAGGTTGGTGCGTATACAATGCCAGGCCAAGTGCCAGCGCGGCAGCGCCCGCAAACACCGGCGCCCCCCACGTGGTGACCCTTTGTGAGATACGGTTTGGCTCAACGCTGTGGTCAATTCGCTGGCGGATAAGCGCCGGGAAATGCGGTGGCGGGTCCGGGGTTGGCTTCCTCGGGACCATGCCCACCAGCCGGCGCATGGCGTGATATTCAGCGCGGCAGCGCTCACAGCGTGCCAAGTGAATTTCAAGGGCTTCCTGATCGTCTGGCTCCAACGGCTCATAGATGGCCACGGCCATCAGCACACGAACACGTCTACACCCTGGCATATGTCCGACCTTTCACCAATCGCATCCGCTGTCTCTCCATGTGCGCTTGGCCTGCAGCGGCCTAACAACCAAAATCAGCTTGCCGCCCGCCCCGCGCCTGTTACACGTTCTCATGCAGGTCGGCCAACTCCACACGCATTTTCTTCAACGCGCGGAACAAATGCACCTTCACGCTGCCCACGGTACAGCCCAATTCCTCGGCAATCTCGGCCAGGGCCATGCCCTCGTAGTGGCGCAACATAAACACCGTACTTTGCGTCGGCGACAACTTCACCAGCGCACTGCGCACGCGTTCGTCGATTTCCTTGGCATGTACCGCTCTGTCAGTCGACATGGTCCATGGCTCGACCGGCGCCCCTTCCGTGGCCTGCTGGAATGTTTCATCCAATGGATCCTGGCGCCGGCGCTTTCTCCGCCGCAGGTGATCGATCGCCTGATTGCGCGTCAGCCGCAACAACCACGGCAAGAAACCACCCGTCGGCCGCCAAGAGCCGATCTTTCGATAGGCCTTCAGAAAGGCGTCCTGCGCCACATCCAGCGCGTCTTCGCGATTCCCGGTCAACCGGTAGGCCACCGCGTACACACGCCCATGGAACCGGCGCACCATCTCATCGAAAGCGTAATCGTCACCCTTCTGGAGGGCAAGCGCCAAATCTTTGTCGGCCCGGGCCGCATACTCCATATCGGCGTCCTGTTTCTGGTGAGATAACGAGTTCACGATTGGAAAGGTTAACCTTGTTGGTAACACATACACACGGCCGCACTGTTCCCTTACATCCAGTATATATCATGCCACAAACGTTGCAGTTCCACGGCATCCCCGCGCGTGGCCTGCCGCGCGTAAACCGGCGCCCATCATGCCCGCCTCGAGGAGGCGCCATGGGCGGCTGGTTGCGTGCGTGCCGGCCCTGTGCGTATACTCCGCGAAAGCGCTCGAATTTCACAATGAGGCAATGAAGGGGCACACCCATTATGCACGCACCTGCACGAGAAGTCTCGGTGCTTCTCATCGACAACGATGCACATTCACGTGCAACCATACGTGAATACCTGGCCCGCGCGCATTTCGAGGTGCGCACGGCCATGACGGGCTGGGAAGCCCTCAAGCGGCTAAACGACAGCCCGGTGGACCTTGTCATCGCCTCGAGCCAAATGGAAAATGCTGACGGCGCCCCGGTGCGCGAAAAGTTTGTGATGCACCCGGAATCCCGCGAAATTCCGTTCATTTATCTCGTGGAGAAGGACCAGCCGGAATCGACTGTGAAGGCCTTGCGCGGCGGTGTGGACGACATCATCGAGCGTCCCGTGGACCCGGTTGTACTGGTGGCGCATGTGCAGGCCACCCTCGCCCGCCGCGAAGCATACCTGCGCATGGTGCGCGTCGACCCGCTGACACGTGTGCTCAACCGCCCCACCTTCCTACAGGAAATGCATGACGAACTGACCCGTGCCGCGCGCTATCAGCGGCCGGGCAGCGCCTTGTACTTGGACATGGATGACTTCGCGCACATCAACACAGAGTTCGGCTACGAGATGGGCGACCTCCTGCTCACCTGCGTGGCCGGCGTCATCCTGACAAAAGTGCGCAACAGCGATATCGCCGGCCGGCTTGCCGGCGAAAAATTCATCCTCTACCTGCCTGAGACATCCGCCGAGGGCGCGCAGCGTCTCGCGGAACGCATCCAGGAGCGCGTGGCCGCCGTGAGCGACGGCATTGTCGGAGTACAACTCGGTTTCACCAGCGTCGTCGTGGATGTGCCGGCCGGCGGATTCGAAGCAAAGGCTCTCCTGGACCAGTGCGCTGTAACCATGAAGACCGCCAAGGCCGGGCAACGCGGGGGCATCTTCATTTGTTCCGGCGCCCAGACCGAGATGGGCGATGCCCGTCCGGAATCCTCGGCATAGCCGTGGACGCCCCGCCATTGCTGAAAAAGGAATACCATGACGGCCCCACAGCCACCCGGCGCCCCCCAGTTCGAACGGGACCCGTATCCGAAGATGATCATTGCGGTCATCGTGGTCACCGTGCTGCTGTTTTTCGTCGTCATGGGACTGGTCGTGTATGACTTGGCAACGCGTGCACAAGAGGAGCCGGTGGATACCACGGCGCCCTTCATACCCGAGGACAATCCCCCGCCCGGCGCACCAATGCCGGAGAACGCGCCGGTCACGCCGCGAGAATCACCACCCGTACCGGACACCGGCGGCTGAAGCACCCGCTATTCGAGGGCCATACGGGCCGCCCCCAGGGCAACGGCATAGTCGCCGAGCCGGGCGGGCACCAGTTGCACATTGTGCCGCAGCATGGGCATGGCATGCTCCTCGATACCGCGCTGGACCTCCGCCAGGTACACTGATTCCATCGCCTCGACCAAGCCACCGCCAAGCACGACGGCCTCGGGACTGACCAGGTTGATGGCGTTCGCCACCGCAATACCCGTGTAGAAAGCGGCCTTGCGCACCACCGCCTCGACCTGCTGGTCCCCCGCCTCGATGGCTTTGGCGAGCGCACCGCTACGAATCTTGCGCAGGTCCGTACCGCAGTGCGCGCAGATGTAGGGGGCGTCGCCGCGTGCCGCCAGGGCCCCCACTTCCTTCGCAATGGCAAGCCGGGACGCAATCGCCTCGAGACAACCGCGTTTGCCACACCCGCACAGCGGGCCGTCAACCGCCAGCGTCATATGCCCAATCTCCCCTGCGGAACCGGAGAAGCCATGCAGCAGTGCGCCGTCCACAATGAGCCCCGCACCGATGCCTGTCCCCGGAAACACACCCAAGACATTCTTGCAAGTGCTGATCTCACCGAAGGCCCATTCGCCGTAAGTACCGGCATTGACATCGTTCTCGATCACCGCCGGTACATTGTAGCGCTCGCTCAGCATCTTCCCGAGGCAAAACTCTTTCCAACCGAGATTCGGCGTATCGATGACAACCCCGCGCGCACGGTCTGTAGGGCCCGGCGCACCGGCGCCAATGGCTTGCAACGCACCTTCCCCGGCAGACTCGATAGCCGTATCAATGACGCGAAAGAGCCGCTCTTCGGTGGACTCCTTCTGGTTCTTGCCGATAGTTCGCTTGCGGCAACTGCCCAGCTCTTTGAATTCATGGTCAAACACGACGGCCATCGTTTTTGTGCCGCCGATATCCAGACCGATGACATGGTCCCCAGGGTTCAAAGCAACAACCATCATGGGCTCCCGTGGTTCTGTGTCGTTGTGCGCGGCAACTCGGGACGACGATCTATGCCTTGTGCCAGGCTGCCTGCCAGTTATCGAATCCCTGCTTCATGTGCGGGGCGGGGTTGTCCGGATGGTTTTCGTATTCCATCACGGTCGGTCCGTTAAACCCTTGCGCTTTCAACACCTTGCAAAAACGCACGAGATCGAGATCGCCTTCACCCAGCGTTTGCTCCTTGCCTCCATGCACCCAGTCTTTGAGGTGCAACGAGATGAGGCGGTCTCCCAGAGCAGCCGCCGTTTCATCCGGCTTTTCACCCGAGCGGATGCAGTGTCCCGTGTCGAGGCAGGCGCCCACGAGCGCGCTGCGCCCCTCGACAGCATCCAAGGTATCGCTCACCTTGTCATAGCGCGCGTTTGGGCCATGGTTGTGCAGGGCAATCTTGAGTCCGAATTCCTCGCACAAGGCCTCGACGCTGTCGAAGCCCTCGGGGGCGACATCCGCGGTAAGCACCTCCACACCAAGGGCCTTGGCGAACTCGAATTTCTTGCGGTTTGCGGCAGCATCCGCACCGAAGCCCTCGACACCGTAGCAAGGCACTTTGATGCCGGATTCCGCAAGCATCGCCTTGACCTGTGGAAAGTCGGGATGGGTGGCGTCGGGCGGGAAGTGCACGGAGCAGAACTCCATGGTGTCGAGGCCGATGCTCTTCAATTGCTCAATAGCCCCTGCCAGATCGAAGTTGCGAAACGAATAGCTCTGCGCGCCAACATCAAGGCCGTTCCCGGCGGCAAAACCAAAACGC
Organism: uncultured Nitrospirales bacterium; assembly: GCA_964569295.1. GTDB lineage: Bacteria > Hydrogenedentota > Hydrogenedentia > Hydrogenedentales > JAGMZX01 > CAZMVU01. The sequence goes on from CAZMVU010000006.1 coordinate 26,827, forward strand.
GACAGGCCGGCAGCGGCCATGGCAATGGCGGTGGTTTCAAAAAAGCGGCGGCGGGTAATGGCTTTAGACTGCACGGGGTTCCCTCCTCATGGTTACATTGCGGATGATTACGGGCACTATTATAGGCGTTCGTGCAGCACGATGCACGGTCTGATTCCCCAACCCGCCAGCCCCACCGGGATCAAAGCAAGCGCTCCCATGCCCCAACGGATCGAACCCGCAACTATTGTGGCCACTACAGCCCCTCAGACAAGGAGGGCGTCACGTACACCATCCTTATGGCTGCCGGCCCTCACCCCCGGAAACGTGTAAAGGCACAGGCAGCCTTTGCCAACGCCGCGTCACTCCGCAGCCGCAGGCTTCCCTGTCCCGTTTGTGTCCTCGGCATCCGAAGTGTCATCTTCAGCGGGAGGGCTGCCGGGCTCTTCCCCCTTTTCATCATCGGACGCCTCTTCCTCGGCGTCTTCAGGCTCACGGGCCTCGCGCTTGGCGGCGGACTTTGCTTTTCTAACCGCCTTGAGGCGCCGCTCCGTGGTGTCGATATGGGCCTGCAAACGTTTGGCCACATCGCCCCCCGCCGCGAACGCAGCGCCCATGGCGGTATCGAAAAGATCGCTCTCGGTAACATACCACCCTTTTTGGCCCGCCACCTGCATGCGCGTAACCACAAGGCGCCCAAGCGCGGCAGGTTTGTCGCTGCCGGGGACCTCGAACGCGACCTCGAACAAACGCGACTCCCCTTTATCACCGATCTCATCCGCCTCATCCGGCTCATCCGGCTCATCCGCCTCATCCGCCTCATCTTCACTGGTCAAAGGCGTGACCTGCGGGCTGATCTCAAGCCCATCGAATACAATCCCGATGGCTTTGGCATACGAGCGGACTTCCTCTTGGTAGATTTCGCGGTGTTCGCGTTCGTGGCGCGCCCACGCTTTCGCCTGTTCCGCATCCGGCGCCAGCAATTCACGCATCATGTCAATATCGAACGCCGCAAGATAGTCCACAAACGCGTTAGCGCAACGTCCTGGCTCGGACCGGGCCTCGGCCAGTGCCTTTTGCTGCTCCGCCTCGACAGCCGCGCGCCACTCGGAAGCCTGTTGTTCCTGGAGGTCTGCTGCTTTTTCCGCAATTTCAGGCTCGGCCTGTTTGGCGGCATCGAGGTAGTCGGGCAGCAGTTCGTTGCCCCAGAGATACCAGCCGCCATCGCCACGCTTGAGGGTAACCGTTTTGTTCAGGTTGAGTTTGGCGGAGGGACTGCGCACCGCCACGTCGACAGTGGCCAGATCGTCCTCAATTTCCGGTTCGTCAAAGGTGAGGTCCGGATCGAGAGCGGCGGCCTGGGGGCCAATCAAGGCAAACATGGTAAGGACCTGCTCACGCACCTGATCATCGAATTCCTCGAATTCCCGGCGCACGTCGGCCGCAGGGTGAAACGCCGCCACCACGCCCTCGGCATTGCCCTGGCTGAGCTGTTCTATAAGGTTGCGTACGGCCTGTTCCGGGGTGGCGCTCTGGGCACCGGCAACGCCATTTGCCACCAAGAGCAATGCCAGAACAGGCAGCGCTTGGCAGCTCCACAAGTTGGGCATGCGACCTACCATAATTGAATATCCTCCTTCTCAACGCGCAACGGCGTCGGCTGCACCGCGTATATGTACGAACAAAACAACGCTTTCCGCGCGTACCGGGTTGGCGCAGGGCCAAAGAATTTACGGCCGGGCGGCGTTTCGAATCTCGCCGATGGCCCTGCAGCGGGCGCTAATCGCCTTCCAGGCGCGGGCGGCGATGTCGTCTTTCTTGGCGATCCACGTGCCCCCAACCGCAGCAACCTCCGGCAGGGCCAGGTAGCCCGCCAGATTGTCGGCGTTTACGCCTCCTGTCGGCATGAAGCGCACACCCGTGTGCCGATAGGGCCCGGCGATCGCCTTGATCATCGCGGCGCCGCCCAGCGCCCCGGCCGGGAAAAACTTGAGCGTATAACAGCCCAAGGCGAGCCCTGCTTCGATATCCGAGGGGGTCATGATGCCCGGGATGAAGGGCAGACCCAGTTCGTTGGCACGCCGGACCACAGCCGGGTTGAGACCGGGGGCAACAGCGAATTGCGCGCCGGCGGCGTGGGCGGCTTCCAGGTTCTCGATCGTAAGCACGGTACCTGCGCCAACAAGCAACTCCGGCCGTTCGCGGGTCAGCCGTTCAATCACGGCGCCCGCCGCCTCGGTGCGGAAGGTGATCTCCGCGATAGGCAGCCCGCCGGCAATAAGTGCATCGGCCAGAGGAAGCGCGGAAGCTTCCGATTCAATGGCGATAACCGGGGCAACGGCGTATTGCTGAATCGCCGCAAACACGTCGTTCATTGGCATAGGTGCATCCTCCTGGTTCATGAGTTGCGCCTACTCTAGCATATGGCAGGGCCGCTGTGCTGCCCCGGTGCGCCCCTGCTTGTTATAATGCGCCTCATGAACAAACGACACCCGAAATACGTGCGCCGGCGCATCTTGACGATCCTCTACGAGTGCTACATGCATAACCCGCTCGAGATGCTGGGACCGGACATCTTCATAGATGAGCAGGGTATGACGCGCGCGGATCTCGTGCCCAATATCCATTACCTGGCAGACCGGGGGCTCGTCGAATTGATGATCGGCTACAACCCCGCCCTCTTCGCCAGCGCGCGTATCCGGCCGGACGGCATCGACCTTGTCGAAAACCGCTACGCATTTAACCTGCGTTTTCCGCCAGCCCCGGGCGCCGAGGAAGAAGCGGTGGCAGAAGTCCCCATGCTCGTGGAAGACCTCGTGAATCAGGCGGAACTGTCGCCACTGGACGGCGAAGGCCGCCGTGCCCTTCTGCAGGACGTGGCGTTCCTGCGCGAGGAGATCGCCCGGCCTGTACACCGGTGGCGCAAGGAGGTGGTCGATACGGTGCTGGCCTGGATAGCGGCGCCATTCACCGAGCCGGCGCACATACTTCCCGCGTTGCCCAAGCTACACCACGCCCTCGATGACGCGTGGGACGAAGAGAAAACTGGTCAAGGTGAAAACTTGTAGGTCCGGCGTATCGCGGCATCGTTTACTGGATCTGGTCGAGAAAGAGATCGATGTTTGCGCGATTGCCGCGCAGCTCTGCCACTACCTCATCCACCTGGTTAGCGCTGAAACCGATCATTTCGGCGGCCTCAGCCGGGAACTCGGGTGCGCAGCCGTTGCTTGATTCCCCGAGTTCTGCGGGATACGTAAGATGGTTGGCGAGACTGGTGAGTGCGGCCAGCACGGGATCGATCACCGCCTTGTGCGGGGCGTGGTGCAAGCGTATGGCCTCGACAACGGCCTCGGGCAGGTTCCAGTGTTCCGCGAGAAGGCGGCCGGCCTCCGCATGGTCCAAGCTGAAACAGTCCTGTTCGACCTCGATAATCGGGCGCTTTTCCGTGTGCGCCTGATGGGCCGCGTCACGAAACTCCGCCGGGTAAAGCAGGTCGAATACGACTTTGCCGATATCGTGCAAGAGGGCCGCCTCGAACGCCCCCTCGCATTCAAGACAAAGACGCTCGCTCATGTAGTCGGCCGCCATCGCAGCCCCCAACGAATGACGCCACAGCTGGGTCCGGTCGAAGTCCGGATGGCCTGTCGGGAAGGTGCGAAACGCGGTGGCAGTGAGTGTGATATTACGCACCTCGATAAAACCGAGCACCACAATGGCTTGGGGCACCGTCTTGATCTGCCGGTGAAAGCCGTAGTACGCCGAATTAACCAGCCGGAGCAAGGTTGCCGAAAGGCTCTGGTCCGCTGCAATGTGCTCGCCCAAGTCCAGGGCGGAAGAGTTTGGGTCGGCCGCCGTATGCAGAATCTTGCCCAATACAGCTGGCAAGGTGGGCAGATCATGGATTCTGGCGATAGCGTCGCGCGGGTTTGGGTGTTCCACGATGACGGGAATCTCCTCTCATTGCGCATGTGTTTTTCACACGAACAGCCGGGCGGTCCACACGGGCCCTGTCCGTGGGAAATGATACGCTAACCCCCAGCCCCACGCAAACAGCGAGAATACGGGAAACAGATGCGAAAACAGAAAGGAGACATGTTGCCATGACGGAAAATGCTGCAATGCCGGCGGCCGGCACGAAAGCCCCCGACTTCACCCTTCCAGACGGCCAGGGAAAGCCGGTGCACTTGAAGGGACTGAAAGGCAAGCCCGTGGTCGTGTATTTCTACCCGAAGGACAACACCCCTGGATGCACCACCGAGGCCACGGGGTTCCAGGCCAACATGGATGCGTTCAGGCAGCGCGGCGCCGTGGTACTGGGAATAAGCCCGGACAACGCGGCATCGCACTGCAAGTTCGCAGACAAGTATGGCATCGAGTTTCAGTTACTGGCAGATGAGCACCACCAAGCCGCGGAAAAGTACGGGGTATGGGTTGAGAAAAACCGCGCAGGGAAAACATACATGGGTATTCAACGCGCCACCTTCCTCATCGATCCCGCGGGCAAGGTCGCCGCGGTGTGGCCCAAGGTAAAGCCTGACGGTCATGCGCAGGACGTCCTCGAGCAGCTCGACGCGCTCAGGTGACGCGCCTGCCCGGGTCAAGACGGCGCATTCCGATTCCGGGGAGCAACGATACCGTTTGCGTCTGGCAGAAGGTGCGGCTATCATCGCCATGCAAAAAGACGTGGTAACCGGCGGGGGGACGCCCGGAGCCAGGGTTGCGCCATGAGGCCTGGAGCCCGGTTGGGCAATTGCATTTCAAAAACCGGCTTTCACAGCAGCGAGGGTAGTCGCATTGGGTGAGTTCCGCCAGGCAATCAAAGACATGGTGGCAAATATCGAGCAGGTGGTGCTCGACAAGCCGCAAGTCGTACGGTCGGCCCTTGCCGCCTTCCTGGCGGGAGGACACGTGCTCCTCGAGGACGTCCCGGGCGTCGCCAAGACCATGCTTGTGCGGGCACTCGCCATATCGAGCGGATGCACCTTCGTGCGGATTCAGTGTACGCCAGACTTGCTTCCGACGGACGTCACGGGTGTGTCGATATACAACCAGAAGACCCAGGAATTCGAGTTTCGACGGGGACCGGTGTTCACGCAGATCATCGTGGCTGATGAAGTCAACCGCGCCACCCCGCGCACACAGTCGGCCTTGCTCGAAGCCATGGGCGAAAACCAGGTGTCCGTGGATGGACAGACCTACCCCCTTGCTCCGCCTTTCACCGTGTTCGCAACCCAGAACCCGGTCGAGCACGAGGGCACATTCCCTTTGCCCGAGGCGCAGCTCGACCGCTTTATGATGCGGCTCTCGGTGGGGTACCCGAGTGTGCTGGCAGAACTCGAAATCCTCGAGCGCACGCGGCTGGGCCACCCGATTCAGGCCATTGAATCCGTATGCACGCCGGCGATGATTGTGCGCATGCAGGCCTCGGTACGCGAAATCTTCGTACACGAAAAGATCCGGGACTACCTGGTAAGGATCGTCCAACGCACACGCGACTCGACCCATCTCACCCTTGGCGCCAGTCCACGCGCCTCGATGATGCTTTTTCGTGCCGCTCAGGCCTTTGCGGCTGTGCAAGGGCGCAGCTACGTTATCCCGGACGATATCAAGGGCCTGGCCGCGCCCGTGCTGCAACACCGGGTCATTCTCAACCCGGAGAGCCGGCTGCGCCGTGTAACTCCGGAACGGGTGCTCTATGATATACTTGAAGAGGTTGCCGTCCCGGCAGGCCAGCGCAGCTGGCGCGGTTGACGGTCCCCAGGCGCCCCCCGGCAAATGCGCTGGCTGAGTGGGCCTCCCTTGAACTTTCAGCGCAAATATGGCATAGATAATGTAGTCTATGCACAAGGCCGTACGACATGTTGTTGTCGGCCCCGGGGTTAGCCATGCTTTCGCTCTTTAAGAAAAACAAATCTGCCGGCAATCTGCAAGAGGAGAACGCGCCGGATGACGGCACGCTCGCGCATCACGGCGATTCGCAATTCGAGTTGTCCCACGTGGGCCCCTATGAAATCGTGGCGCCTATCGGAAGCGGCGGCATGGGGACCGTGTACAAGGCCATCGACCGATCGCGGGACCTCACTATTGCCATCAAAGTCCTGGACACGCGCTACGACTTGGACAAGCAGCGGCGGCGGCGCGACTATCTGGGCCGGGAAATCCAAATCGCGGCCTCGCTGGATCACCCGAACATCATCAAGATGCACAAGGAGATTGTGATCCAAACGGATCGCCTCGGGCGCAAGCGACGCTGCCTGCTCATGGAATATATCGACGGGCACAACCTCAAAAAGCACATCAATGATCGTGACCTCACAATCCAACAAATGATCAGCATCATCACGGAATTGTGCCGGGGCCTCGATTTCCTGCACCAGAACCACATCGTCCACCGCGACATCAAGCCAGCCAACTTCCTCTTTTCCCGGGACGGGAAGAAAGTGAAGATTGTGGACTTCGGGCTATCGAAGTCAACAGCGACCTGGCGCATGCGCTGGCAGAAAGAAACCGGCGGCACGCGCATCTACATGTCACCTGAGCAACTCGCCAAGAAGAAGCTGGATGTGCGATCGGACATCTTCTCCTTAGGTGTCACCATGTACGAGCTGTTCGCAGGCCAGCACCCATGCGGAGGCAAAGATGCACGTGAAATCCAGCGCCAGTTGCGTGACCCGCGCTACCGGTTCGATCCGCCGAGTAAGTTAAACAAGAATGTCACGCAAGGGCTGGACAAAGTGATTCTCAAGGCCCTGCGCCGCAAGCCGGAACACCGGTATCAGTCGGTTACGGAATTGTTGCTCGATCTCTCACGCAGCACAGAATCACGGATTTAGGGCAATGACACAACGGAAATTCAAGCGCAAGCGTTCACAAGATCCCAACCTTACCCGGATCATCCTGGTCATTTGCGTGGTCCTGGCCGCCGGTTACGGCGGATTCCGCTTGTTCGGCGGCGACCGCCAGGAGGAGGCCGAGGCCGCGCGCTACTCGCACATCGAGAAAGCGCGCGACCTGGTCGCCGCGTCCGCGTTCGCCGAAGCCCGGGCCGTTCTCGCGCCCATGGTGGCGCAAGAGACAAACTCGCGGGTCACGCCCGAGGCCTTGGCGCTCATGGCCAAAGTCGAGGAGGAAGAAGGCAACCCGGATGCCGCGATCACGCGCTTACAGCAGCTCATCGATCAATACCCCACAGCCCCGGAACGCCCCGAGGCCATGCTCGAACTCGCCGCCCTCTTGCGCGACGCCGGCAACGAGGAACAGGCCACACAGTATTACAAAGAAGTCGAGAAAAACACGCCACCGGATATTCGCGCAGCCGCCTTGGTCGGCCTGGCTCAGGAAGCTGAGCGCCGGGGCAATGTGGATGCGGCCCGCGCCCAATACCGACAGGCCGCACAGGATGCCCTGTTCGGAAGTCCGTCTCACGACGCCGCCATCGACGCGCTGGGCAAGCTCAATGTGGCACGCGTCTTCGCCCGCGGGCAAACGCCCGACAGCAAGGTCTATTCGGTCGAACCCGGCGATAACCTCACGAGCATCGGCATCAAGCTGAACACGACACAGGGCCTGCTCATGCGGGCCAACGGCATCGAGGATCCGTCGCGCTTACGGGTGGGCCAGCGGTTGAAATGGACGCCCAAGGACTTCCAAATCGTTATTGATCGCACACACTGCAAACTGTACCTTCTGGACAGCGACGGCATTTTCAAGCGGTACAAGGTGGGGCTGGGAAAACCGGGATACGAAACCACGCTCGGCAAGTACAAGATCGGCAACAAAGAAAAGCACCCCACCTGGTTCAAGCCGGGCGCGGGCCCTATTCCCTCCGGCGACCCGCGCAATGAACTGGGCACCCGCTGGATGCCGCTCGTGCCGGTCGAAGAAGGCCTTCCAAAAGACCTGGGCATTCACGGCACCATCGACCCGGAAACCATCGGCTACCACTCGTCCCACGGCTGCGCGCGCCTGTATCCGGCGGCGGTGGAAGAACTGTATGATCTCGTGGTACGCTCGACGCCCGTCGAGATTGTGGAGGAGTATCAGCCGGACGAACATGCCATTGCGGCGCAGTAAGCATGGCGATTCGCCGGCTCTATTCGCGCGCAGGAACCGTTTCGGACGAGGCGGCGAGCTGCGGCCAGCAGTGGGGTGGTTCTCTTGACCAATCCTAAACCAGAACCGTTGCTCATGCGTATCACTGGCCGGGGAGAACCCATGGACCGGCACACCGGGGTGCTGGCCCCGGTCGATGATCTGGCGCTCTACCACCTGATCGCCGACAGCATGGTGCGCGCCCTGGCGCAACATAGCGCTGAGGAACTCGTCATGGTGGTGGACAGCCACACGGCCCGGCGCCTGGAATCCATCGAAGAAATACGCCCGGCGGCGGCAGCCATCTACCATTACGGCGACCCGCCCAGCGAGTGGGGACATGCCGGCAATCTCACGGTTATCGTGGATGGCGGCGAATTCCGCGCGGAAGACTGTATTCTGCTTCTGTTCAACAGGCAGGCCGCCCTCGCCATACTCGGCACGCGCAATCCGGCCGTCGAGCATGGCGCCGACTCCTTCACCGGCGCCTGGACCAGTCACCGCGAGAGCGTACAGCGTATCCTCGCGCGGCTGCCCGAATGCGGGCATGTGGCCATGCCCGCGCCTGACAAGGAACCGGGAAGCCTTCTCGAAACGAGCATGCACTTGGCCACACTGCACACCAACCTGCTCGTTTCACGCCAACGCACTATCTCGATGGACAAGGACGATCTGGCTTCGGTACTGGAAATCCTCAAGGCCATATCGGCCAAGCGCAGCGCCCACGACATTCTCTTCGTCTTTGTCGAGAACATCGCGCGGGTTGTCAGCAGCGACCGGTGCTCCATTGTGCGGGTTTGGGGCAAGCACAAGACCGGTCAGGTACTCGCCTCGCATGAAGACGCCAGCCTTACGAACCGTAAAATCGAGCTCAGCAAGTACCCCGAGCTGAAACATGTGCTGCATTCGACGGAAAAGATCGTCATCAACGATGTGTACAACCACCCCATCACCAAGCCATGCGTGCCAGACCTGAAGAAGACGCATATCCGCTCGCTTTTGGTGATCCCCATCGTCTTGTTCGATCGCAATGTGGGCTCGCTCTTTCTGCGCGCCATGCGCACCGCGGGCAGCTTTACCCTGCGCGAAATCAGCTTCTTCGAGATCGTGGCCGAAGCGGCCGCCAACGCCCTTGAACGCGCCGAACTCTTCGAAAGCATCCAGCAGGCAAACGAACGCCTCGAGTACCTCGCCACCACCGACGGTCTGACCGGGCTCTTCAACCACCGCAGCTTCCGCGAACGCCTCGAGGAGGAGGTGCAGCGCGCCTTGCGCTACCAGACCCCGCTGGCGTGCATGATTTTCGACGTGGACAATTTTAAGACCATCAACGACTCGTATGGCCATCTCCAGGGCGACAGCATTCTCGCGGAGATAGCCGAGCGCACCAACCGCACCGTGCGCCGCACCGACATCGTGGCGCGGTATGGCGGCGAGGAATTCGTCGTTATCATGCCGCAAACCGGTCCGGGCGGCGCGCTCACCCAGGCGGAACGTGTGCGCGCGGAAATCGCCAAGTTGCCTTTCAAGAGCAACCGCGGCGGTATACCGGTGAGTGTCAGCGTGGGGGTGGCCGTACTCGAACACGGCGCCGCCCAGGACTCCGAGGGATTGATACTCAAAGCGGATCGCGCCTTGTATAAGGCGAAAGCGGCGGGTAAGAATTGCGTGAGCGCGGCCGAATGACCAACCGCGACAACCATGCCCCGTCTACGCGTGGGCACATGTACAAAGGAAACCCTCCCATGCCGATGCGTAAGCACCTTTCCCTGCTCTTGGTGGTCGTGTGTACAGCCGTTTGCCTGGCGCCGGGCTGCCGCTCGACCATCGGGTCATTCGTGCACCTACGCCCAGATTACGCCGGCCTGCCCACACAAACCCTCGAGGCAACGGCGGCGGAAATCGAAGCCGCCGTTGAAGACGGCAACCGCGCTGCGGAACTCGCGGATCGGGAAGATTGCGTACTCTCGGCCAATGTGCGCCAAGCCATCCGCACGCGCGCCGCGCGCATCGAATTGGTCGATCGGCTGCGCGATGCCGGCTTCGCCTACGAACGCCGCAACGGGCGGCTGTCGCTCCTGCGCTCCTCGGCCTATAAAAAAGCCACTACGCGCCAGGACCGCGATCGTAACGCCATGCTCATCATGGGCGAGAACGACGACCGGTGGGTGATCTACGAAGGTATTCTCGACGCCAACGGATATCCCCCAAAATCGTTGAGCGCCATACAGGCCATTTTCTTCGAGACCCGCAAGGACCTGCTCGACCCCGGCCAGCTCTACGAAAACGAGGCCGGCGACCCCATCACGAAGTAGGAAGCGGCTGCGTTTATCGGTTGCTCGGGCCGGTGCGGGCCAAGATTTCACTGACCGGCCCGGCGCTGGGGGGCTGATAAGGAACAAAAGCCGTGTGGCCATCCATATAGAGGACATTGGCGCCGCCGGGCGGGTGATTGAATTGACTCACTTCAGTGGCTATGTGGTCCATCATGATCCAAATCTGACTCGCGGCCTGGGTGCTGGCTGAAGGCGCATGGATATTGGTAATCAGAAAGCGCTCGATTCCTTGCTTTAGACGATATACCGTGTCGCCTTTGGCATTGCCCAACGGCGCCCCCACCTGATAATCCCGGTCCCGAGCACCATTCGGATTGCTGGCCGTATTGCTCTCGACAATGAAGCCGGCCAGCAGCGCGAGCAATTGCGCGGAGCCGATTTCCCCGGGGTCTTGCTGGGAGAAGGCGCCAAAATCCGCGGCTTCGGGGTAATTGGCGCGGAACTCGGCGATGCTGTAAATGGGATCATAATCTCCCACTTGGTCCAACACCCAGCCCAGATATACGTAACTCACACTGATGGCCAGCACCCCTTGATCAGCAGCCACACGCGTATCAGTGGGCCCCGGCGGAAAAACCGGCCGGCCACTGGCGCGATCCTGCACATAGTACGCGTGCAGGTTGTATTCTCCATCCGCATCCTGCAGGGCGCCCACGTCATGCAGAGGATCGGAGGGGCAGACCACGATTTGAGGATCGGTCAGGTATTCAGGATAGACTGCACCCACGAGCGGGCCGCTAGCAAGGAAGACATCCCGGCCGGTGACCTCGATAAATTCCGCCTGGAACGGGGGAAAGCGTTCGCCAGGAGCCTCGCTCGCATACATCGTGAAGATGAAACCCCATTGCTTGAGGTTGTTTTGGCAGCTTGCGCGGCGCGCTGCTTCGCGTGCTCTGCTCAACGCAGGCAGCAGCATAGCTACCAGCATGCTGATGATTGCAATAACCGCGATCACCTCCAGAAGGGAGAATCCCGGAGGGGGCTTTGGGCGGACAGCGTAGGCACCCCGGCCTTCGATACCGTACCCGTTCTTTCCTCGCTGCCACTTCATCGATACGGCCTTCTTACAACATGCCCGTTCCTGGTGCGGTGTTGCTGGCACGGCTCCCGCCTTTTGCCGAAAGCCCATGACAACACGCCGTGAAAAAGCTTGGGCTGCGCTGCACACGGACACGCAGGGCTATTGCACGCCCATTTATCCCTACCAGCCGCGGGCGCGCATGGCGGCCATGGGTTCGCGGTCCGTGGCGGTCGGCGGTTGGTACGACAAGCCGCTGATCGCCTCGCGTTCTTCTCGAGTCAGCCGGATATCCAGGCACTGGGTGCTCTCTTCCCACTGTTCGAGGTTGCGCGCGCCGAGAATCGGCGCCGTGACCAGCGGATGCGCCATAACCCATGCCACCGCCAGCGCGGCCGGCGACAAGCCCCGCTCTTTCGCGTGGTCCACGAACTTCTTTGTCACCTCCGCATATAACGCATTGTCGTAGCGCTGGCGGTACATCTCGACCTGGGTAAGCCGTCCCGCTGCGCCTTCCTGCAAGTACTTGCCCGTGAGCATGCCCGCGCCCAGCGCGTTGTACGGAACCACCGCGAGCCCTTCCTCGGCCGCCATGGGCAGAATCTCGACTTCCACCTGCCGCTTGATAAGACTGTACATCGGCTGCACCACGGTAATGAGCGGGAAACCGTTCAGCCGCGCGGTCTCGAGGGCCTTCATGGTCTGCCAGGCGCTGAAGTTGGACACGCCCACATACAACACCTTGCCTTGCTGCACAAGTTGATTGACCGCGCTCATCGTGTGCGCGATGTCTGTGTTCTCGTCCCAATGGTGGAGATAGAGCAGATCCAGGTAATCGGTCTTCAACCGCTTCAACGTCCGCTCGACGGACAGGACCACGTTGCGCCGGTTCAAACCCTCGTCGTTCCGGTTACCCCCGTAGGGAAAAAACACCTTCGACGCGATGATCAGGTCATGCCGCCGAGACCCGACCCATCGCCCCACGATTTCCTCGGTGGCGCCCTGGTTGTAATTGCACGCCGTATCGAAGAAGTTGATGCCCATGGCGAACGCACGGTCCATGAGCTGCCGCGACACCGCCTCATCCGCCTCATTGCCGAACGTCATCGTACCCAACGCCAGTTCCGGCACCAACAGGCCCGTCTTGCCGAGACGTACATATTCCATAGCGGGAAACCCTTCGCGTTGCGTTTTTCATGAGCCCAAAGATCACCCTTTCCTTATACCGATTCACGACAGCAACCCGCAAGGCACAGCCCCCCCGCAAAACCGCAGTCTTTTCATGACCACGGATTAATTGACTGGCCATACCGTTTTGGACAGGGTGTGCCTCATGAGTCGCCTGGCGCGCATAGGCGTCCCGGGTGTTCCGCACCATGTGACGCAACGGGGGGAACCGCTGGGCCGGGCCGTGCGTGCGGGACGCGCACACGGTGTACGCGATGTACGTCAACGCGCGCCCGCGATTGGCAGGGCATGTCTGGCAGGGGCGCTTTCATTCCTGCCCGCTGGAAGACACCTATCTCTGGGCGGCGGTGCGGTATGGGGAGCGGAAGACCTCGAAAGAAGAAAAACCCGGAGTTTGTCTCTATGTTTCCCGTCGTACTCTTGTGGGGTAATCTCTCGCCACCTACATGGTGCGCCTTGCATAACCGCGGCGGTTGGCTTACGATCCGGTGCCATGGACGTGGCAGACACATGTTTCAGCGAGGCCTATGGGGCATTGCGGGTGCAGGGGCCGTGTGTGCGGGAGGAGGGGGCGGCGGCAGCAGCGGTGCCGGAGAAGGTGTTGCAATGCGTGTGGTACGACCATTTATTTCCCGAGCGCGGGCTCGTACTGGATGATGGCCGCTCGTTGCGGGTGGTTTCGCCGGGGTGGTGGAACCATGGCGAAGGTCCGGATTTCAAGGGGGCGCAGCTCGAGATCGCGGGGCGGCTGGTGAATGGCGACGTGGAAATACACCACACCCACGGCGGCTGGAAGGCCCATGGCCACCACTTGGACGAACGCTACGAGGGACTCATTCTCCACGTTACCCTGTCGGTGGAGCAGCCGGCAGCGCCCATCCGCACGGTGAGCGGGAAAGCCGTGCCCACGCTCTTGCTCGGGCGTTACCTGGCGGAGGACTTGGGCGCGCTGGCAGACGCCGTCGAGTCGCAGGCCTATCCCTACGAGGTGGCGGGCGCTCATGGCGCCTGTTCGGGGTTGATCCCGAAGCAGGGCACCGCAGCCCTCGAGCATTTCCTCGCACTGGCAGGCGACTGGCGGATGTTGAACAAGGCACGGGCTTTGCGCGAGCGCATGGACCAGGCATCCCCCGGCCAGGCGATCTACGAGGCCTTTCTGTCGGCATGCGGCTACAGCCATTTCAAGCAGCATTTCCAGCTCATCGCGCGGCACTTACCCTATGACCGCGTGCGCCAACTGGCCCTGCAAGACCCCCTGCTGGCGGAGGCGGCGCTGTTGCAGATCGCGGGATTATTGCCCGACCCGCTGCCGCAAGGCACTACGGCGGCACCGCACTATGCACGAATTCGCGCGCTACGCCGGGATCACCTGCCCGGGCTGCGTGCGTTACCGCTCACATGGCGGCGCGTGGGCGTGCGGCCCAATAACAACCCGGAGCGGCGGCTGGCAGGGGCGGCGCGTTTTCTCTCGCGCACGGCGCAGGAGGGGCTTGCGGAGAGCCTCGAGGCGGTGTGGCGGGAAGACTTGAAACCTGTGGCGCGGCGGCGGCGCTTCGAGAGCTTGTTCCCCCATGCCTTGGGGTTTTGGGCGAATCATTGCACGTGGACAGGCAAGCGCCTCACAAGGGCGACCGCCCCCCTGGGCACAGCGCGCATACGCTCGATTATCGGCAATGTGTTTATACCCGCCGCGCTGGCATCGGCACGGGCGCAACGCAACCGCCGGCGCGAGGAATGCATCCACACCTTCTACGTGGCGCTCCCGAAGGAGTCTGACAACCAGATTACGAAAATCATGCTGCCGCGCGTGCTCGCCGGACACGCCGCGTTGAAGGTGAATTTCCGCATGCAGCAAGGGCTCTTACAGATGTACCAGGACTGGTGCGAGCCGAACCCCTCGTGCCAGAACTGCGCACTCTACGGACACCTTGCGGCCCGAGGCGGCGCACACAGCAGCGGCTAGCACCGCACGGCCACGGGTTCGCCGGTCTGCCAGGCCATCACAGACCGGGGCGCCCTGGCTGGTACTGCCGCCGTTTTCCCGCTGAACCAAAAAATCTGGTAAACTTCAGCATATAGAGGCAGAAGCGGCTTTCTTCTGTGCGAGTGCATCACTTGCGAGGCAGATGCACTTGCCATCTGAGACATGTCACAACAACCTTGTAAGAGCTATGCAATGCGAACCTTTACCGCGCGCGCAATAGGCGTGTTGGTTGTCTTGTTTGCGCTGTCGGCAGTTGTTCCGGTCACGGCCGGCGAATGCGCGGATTGCGCCGGCGGTGCTGTCGATGATCTGACGGCGAATTGGCTGGCGTGGGAAGGCTATGACCTCGAAGTTTACCGGCTGGTGGTCTCGTGGACCGAGCGCACGCGGTTCCGCGACGAAATGGTTACGGGGTACCGCGTGGCGCCGCGCGACGGCGGGCCGGCGGTCGACCTCTACCGCGATGCGGATTGGAACCGCTTGGATACGGACGCATTGGCGGCGCGGGGTATCGCCGAGAAAACGTGGGACACCGCCCCCGTAATGCGCCAGCCGGAAATCGCCCCCGGCTTCGCGAAAACCCGGCGCACTCCGCCCACCCTTCCCGCACTCCCCAAGAGTATGCGGCCGGCGGACAGCACGCACCTGGGCGCCCTCGACCTGGGTCCCATCATCGAGGAAGATGCCGCACGCGCACAGGACGCCAAGCACGCCACCCGCTACGGGGTTTTCCGGGAACTGCCGCGCCCCTTGCGGCTACGTGCGCCGCTGGATGCGCCGGGGCAATGGCACGAAGCGGCAAACGGACGCCGTGCGGCGCGCCTCACCATTCATTCGCCCGGCGCGGTGGGCATGCGTGTACACTTTGCGGCGTTCACCCTGCCCGAAGACGCCACGGCCTTCCTCGTGAATGCCGCGGATACGCAGGAACGCTATGCCCTCGACCCCGATGCGGAATGGAGCGCCTCCTGTTTTGCCGAATCCGTGGATGTGCTGGTCTTCGTGCCCTCAGATAGCGATGGCGACGTCGCCATTACGGTAGACCGTATCGCGCATCTCTACCGCAGCCTCGATAAGCTGCCCTTCGCCAAAGCGGCGGGCGACTGTAACCTCGATGTGGCGTGCTACCCCGCGTGGACAACCGCGGCACTTGGCGTGGGCGGGATTGGAAGCATCGGGAACGAGGGCGCACTCTGGTGTACGGGCAGTCTGTTGGTGGACAGCACGCCGAACTCCTCCATCCCCTATTTTGTCACCGCCAACCATTGCGTGGGCAGTAGTGGCGCGGCAGCCAACATCGAGGTTTACTGGCTGTATCAGAGTCCCGCCTGCGGCGAGGCCGCACCGGCCCCGGCCACGGTGCCGCGTACGACCGGAGGCGCGGACCTCCTCACGACGTCATCCCGCAGCACCGGCACGGATTTCACCCTGTTGCAACTGCGCGAAGACCCGCCGCCGGGCCTTGTTTACCTCGGTTTCGCCACCGAACCACAAACCGTGGACACACCGGTGACCGGTATCCATCATCCCAGCGGCGACTTCAAGCGGATCAGCTTCGGCAACCTGGTGGAATCCGGCAGCCCGTCCAATAACGATAACCCGCTCTCTTCACGAGCGCGCTACCACGAAGTACTCTGGAGCGCTGGCACCACCGAGGGCGGCTCGTCCGGGAGCCCGCTCCTGCTTGAAGACAGTCAGTTATTCATCGGCCAGTTGTGGGGCGGGCGCGCCTCGTGCTATGCGACGGATGAACCGGATTATTACGGGCGGTTCGATGTGAGTTATCCCCTGGCAGCGGATTGGCTGGGGGTGCCCATCGACGATCCCTTCGACGTGAATAAGTCGGGCGAAGTAAACGCGGCTGATCTCCAGTTGGTGATCCAGGCCGTGCTCGATAATGCGTTCACAGAGGCGGTCGATGTGGACCGCAATGGTGTTGTGGATGCACGGGATATACAACGATTGGTCCTTGTAATACTGCAAGAACAAGGATAGGCCGTGCTGGAATACAAGCCCTCCCCCCTACTTTGGGGTCCGCTACGCCGGGGGTATCTCCTGGCAATGCTTGTCATCGCCTGCACCGCGGCGGCGGATAATACCGCCCTCGAGGCCTGCGGTTATCCGCCAAACGACTATACCCTCGTCTATACATGGCAAGAACGTGCGTCCGCGCATGACGCCTTCGTGACGGGCTACCGCGTGCGCGCCCACGCCGATGGCGCCCTTACGGATGTGTACCGGCTCGGAGACCACTGCCTCGATTCCCGAGAAGCGGCAACGCTCGGGATCGCGCACAAAAACTGGCAACCCCGGCCGGTGCGCGCCGCCGCAACGCTCGTACAGCCGGGCGCGCGCAAAGCGCAAAAGCGGACCATGCGCGTGCCGGAAGGCAATGTGGCTTTCGCCAAGCACATTGCCGTCTCACCGCCGGAATCGCCCGCGGACTTGCGTACGAAGGCCGACGGCGCTACCAACAGCAAAGGCGTGCTGCAAATTGGCGAGTACCGGCCCATGACGCCCCCGCTCTCCGTCACGACCACGCGCACCGGCGAAGCCCCATGGCAACGTTTGCCGAACGGTGACCGCTTGTGGGCGGCCCTGGTGGAAGCACCCGGAGCTTCGGGCCTACGCCTCGGCTTCACGCATTTCGAGCTGCCCCAGGGTGCCTATGTCATGGTGTACAACCTGCTTCACCCGGAAGAAGCCTATGGCCCCTTCGACACGATCGGCGCGGATCGCGATGTATTGTGGACCCCTACATGCTTTGGAGAGCGCGTGGTCGTGGCCTGCCGGGTACCGGCCGGCGCCGCCACGGGCCCCGTGCGTCTGGCGGCGGAAAAGGCCGTGTATGTTTATGCCGGTTTCGCCGGCTTCTTGCGCGAGAAGGGAAGTGCGGGAAGTTGTAACCTCGATGTTACCTGCTACCCCGAATGGGCGGATACGGCGACGGGCGTCATGGGGCTCGGCATGCTTGGCCAGGACGGTTTTCTCTTCTGCACAGGGTCGCTTATCGCGGACGTTAACCCGTTTGAAGATCTCGATTTGGTGCTCACGGCCAACCACTGCGTGGGCAACGACGCCGAGGCCGACACGCTCGAATTCTATTGGTTATACCAAACGGCCACATGCGACGGCGCAGCGCCCGACCCGGCCACGGTACCGCGTACCACCGGCGGTGCGGAGCAACTGGCCAATATGGACGGCGGCGCCAGCTCCTGCGCATCCGGCAATGATTTTTCCCTGCTCGAAATGCGCAATGCGCCCCCCGCCGGCGTCACCCGCCTGGGCTGGACCACCACACCGCCGCCGCTGGACACACCCACATCCTGCATCCATCACCCCCGGGGCGATTTCAAGCGCATCGCGTTTGGCGTCCTGACCGATACAGACAACGCGTGCAGTCCGTACTACCACGAGAGCACCTGGTCCGAGGGCACCACCGAGCCCGGTTCATCGGGCAGCCCCCTTTTCATTACCGAGACCCAGGAAATTATCGGCCAGCTCTGGGGCGGCGGCGCCTCCTGCTTGACCCCGCTGGAACCTGACTATTATGGACGCTTCAATGTAACCTACCCCATTATCGAGCAGTACCTGCACGCCGTGGAAGCCCGCTTCGCCGTTGCTCAGGTCAGTGCCATCGAAGACAGCGGAACCGTTACCATTCCGATCACGTTGAGCAGGGCCGTAACCGCAAACGGCGCCATGCTGTATTACACCGTCGAGGGGGACACGGCGGAAGCGGGCGCCGATTTTGTCGTGCCCAGCGGAGAACTGGCCCTCCTGCCAGGCACCCTGAGCGCTGAAATCGTTATCGATTTGATTCCTGACATCTTTACGGAGCCCGATGAGCAATTGACCGTGACCCTCGAGAGCGGCAGCTTTACCGCCCTGGCCCCCGCCGCACGCACCGCCACGGTCACCATTGAGGATGACGATCCGGATGACGACGGCGACGGTCTGTCAAACGCTGTCGAAATAAGCGGGTACTACGGCCCGCCCACCGACCCGAACAATCCCGACACGGATAGCGACGGCTTGACGGACCGCCAGGAGTTGCTCGAAACCTTTACGGATCCTACACGCCGCGACACGGACGGCGACGGCATCGATGACTATGACGAGTTGTTGCTGGGGCTTGATCCATTGGACAGCTTCGACGCAGACAAACTGCCCTCAATCGTGGTGCCCTGGTTCTCGCGATAGCGTGCCTCGCCAGGTAGCATTCTGCTCCCGCTCCCAGACACAGGGCCAGCCGCCGCTTCACCGCACCTCGAGGGCGCGGACGGAAAACAACGCGCCGACACCAGGCAACACAGTCACAGCCGTGCGAGTAATTGGCGGGCCCGCGCGCTGCCCGTGTGGTGCTTGCGCAGGTGCTCGTGGCCAGCCCGGGCAATGCGCAGGCAGACATCGGGGTCTTCCAGAAAATAATCGAGCTTACGTTCGAGATCAGGCAGATCCTCGAAGAAGACCGCCTGTTCGCCGTCTTTGAAGTTGTCTGGAATGCGTATGGGCATGCGTTCCGAAAGCAGCATGCAGCCATGGGCGGGCAGTTCCCAGTACCGCACGGTATCAAAGCCGAAGCCAAAACAATTGAGCCCAACGCGGCTTTCATGCAGGCGCCTGGAATACACTTCCTGGGGATAGCTTTCTACGAAGCGCATGTCATAGCGCGCCTCGATATGATCGATATAGAGCCGGCGCAGACCGGAGCAGCGGTGGCCGGCCCAGAACAGGCGATCAGGCCGGAGTTCTTCCGGAGGCGGCCCCACGAGCGCGTCGGGATAACCGAAAGGCAGCGGATAGGCGCCGGGGCCGTAGTCCCAGCAGGCAAGCATCTCCCGCTTGAAATAGGCGGACACGAGGGACAGGCCGGTATGGGCGCACACCGCCGCCCGCATATCCATGGGCTCGTCCAGGGCATCCACGACGAAGACCGGTGTTTGTCCAGCGGCTTCTAAGAGGGGGCGCACCATGTCCTCGGGCAGCTCGCACTCGCAGTCACCATAAAGCACAAGGTCAAAACGGCCAGCCTTGAGATCCGCAAGGATGTGCGGGTAATCACAATCGTGCTCGGGCCGTTGAAACACACACGGGTAATTGGCGAAGGTAGGTTCGGGGCGGCCATGCAGCGAGGGCTTGGCGGGAAAGTCTATCACATGTTCCGGTCCAACCACGCGGCAAAGACCGTCATAGAGCACATCGATTCCATAGTGCATGCGCGGGTGAATGAGGAAGAGCACCCGGGGCGTTTTTTCGCCGGCGCTCTGACGCCACTGCGGGGCGTGTTCCGGCGTTGGGGCCGGCGCCGTCTCGGGGTAGTGCCTGCACTGTTCCTCAGCCGCATTGTCGTGGGCAACGTGCAGTATAGAGCGGAGTATGCGCCGCGCCATGTGGGGGTTGCCAATGGCGCGCCAATTCTCGGCGTTGCACTGGTAAGGCGCGTGCAGCAGGGGGCGATTCGCCGTGACCTTGTCCCCAATCCGCTGGATGCGGTGAAACAGAGAAAGCGGATCATGGCCGGGGACCCGCTCCTTGAGCATCGCCAGCAAGCAGAGCTGCCGGTCGAGTTGCACAGAAAGGCGTACCTCCGTGGCATCGAGATACACAGCCGGAATACGTTCCAGGACGTCGTTGGCGGCTGCGGGATCTCCCGCGTCAAACAGGGCCCGGGCGTGGTCCACGGGGTTGTACTCATCCGGCACACAGCACAGCAGGGCGTCGCCGTTCGCATCCCAACGCGCGTACTCGGAAAGGCCCGCTTCGTGCAGGGCCGATGCCGGAAAAGGACCGCTGCCCTCGGTGAGCCGCAGGAAGAGCCAGCCATTCCGCGTGAGCGCACTGGCCGCGAGCGTTATGAAGGCCGGAATATCCGCCTGCCAGGGCGTCGAATCGGTGATGATGACCGCGTCGAAGCGTGGCTCTCCTGCCAGAACGGCCTGGGGGTGGTTGGTGGTTTGTGAATCGGCGGCATCCTCATTCGCGACCACGCCATCGATAAGGCTTGCCGTGGCGCTGGCCGATATCCCGGGCGGCAGCCATGCCCAGGCTACGGCCTGCCGGGTGCGTTTGAGCAGGGCGCATAGCAGGACGGCATCGACGCCGGCCACCAGCACACGTTGCGCAAAGGCGGGCAGATGCGCGAGCAGTCCTACGTTCTCACCGGGGTATCGTTCTGCATCACTCATTCCGTCTCCAGTCCCAGTTCCTTCTTCAGCGCGACCTTGCTCACCTTGCCCGTTGGAAGAAGCGGCAGGTTGGAACGTATATCGAACTTCTTCGGCGCCTTGAAGTTGGCGAGGTGCGCCTTGCAGTGGTCCCGCAGTTCGCCGGCCGTTACCTCATAGCCGGGCTTGAGCATGATGAAGGCATGGCCCACTTCATCATAGAAGTCGTCGTGCACGCCGATCACTGCGGCAAAAAGAACCGCCGGGTGATGCTCGAGGACTTCCTCGACTTCACGGGGAAACACATTCTCGCCACCGGTCTTGAACATCTCGGAACGGCGGCCGGTAATGTAGAGATACCCCTGCTCGTCGAGATAGCCCATGTCGCGGGTGTAGTACCACCCGTTGTCATCGATAACCTCGGCCGTGGCGGCGGGATTGTTGAGATACCCTTTCATGACGGTGTCGCCCCGCACGGCGATCTCCCCCACTTCGCCCGCCGGCAGGGGGTTATGCTCATCGTCGACGATGCGCAGTTCAAACTCCGGGGCAATCTTGCCGGCCGCATGGCGCAGCACATCGATGGGGTCTTCGGGGTGGCTGTACGTCACGAAGCCGCACAACTCGGTCGAGCCGTAGCCGGTCATGATGGCGGCGCCGGTTTGTGCTGCAATCTGGTGCAATGCGCCCAGCATAATGTCGCCCGCAGCGGAACCGGACCATACGAAGGCGCGCACGGACGACCAGTCCATCTCGCGGAACTTGGGCGCCTGCATCTGCATGAGAAACATGACGGGCACCTGCCCCACCACGGTGATGCGCTCCTGCTCGATGACCTCGAGCGACTTCTGCGCATCGAAGCGGTCCATGAGCACGAGCGTGCCGCCGCCGTAGATGCCCGTAAAGCCAATCTCGACATCCGCGGCGACGTGGTTGATCGGGAAATGGATCAGGGCACGGGCGTTTTCATCGAAACCGAAGTGCTTCCTTTCGACGGCCACATTGGCGAGAATGCTCTGGTGCGAGTGCAGGACACCCTTGGGTTTGCCCGTCGACCCGGAGGTGTACATGAGCAGGCATGCAGCGTCGGGGTCCGTCCGGACCGCGCGCTCCTCGAGTTCCCCGGCATATTCGGGGCGCGGCCGTGCGACGAAATCGGCGTAGCGGTCTTCGTGTGGCTGGCCACCAAGAATGAGCACCTTGCGCACGCTGGAGAGACCATCAGCGAGCATACGCGCGCGCGCCGCTACGTCGGCACCCTGGAAGGTATCCTGCGCGACAAGCAGGCACGGCTGCGAATCGTTAAGCAGAAACTGCAACTCTTCCATGCTGAATTTTGGCGACATACCAACCCAGATGGCGCCCACCTTGGCCGCGGCCATGAAGCTAATGAGGAATTCGGGGCGTGCCATGGAGAGCATGGCCACGCGATCGCCCCGTTCCACACCCACCTCGAGAAAAGCGTGGGCCGCCTTGTCCACGGCATCCCGGAATTGGCTCCAGGTAAGGCGCGTGCCTTCGAACACAATCGCCTCGGCATCCGGCTTACGCTCCGCCCAGTAGTCGACATACTGCCAGAGCAACGGCATATTCTGTTCACCCATAGTCAGAAATCTCCCCCCGTTTCTTACGGGTTGCGCAACGTCACGGCGCCGTCGCGCACGGCTTTGCGGCCGCCGGCGTTCAGCACCTGGAAATGAATGGTCTCCAGTCCATCACCCGGTTCACGCACCAGCGCCTCGATGCGGATATCCTCGCCCGGACGCACCATGTCGGTGAAGCGGCAAGCCACCCCTTGCAGGCGCGCCGGGTCGCCCTGCGCCTCGCGGTCGAGCACAGCCTTTACCGCATGGGCCAGGGTTGCCGTGCCCTGGTAGATGGGCCCCGGCAGGCCCACGGCATGGGCGAAGGCCACGGAGCTGTGAATCGGAAAATGAATATCGGCGCAGTGGTCATAGACCCACGGCGCGAGTACGTCGATGTGCACGTCCTCTTGCCAAAGCGTGTGCTTGTGGGCGGGCGCACGCTCGGGCATGGGGATGAGATCTCCGCCCCGCCCGCCATCGGTGCAGCGGACGTCCCGCAGCAGCCCGCCGATAAACTCGGTGAAGACCCGCTCTTCGTTCTGGTTCACTGCGTCGAAGCGGATGACCAGGTAGGCACCCATGCGTTGCGGGGTGATCGCGGCCACTTCACCGGCGAGGGAGAGCTTATCCCCCGGGCACATTGGGCGATACCAGTGCAGCACTTCGGTATAGTGAACCTGCCGGGTCAATACTTCGACAGGAAACTCCTTCACGTCCCAGTAATTGGCGAAATCCGCGGCCATCTGCCAAGTAAGGGCGACCGCAAGCATGGGCGGCGCCACGATCCCCGCCGGGCGTTCGTCGTCGAAATAGCGGGGGTTCGCATCGCCGATGGCGGCGGCATAGCCCATGGCGCGGCGGCCGGTAATCTCAGTTACCAGCGGACGCGCGTGCAGGCCGGTAAACTGCGAAGTGAGTTCCATTGTCAACGGCGTCTCCTGTTAAAGTATGCCGGTTCGGCTCCGCTCGAAGGGATACCGCCCCAAAGCGGTTTTCTTGTTTTTGAACGCATCGCCTGCCCACAGGTGGTGCCCGCCTCGTGATCTTGCCAGCGGACAAGGTAGCATGTTGAAGGCGCGTATGAAAAGGTGCGGGGTCAGCGGCCGTCGAGCGCACTCCACGCGGGGACTTCATCGAGTTCAATACCAAAAACCAGCCGGCCAAGGGTAAATGTGGCCAGCGTGATAAGCAGAATGCCCACGAGATTGAAGGCCAGGCCGGTGTGCAGCATATCGGGTACACGCAGGCGGCGTGTGCCGAACACGATGGCGTTGGGCGGCGTGGCGACAGGCAACATGAAGGCAAACGAACAGGCCAGCGTGGCGGGAATCATGAGCAGGAGCGGGTGCAGGCCAATGCGCACCGCCAACGCGGCGATAATCGGCAGGATCACCTGCGACGTGGCAGTGTTTGACGTGAGTTCCGTCAGCAACGACACGGCAAGGCAAATAATCATCACCAGGGCCAGCGGATGCAGGCGGCCCAGGGTGTCGAGCTGCGCCCCCACCCAAGCGCTGAGCCCGGAAGTCTGAAAGCCGGCCGCCAGTGCAAAACCGCCGCCGAGCAGCAGGATAATGTCCCACGGCAGGTCGTGGGCGGCATGCCAAGTCATTACACGTTCGCCGGGGCGGGTCGTCGAAGGCAGCAGGAACAGCAGCACCGCCATGGCAATGGCGACCGTGCCGTCTTTCACCAGGCTCGGGTTCGAAAACAGGCTGGCCCACCCGAGCAGGTGGAAGCCGCCGATTTCAAGGCCGGGCCGCGTGAGCCAGAGAAGCGCGAGTGCGGCGAACACGGCCGCGATCATTTTCTCTTCCGGGGTCATCGGGCCAAGCGCGGTGTATTGTTCCCGAATCACCGACCGATCAAGGTGAAAGCCCTCCGTGCCGCGGCAAAACACCGTGGACAGGACCACCCACAGAATCCCCAGCAGCACCAGGGCCAGGGGAAAGCCGAACACAAACCAGTTCGCGAAGGTGATCTCCGGGGCTTCGGGGAACATCTCGGTCAGGATGCGGCTGAAGGCAAGGTTGGGCGGCGTCCCGATGAGCGTGGCCACACCGCCGATGCTCGCGCTGTAGGCAATGCCCAGCAAGAGCCCTACGGCATAGCGCTGAAAGGCGCCATTGCCCTGGTGGTCTTCTTCGAAGCGCATGATGATCGCCATGGCAATGGGCACGATCATCATGGTGGTCGCCGTGTTCGATATCCACATCGAAAGGAAGAAGGTCGGCAGCATGAAGCCCATGAGCATGTAGCGCGGCCGCATGCCGAAGAAGAGCAATAGCCGCAGGGCGATCCGGCGGTGCAGGTGCCAGCGCTGCATGGCCAGGGCCACAAGAAACCCGCCCAGAAAAAGGAAGATGACATCGTTCACATAGCGGCTGGCAACATCGCCGGCGTCCAGGATGCCCAGCGCGGGAAACAGGATCACCGGCAGCAGCGCCGTAATGGCAAGCGGCGCCACGCCCGTCAACCACCAGATGGCCATAAGCAGTGCCACGGCCGCCGTGCGCGTGACCTCCGGGTGGCCGGGGTCCAGGTCGGCAAACAGCACCACACCCAACGCCAACACGGGTGCGCCAATCAAGACCGCATGGTGCCAACGCGGCGCCGGCTGTCCGCCGATGATGTCCTCGTCCATGTTCCCGTCCCCGCGTTTTTTGAGGGGGGCTGGCGGCTTTCCCTTGCCTAACGAAAAGCTCCCCCAGCAAAGAGCCTACACAGCCGGCCGGCCGATGCTGAAGTAGCGGAAGCCGTTTTCCTGCATGATCTTTGGGGTGTAGAGGTTGCGGCCGTCAAAAATGACGGGATCGGCCATAATCTGGGCCATACGCTCGTAGTCGGGCCGGCGGAACTCGTTCCATTCGGTGCATATGGCCAGGCCGTGGGCGCCTTCGAGGGCATCGTAGTATTTGCGCGCAAGCGTGACGCGGTCGCCCATGCGCTTACGGATGGCGGGAGCGGCTACGGGATCATAGATAACGACCTCTGCGCCCCCCTCGATCAATCGATCAATCAGGGCCATGGCGGGGGCGCCGCGGCAATCGCTGGTGCGGGGCTTGAAACTCACGCCCCACACGGCGATCCGCTTGCCCGCCAGGGTGTCGCCGTAGTAGTCGATAATGCGGTGGATAAACTTGCCGAACTGGCGTTCATTGACGTTCCACACGGCCTCGAGCAAATCGCTGTCGCGTCCGGCGGCGTGGGCCATACTCATGAGCGCGCGCAGGTCTTTGGGCAGGCCGGGTCCCCCGAAGCCCAGGCCGGGGAAAAGGAACTTGGGGCCGATACGTTCATCGGCCCCGACGCCCTCGCGCACATGGCTCACATCCGCACCGAAGGCTTCGCATAAGTCCGCAAGCTGATTCATAAGGGAAATGCGCGCGGCGAGCATCGCGTTGGTGGCATACTTGGTCATTTCGGCGCTGCGCTGGTCCATCGCGAGGAAGGGGCGGCCCGTGCGCAGGAACGGTGCGTAGAGCTCTTTCATAATCTCGCGCACGCGCACATCCGCGCAGCCGATAACAATGCGGTCGGGGCGCACGAAATCGTCGACGGCCGCGCCTTCTTTCATGAAATCAGGGTTCACCACAATGTCGAAGTCGTGCGTGGTGTTCTCCTGCATGATCCGGGCGAATTCCTCGGCGGTACCGGGTGGCGAGGTGCTTTTGTTGACAATGATGCGGTAGCCGTCCATGGCCCGGGCAATGCGTGCGATGGCCTGGTAAATCTCGCTGAGTTCGGGTTTTCCGTCGTCGGACGCAGGCACCCCCACACACAGAAAAACCACGAGGCATCCCGCCACGGCTTCGGCAATGTCGTCGGTAAAGATGAGGCGCTCTTCTTCGATGTTGCGCTGCAGGAGCTCTTCGAGGCCCGGCTCATGGAATGGCAGCATGCCCTTGGCAAGGGTTTCGATACGTTCGCTCTTGCGGTCAACACAGGTGACGATGTGGCCATGTTCGGCCAGCCCAACGCCGTTCACAAGGCCCTGGTAGCCAGTTCCGACAATGGTAATTCGCATGACGGTACGGGTCTCCTCCCGCCGCGCAGACGGCAATCACTTCTTCCCCATTCAGCAAGCAAGCGTGAAGATTCACGCGTTCTCTTCGTCGTCGTTCCAGGCGGCTTCCTGCGCCTGGACATCAAGGGCGCGCTCGAAGCGTTTCACGCTATTCTCCACGCCCTCCTCGTGAAGCGCGAAAAGTTTATCGAGGTTCGTGATCTCGAAGACTTCACGAATCGTGGGCGAAATCCCACACAAGCGCATCCGGCCGCCCACCTGCTCGACGGCCTTATTGAGCCGCAAGAGCTCGGTAAGCACCGCACTCGACAGGTAGTCCACGTGCGTAAAATTCAGCAGCAGGTTGATGCCGGGCTTGTTACGCACACGTTCCAGCACTTCGTTGCCGAATTCGACCACATTGAGCGCGCTCAAGACGCTCGAAGCGCGCACAGTCGCGACGGTAATCCGGCCCATCTGGGTGTAGTCGATGAGTTGTTCTTCATTGCTGGGCATCGTGGTCCTCCTCGCCCGACTCGCATGGTGCGGGACGCAGCGCCATTTCGAGGCAGTGTTCTTCTTCGTTGTAGATCAGGTAATCCGCATAATGTTTGATAAGGCAGATTCCCCGCCCGCCGCATGCGTCTGATGGGGGGAGTTCAATAGCCTCTGGGCGAAAACCGCCGCCCTCATCGTAGACCCGAACAAGGCAGCGGCCGCCCTCTTCGGTTAACTGTACGCGCACGGATCGGCTGGCGTCGCCCTGGTTGCCGTGACGAATGGCGTTCACGAGTGCTTCTTCGAGGCACAGCCGCGCGCGCATGGCATTTTCCTTCGCCACCCAGCCGTGCTGCACAAGAGCCGCCACAGCACGTTCGAGCACACCGCCCATGACCTGGAGGTCACTCTTGAACTCTTCCTCGAAAAAGGGTTTGCTCACGGTACCGCCCCGTTCATTGCTGCCTTCAGGTGTGTAGGATACCACAGGGCGGATAAAGGGCAAAAGCCGGGCCACCCCTGCACTTGGCGGGGGTGGCCCGGCGGTCTTGCACGGACGGTGCGGCGCTCCGGGGCTATTCGGTGCTTTCTTCCGCGTCCATCTCCTTCAGGAACATGCTCAGGCTCGACACGCTCCACGTGTCGATCTGTTCACCGACCAGACGCATCTCATCGACGCGGGCGGCCACTTGCGAGGCGATCATGTCGGCCTCGTCGGGCACAGCGCCAAACAACATCGAGAGCGGCATCACGATATCGGTCCAGAGCTGGGGCTTCATGACCAGCGCGGAGTAGCGGGGACGCGCCGGATCCATCGCCGGCTCGAGGCTGGCGAAGAGGTCCGAGTCTTCTCCCGCCGCAAACAGGTCGATGATCCGCTTCACTTCCTCGATGTTGTTCGACACGAGCACGGCATCATCGAGGTAGGCGAGGCTGAGCGGCACAGGCACCTCACCAGCCACAATGTCGTTTATCTGCACGTCCTTGTAGGTCTCATCGGGCATTGTAGGCACGAAGAGCTGCAACAGGCCTTTGGTCGCTTCCGGGTTTGTGAGTTGCACCATGAGCACGAGGGCGGGCAGGTCATCGGCGACCGGCGAAAGCCCAACGACGACCTCGGGACCGAGCATCTCGAGCACCTGACGGCCGATAGTGAGTCCCTGGGCCATGCCGGGATCTTCGGGCACCTGGTCTGCCAGCACATCCATGTAGGTGCCGCTGATGGTCTTCTTGAGTTCCGGGGTCAACACGAAGTCCAGGAAGAACAGCGTGTCTTGGTGCAGCTTCGTGGCGAGCTTCAGGGGAACACCTTCGCCCCACTGTTCGATTATGGCCGGATGGGTTGCGGCGTCCAGGCGAGACATAATCTCGAACTTGTTGCCGTCGATGCCGATCGAAACGATCATCGGATCATCGCCCCCTTCGCCGGTGAAGAGGGCCGTGAGCATGTCCTGCTGGGACTTTATCATCTGTGCAACCATGGGATCCTGCTCGGCCTGGAACGCGGAAAGTAGGCCCAGCAGCGACGGCACGAAATCGCCGCCCTTGACCAGCAGAACCAGCTCATCCATGTCCACCTTGGGTACATCGGCATCGGCATAGCGCACTTGCGTGGGCTCCGCGATGCGCGCGGCCGTATTGGCGACCATGTCGAGGGAATTGCCAAGGATGAGATGCGTGTCCGTAAGCAGGTAATTGAAAACCTCGGCTCCCCAGGAGCGGATGGTGAGGTCGCCCGCCGCGATCTTCTCGTAGCCTTCGAGATCAAAATCAGGGGAGAGTCCGGCAATGTGCGCGATTGCCGCCTCGGCTTTCGCCTTGTCCGATACCTTGAGCACGGCGCTCATGGCGGGGATTTCCATGTGCTTGGCGATGACCTCGTCCATGTTCATCGCAGACGCTTCCTCGGCCTCTTCGAGCGCCTCAACGAAGGGCTCGAGGCTTTCCAGCGAGGGCGCCAAGTCGACAAAGACGCCGACAGGGGCATCGGGATCAAGGCCGAGGCCCGCAACGATGTCGCCAAGGTCCTGGGCCTCTTCGATCGCGAAGTCCTCGGCCATATCACTGACCGTGTGGTCGATCATGGCTGCGGCTTCGAGCTGGGGCGCGACCGCTTCCAGCATGGGCACAAGTTTGGCCTCAAGCAGGGGTATTGGCGGCAAGCCAAGGGCGATGGCCGTTTGTTCCGGCATAAGCTCGAGCGCAGGTATGGTGACGGGCTTTTCCTGCGCCGGGGCGAGGCCTGCGGCCATGACCGCCGCCAGGGCAAAGGCCACAACCACGCGGCCGGGGAGGGTCCAAGAACGGTTAACGATACGCATGCGACGTCTCCTTCTCAATTCTGTGTGCTGATAACCAATTAACGACAAGGGCCATTAGCCCTTGTTTGCACAACGGCCCTCATATAGCGGCGGTGCAATCGGTGCGGGGTTTCAATAAACCCTGCCGCCGGGCTGAAAACCCATGGGCGCGAAGCACCGGACCGCCTCAGTGGCTTGCGTGCCCGCGTTGAAGGCTGTAAGTATAGGCCGTCCGGGCGCCACCGCGTCAAGTAAGCTGTATCGCACGCGGGTTCCACATCATCGGCCGGCACACCATGTTCGGTTTTAATCAGACCGCCCGAACAGCGCGCTAGTTTCACCTTTTGCCCCGGGGTTTGTAGTCCGGGCATTTCACGGCGTTGGGCCGTTGGGGCCGGTGGCATGCGGAAGGGTGGTCGTATTGGCAGTTGTCACAGAGAAACTCCGTGGGACACGTGACACGGAGCCACCATTGCCGGAGCTGATCCGTAAGTTTCATTGTTTTTTCCCGAAGCGTTGCCGGTATTCGGTGGGGGACATGCCCTCGAACTTCCTGAACAATTTGCTGAAATTGCTTTGATCAGCGATCCCCACGCGGGTGGCCACTTGCGTTACCGAAAGGCGTGTACGCCGAAAAAACTCTTTCGCCTTGGTAACACGCAGCCGCGCAAGGTATTCCGAATAGCTCATGCCGAACTTGCGCTTGAGCCGCTTACTGATGGTCGCCGGCTTTTCGCCGAGCAGGGCCGCCGCTTCACGCAGTTCGACACCATCGGCGAGCCGCTCGGTGAGGATGGCGTTCAACTCCTTGTACGTGGTACGCACTGCCGCCGCCGGCGGTTTATGTGCGGGCGGGCCGGCCGGCGCGGGGCGCGGCGGCCCAACGTTGCGCAGCACCCGCATGGCCGCATCAAGCTGACCGGAGATATCCTGCACTTTTTCGAGATCCACGAGGAGATTCGGGAGCGCGCCCCATGCGGCAGCGGTATCGAGCCGGGCGCGTTGGGCAGCCTCGAGTGCAGCGGCCACGACCGCCACGGCGCGTGCGCGCCGGAGTTGGCCGCCTTCGCGTTTGCCGGCCGCCGCCTCCTCGAGCAACGCACGAAGCACCTCGCGCACGGCGGGCAAACGCCCCCCCGCCAACGCCGCCGCCATGTTGCCCGCCTGAAACGGGTCGCTGTGAAATTCACGCGGGTGTGTGGGGGCGGCGTAACAAATGGACGGCTCCGTGTCCCCCCCTCCTTCAGCCGCCGGTGCGTCCGGCGATTCTGCCGGCGCCTGCAGTTCTTGCCACCGGTGAGCGAGGCAAGCAGCCGTCCACTCGGCAATGGCGCACACCGCGTCCCCCTTGCACACGGGCACATCGTCAAAGGCGAAAGGCAATTCTTCGGGCGGCGCCTCGCCGAGGAGCTCTTCGAGTCCCGCGCGCACGCTATGGGTAAGGGCATGCGGTGCTTTGGCGGGGTTGTACGGCCCGAAGGTGAGCACAAAGTTCTCTTTGGGCAGAGCGGCGATGCTCACGCAGGCAAAACCCATATGGCACATGAAAGGCACGGGGATACCGCCTTTAAGCGCGGTTGCCCCGGCGGCCGTGCGCGATAGACGGCATGCCCGGCGCCCACCCGGCAGGCTGATAACATGCCGGCAGGCGCCACACCCCCCCCAGCCCTGGATAAGCGGCCCCTCGTCCCGGCTGCTGATATAGTGCAAAGCAACGGGAACCCCGGCGGAACGGCCGGCGCCAGCAAGCAGCATCTGGCTTGCCGGCATGCGTATAAATTCGAGGACCTTCACGGCCGCACCTCGAACAGCGGTGTCGGCCGGTCTTGCCACGCGAGATGCAGCTTGGCCACATGCCCATTCATGACGCCGCGTGCAAGGGCCAGCACATCGTCCGGATTGTTGTTGTTCTCGCTGATGTGCATCAACACCACGGTGCCAAGGCGGTCATGGAGCAGCTCCGCCAGCAGCGAACACATGTCCTGGTTCGAGAGGTGCCCGATGCGGCTGCGGATGCGATGCTGCACCCGGGGCGGATAGTGGCCGGCCAGTAAACGCTTGGGGCAATAGTTCGACTCGATCACGAGGGCATGGGCGCCCGCCAGACCACGCCGCACCACATGCGAAACATGGCCCAGGTCGGTGGCAAAACCCAGCTTCGCCCCGCAACCGCGCACAGCGAATCCCACCGGATCCACAGCGTCGTGGGAAACGGCGAAGGTGTCCACCTCGATATCCCCCAGCGGCAGCGTGTCGCCGCTTTCGAAATGCCGCACGCCGTTCAGACCGTTCAAGGACGCCGGCAGCGCCTCATGCGTGGCCGGTGTCATATACACAGGTACCGCCATCTGGCGGGTAAGCACGCCCAAACCAAGCACATGGTCGGAGTGCTCATGGCTGATGACCACCGCCGAGAGATCCGTGAGCGATTCCCCCACCGCGGCCAGGCGCAGACGCAATTGCTTTAAGCTGAGCCCGTTGTCGATTAGAATCTTGGTGGTTGGCGTCGTCACGAGCGCGGCATTGCCGCTGCTCCCGCTGCCGAGAAGACTAAACCGAAGCACCGCGTTGCGCTCCCTGTTGCGTAGAACTAAGGAATTGGCTGCGCACAAAAGCAAGCCCCTCCGCCATGCTTTCACGCTTGACAGGACGTGCGTCGGCGCCAGCGAGCGGCCCGCGCATGGGTGCGCGCGCATGATTGCCGCGCAGTATAGCAGCCACCGGCCGGAGCATCAATTGACAGCCTGACCGGGCGTTGCTATAATGGCACGCATATTGCTAAACATGGAGGAATGCGCCATGATGCGCATGGAACCCCGGTTAACACAAACCCAGAAACAGCAACTGGTTCTGACCCAGAAGATGCAGCAGGCTATCCATATCCTGCAGCTCTCGGGCATGGAACTCGAACAGTATGTACAGGAAGAACTTGAACAGAATCCTGTACTCGAGGTCACCACGAGCAAAGAAGAACCGGAGGGCAA
Source organism: uncultured Nitrospirales bacterium (assembly GCA_964569295.1). Taxonomy (GTDB): domain Bacteria; phylum Hydrogenedentota; class Hydrogenedentia; order Hydrogenedentales; family JAGMZX01; genus CAZMVU01. Next base: position 58,964 of record CAZMVU010000006.1, read on the forward strand.
ACAGGATAATAACAACGAAAACGGCGACAGCAGCGACAAGAATGAGTTCGAAGAGGATTTTGATCTCGATGCCTACGCCGACCGCTGGGATTTCCGGCACCAGGAAGGCCAAGACCTCAGCCGGAATACCGACATGGACGCACGCCGTGACTACTACGAGCGCTCGATCACCAAAGAGGAATCACTTACCGCCCATCTGCTGGCCCAGTTGCGCATGGTAACCGACGATCCGCATACCCTGCGTGTGGGCGAAGAAATCATCGGCGATATCGACGAGCGCGGGTATCTCACCCACGACCTCGATACCCTCGCCACGGATCTCGATGTGCCCATGGCAGAGGTCGAGCGCGTTCTCGACATCATACAGCGCTTCGAGCCGGCAGGCGTCGGCGCGCGGGATATTACCGAATGCCTCCTCCTGCAGATTGAAGCAGAGTATCCCGAAGAGCCGGCGCTGAAAACACTTGTAACGGAGCATCTCGAAGAACTCGAGCACCGGCAGATTCCCAAGATCGCCAAGGCCATGAAAATCAGTCCCGAGCGCGTGGAAGAACTGCGCCAACTGCTTTCCCGGCTTAACCCCTGGCCCGGCTACGAATACTCCGCTTCCCAACCGCAGTATATTACACCCGACGTCATCGTCGAGAAGAACGAGGAAACCGGCGACTTCGATGTCTACCTTGTAAACGAGCGGGTGCCCGATCTGCGAATCTCGAATCAATACCGACAAATGGCCAAGGACAGCAAGACCGACAAGGAAGCCAAGCAGTACGTGCGCGACCGCGTCGAGTCGGCCAAGTGGATCATCCGCAATATCGAGCAGCGCCAGGCCACCATCCTCAAAGTGGCACAGGCCATCGTGGATGTACAACGCGACTTCTTCGAGAAGGGGATCGAGCACATCAAACCGCTCACCCTCCAGGAGATCGCCGACCGCGTGGGCGTGCATGAGGCCACCGTAAGCCGGACCACGCGCGGTAAATACATGCAAACCCCACAAGGCCTCTATGAACTGAAATTCTTCTTTTCACCTGGTCTGCGCAGAGACAGCGGCGGCACACAGTCTTCCAAGAGCATTCAGTCCATGATCAAAAAGCTCATCGAAGAAGAAGACAAAAGCAAACCCTTGAGCGATCAGAAAATCGTAAACAAGCTCAAGGAGCAGGGCATCAATATCGCGCGGCGCACAGTCACCAAGTACCGCGAAGGTATGCGAATTCCCGCAACCACAATGCGCAAAAAATACTAGGCAGACAACGCGGGCGCCTATCGGGAAAGATAAGCGCCACAGGTGAGAACATGGCGAAGCAGGCAGCGATCATGTTCGCCGCCATTGTGCTGACGACAATTGGCAGCGCAGCACACGCGGCGGAAACCGACCAATTCCTGACCTGGGAAGTGGTGCTGGCCGATTCCACCGGCCCGCTCAACACCTACCTCAACGAGCAAGCACACGCCTTCCTCGAAAATGTGAACAACTTCGCTGCCCCCATTGAAACCGCCGAAGCGCTCACCATTCGCTTCTACGAATATCTGTTTCAGGGGCTCCATAGCTCACGCATCCGCACTTTCGTCAACACCGACCCCCATATCGACCGCTACCCAAACCGCGAGGTCTCCTTCCTCGAATACCAGCGCATGAGCATCTACCGAAAACCCGCCTTCCCCTACATTCTGCCCATGGCACGCACCGTGCGCATCGGGAATGTGTACCTCGGCACCGATAAGATCGGTCACTTCTTCGGATTCGGCCGCCGCTACTTCCAACGGTTCCTGCGCCACCGCGATGAAGAAAGGCGCGACCCAGAGGCGGCAATGCGCAAGGTGGTGCAGTGGGGAATCGCCATCGAACGCAGTCTCGTAGGCGGCCTGGTCGACGGCATCTTTTCCTACGCCGATCTCGAAGCCAATTTCCAGGGCTTCCAGATGGCGCTCGATTGTGCGGAAGGAGACAATCCGTACTTTCAAAAAGCCGGCGGCAAGTGGGTGCTCACAAGCCCCTTCGACCTGCGCGATTACATCACCCCGGGCTTCGACGAATCCTACAACGTGAACCACTACCAAGGCCTGCGCAAACGCCAGGTGCTCCCCATCCTCGAACGCGAATACTGCAAGCTACGCGACAGCGGCATCGTGCAACGCCGCTTCGGACGCTACGAATTACACGAACCCAGCTTCTCTCAGCAAGTGATCAAAGCACACTACGACGAAAAAGACACCGCCCCCCAAGAAGAACAATCGCTCCATAACCTGTGCCCCCAGCACCAGCAAACCGCCACGCGGCCTTTCGGAGGGCCCTTGGGAATTCTGGCGCACAAAACAAAAAGACGAGAGACCGGAGCACCGGTACAAACAGACGAACACATGCTTCCACTCCTCGATGTAAACCCACACCCGATCGTCCCAATCCTGAAATAACAGGCACGGCCTTCGCACCACCACGTAGATCGCACCCAATCCCCGCCATATGCTATGCTAGCCACACGAACCATGACGGGGCGTAGCGCAGCCCGGTTAGCGCGCCTGCTTTGGGAGCAGGAGGTCCGGGGTTCAAATCCCCGCGCCCCGACCACGTAAACATAATGGCGGTAAGGGTTTACGACAGCGCCCCTTGCCGCCGGTTTTCTTGCCCGCCCGGTTCAGGGTACACATAGGGCACACTTCACGCCCATTTCAGCCCGTGGCGTGGTTCGTGTGCCGTTCCCGCCCGTTAAACCGGTTCGCCCCCCGTGGCGTTTGCCCCGCGCATGGGGCTTTGATCCTTAACATCCGGGTAAGCATTAGGGTAATTCTTTAGCCGTATGGCGCAAGGGAGCGCACGTGTTTCGCCAATCTGCC